>CAZWYB010000102.1:0-8403 GCA_964637745.1 uncultured Pseudomonadota bacterium
CGTTTCTGGACCCAGGACCGGCTCCCGGAGCGCATCGCATGGATAGAGGACACCTTCGAGGCGAGCCGGGCCTTGCATCCGAAGACGGAACGAGCGTTAGAACCAAAATCGGAGACGGATTCCGTCTCTCTGATCCCTGTCCGGGAGGTCGTCTTGAACGAGACGGCGAAGGAACATTTTACGCGCGAGGCGCGGCGCGTGGCCGAGGCCAAAGATCTCCCCCGCTCTCACTGGTTCGCCTTCGCCGAAAAGGTGAAGGAAGGCATCCCCTTTCCCGGAATCGAAACCTGGACCCGCCTCTTTTACGAAAAGCCGACGCGTTTTTGGGAATGGCTGCCTCCGGAGGCCATCGTCGTCACGGAAGATCCCGCGGGGCTTCGGACCGCCGCCGAGGACCACTTGGCGGAGGCGGCGACGATCGTGCAAGGTAAGGAAACCCTCCTCTCCCCGGAAGACATCCTTCTCTCCGCCGAAGATTTTCAAAAATTTCTGGATGGATTCCGTCGGATCGACTTCTCCGTCTTCTCCGGTCCGGACTCCCTCTTGTTCGAGACGGAGACCCACGAAGACATCCGTCGTGAGATCGAGAGGAGCAAGAAGGGCGTCGAGCCCCTGGCGCCCCTCGCGCGCAAGATCAAGACGTGGAAAGAAACCGACCGGGTCTTCATCGTCGCTAGCTCCAAACCGCAGGCCGAACGGATCCGCGACCTCCTCGCCCACTACCTGCCCGATGAGCCCCCCGTCTTCACCGGCGGCTTTGCCGAAGCTCCTCAAAACGCGGCGACGTTGACCCTCATGGCGGGAGAGCTTTCGGCCGGATTCCGACTTCCCTCGGAACGCCTCACTGTTTTGACGGACGAGGAAATCTTCGGCCAAAAAACCCGGCGCGCCGTAAAAGAAGCCATCTCGGGCGAATCGCTCTCCTCCTTCGCCGAGATCAAGCCGGGCGATCCGATCGTCCATAAGGAACATGGGATCGGCCTTTACCGTGGATTGTCCCGCATGGAGATTGAAGGGAGTCCTAACGACTTCCTTCTGATCGAGTACCGGGACGGCGACAAGCTCTACCTGCCCGTCTATCGGATGAACTTGGTCCACCGTTATACGGGCTCCGATAGCGTCGACAGCACCGGAAGGGCTTCCGGCGGCAAGACGCCGCGCCTGGACAAGATGGGCGGAGTTACTTGGGCCAAGGTCACGGCCAAGGCGAACAAGGCCATTCAAGACCTGGCGGGGGATCTCTTAAATCTCTATGCCGCGCGCAGCGCCGGACACAAAACCCCCTTCTCGCCTCCGAACGAACTCTTCGAAGCCTTCGAGGCCTCCTTCCCTTACGAAGAAACGCCCGACCAAGACCGGGCGATCGTCGAGGTTTTGCAAGACATGCAGAAGGACAGGCCCATGGATCGTCTGGTCTTGGGCGACGTCGGGTACGGGAAGACCGAAGTCGCGCTCCGTGCCGCCTTCAAGGCGGTCTTGGATGGGCGTCAGGTCGCCTTCCTCGTTCCCACGACGCTTTTGGCCTTTCAACACTTCGAGCGCTTCCTCCAACGCTTCAAGGATTATCCGGTGACGATCGACATGGTCTCGCGTTTCCGCGCCGTAGCGGAGCAGAAGAAAGTTTTGAAGAGCGTGGCGGAGGGAAAGGTTGATGTCATCATCGGGACGCATCGGTTGCTTCAACCCGACGTCTCCTTCAAGAACCTGGGTCTTTTGATCATCGACGAAGAGCACCGCTTCGGAGTGGAACAGAAGGAAAAAGTAAAACGTTTAAGAAAGAACGTGGACGTGCTGGCCATGTCGGCGACACCGATCCCGCGCACCCTCTATATGTCGCTCGTGGGCGTGCGGTCGATCAGCGTCATCGAAACGCCGCCGACCGATCGCCTCTCCATCCGCACCTTCGTCATGCCTTTCGAGGAGGAAGTGATCCAAGAGGCGATCCATCGCGAACTCAAGCGCGGCGGACAGGTCTTCTTCGTCCACAACGAGATCGAGACGATCGGGAAGATGAAAGAGCGCCTGCAACGCATCGTCCCGGAGGCGAAGATCGAGATCGGTCACGGCCAGATGGAGGACGAAGACCTGGAAAAGGTCATGATCCGTTTCTTCCACCAGGAGTTCAACCTGCTCCTCTGCACGACGATCATCGAATCCGGCATCGATATCCCGACGGCGAACACGATCATCATCAACAATGCGGATCATTTCGGTCTTGCGCAGATCTATCAGCTCCGAGGACGCGTCGGACGCGGCGGACACCGAGCCTATGCTTATCTCCTCGTCCCTGAAGACCAAAAGCTCACGCCCGAAGCGACCCAGCGCCTTTCCGTCCTCCAGCGTTTTTCGGACTTGGGTTCCGGCTACAAGATGGCGACCTACGATCTGGAGATCCGCGGCGCCGGCAATATGCTGGGCACCTCGCAATCAGGACACATGACGGCGGTCGGCTACGAGATCAATCAGGAGCTCCTGGAGAAGGCGATCCACTAGCTGAAGGGCGAAAAGGTGTTGGAGGAAATCGATCCCGAGCTCCACTTCAAGATCCCGGCCTACCTCCCGGACGACTATATCCCCGACCCCCCGGTCCGGTTGGAGCTGTATCGGAAGCTGGCCTCGCTTCCCTCCGAGGACGCCGTCGATCCGATCGAGGACGAGTTGAGGGACCGCTTCGGCAAACCTCCCGTGGAGGTTGAAAATCTTTTGGAACTTTCCGCGCTGAAGGTTCACGCCAAAAGACTTCGCATCAAGCAGATCCGGTATGACGGCAAACACTTCGTCTACGCCTTCGACCCGTCGTCGCCCTTAAACCCGGATCTCCTGACCCAGAGGATCGCCGCCTCGCCCAAACGTTTCCGCCTGACGCCCGACTTCCGGTTTATCGTCACCCAATCTTTTGAAAAAGAAGACCTCGCCCTCCAGGCCGCCAAGAAGTTGTTGCGCGAACTGACGCTGCACCTGTAAGAAGCTGCATGCGTCGGCGCGTCTTCTTCCTCATCGCCCTTGTTGCCTTATCGCTCTCTTCATCCTGCACCAGCGATCCGGATCAGAAGGTCTTGGCGGAGGTCAATGGCGAGAAGATCCTCGGCGCCGATTTGAGGAGGGCCTTCGAGGAGCAGGCCGACAATTACGGTCCGGATCTTTTGGCGAATCCGGAAGGCAACCTCACCATCAAGAAAAAATTCTTGAACGACTTGATCGAAGAAAGGCTTCTCTTTCAAGAGGCCCAAAAAAGGGATCTCATTCTGACGCCGGATGAGGAAAAGAAGCTGACGGCCGGGCTTCACGACGGCTACAACCAGGGCGAGTTCGAGAATACTCTCCGAAAGCGGGGGATTTCTCTCGACGCCTGGATGGACAAACAGAAAAGGAAGAAGCTGATCGAAAAACTCCTGGACCGGGAAGTCTACGCCACGATCAAGATCCCGATGGAAGAGATCGCGGACTACTACCAACGCTATCGCCCCCTCTTCCGTGAACCGGACCGCGTGCGGTGCCGGCACATCGTCACGAGCAAGCGCGACAAGGCCGAGACCATTCGGCGTCTCCTGGAAAACGGAGAAAACTTCGCGAGCGTCGCCCAAAAATATTCCGAGAGCCCGGACCGAGATAACGGCGGCGACTTGGGCTACATCGCCCGCGGGGAATACCCGGCCATCTTCATTCAGGCCTGTTTCACGCTCGCCGTGGGACAGACAAGCGACGTCCTTCCTTCGGAATACGGATTTCACATCTTCCGGGTCACGGATAAAAGGCCCGGGCGGCAACTCACCCTCTCCGAAGCCAAACCGGAGATCGAACGACGCCTGAAGGAAGAAAAGGTCGGGCCCGTCCTCCGAGCCTGGCTGGAGCAACTCTATCGCAACCAAAAGATATCGGTTGACGAGAAGGCCCTGAAAGGGCTCATTTTACCCGCGCCCCCGGCCCTGCCGGAGACGCAGCCCGAGCCCCGGCAGAAGGAGAACTTATGAAAAAGGCAGCGTTTTTCATGATAGGTCTTATAGTCCTGATAGGACCTATTGCCCATGCGGAAGTGGTTGACCGCGTGGTCGCAATCGTCGGCAACGAGATCATCACTCTATCGGACGTAAAGGCCTTCAACGCGCAAAGATCGGCGAACGCCAGATTGGCCGGCAACGAAGGCCTTCCGCCCACCAAAGATCCCTTGGAGGCCTTGATCCGTGAAAAGCTCTTGAAGTCCGAGATGGAACGGCTGGGCGTCAACGCCAGCGAAGAGGAGATCAACGGGGCGGTCCAAGACGTCGTCACCCGCAACCATGTCAGCATGGATATCCTGAAGAACGAACTCGCCAAGAAGGGCATGAGCTTTGACCAATACAAAAAGGAATTGGGCGCCCAAATCCGACAGATGAAATTTTTAAGCCAGGTCATCTTTCCGCGCATCCATCTGACAGACGAAGACGTGAACCTCAAGGCCGGCCCCAACGCCTCGGAAGAGGCGCGCACCAAGGCCCGCATGGAGCTGATGCAGGCGAAATCCTCCGAAGAACTCGTTCACTATATCGACGAAGCGAGAACCAAGACCTACGTGGAAATAAAAAAGTAGGGGCGATTCTTGAATCGCCCGTACAAACCCATTATCGGGGTTACGATCGGCGACCCCAAAGGCATCGGGCCGGAAGTCGTCCGAAAGGCCCTGAGTTCTTCTCGCATCCTCCGCCTCTGTCATCCGATCGTCTTCGGCGATCCGGAATATTTTCACTGGAAGAACGTGCGTTCTCTCACCCCTGGACAATGCGGAAAGCTTTCCGGTTTCTATATTGAACAGGCGGCTCATGCCGTCCTCACAGGCTCCATCGACGCCATAGCGACGGCGCCCATCTCCAAAGAACATTTGCGAGCCGCAGGCTACCCTTATCCGGGCCACACCGAATTCCTGGCGAATTTAGCGGGCGTCCGCGACGTGCGGATGATGATGGCCGGACCCAAGCTCAAGGTGGTGCTCGCCACCATCCACGAGCCGATCGCGCGCGTCGCCTCCTTGCTCACCGTAGGCACAATCCTGAAGACGATTCTGATGACGAACGATTCGTTGAAGGGGTGGTTCGGAATCCGGAGACCGCGCATCGCCGTCGCCGCCCTCAATCCGCACGCGGGCGAGTCAGGGATGTTTGGAAATGAAGAAAAGAAGGTCATCCTTCCCGGCGTCCGGAAGGCTCAAAAAAGGGGGCTTCACATCTTCGGACCGTTTGCACCGGATACCGTCTTCGGAAGGGCCGTCAAAGGCGAGTTCGACGCCGTCGTCTGCATGTATCACGACCAAGGCCTGATCCCCCTCAAGCTCTTGCATTTCGAGGAAGCAGTGAATATAACTTTAGGACTCCCATTCGTTCGCACCAGTGTGGACCACGGCACGGCCTTCGACATCGCGGGAAAAGGCATTGCAGATTCGACGAGCATGGAGGCCGCCATTCGTTTGGCGGCGGAACTTTCGAGGCACAACCAATGACGATCAAATTTGGCACAGATGGTTGGCGCGCAATTATTGGGGATGAATTCACCTTCGCGAATGTCGAGAAGGTGGCTCAAGCCTACTGTGACGTCCTTCACGCGGGGGCTCTCTCAAAAGCTCCCATCCCCATCGGCTTCGACCGCCGCTATCTTTCGGAAGACTTCGCCAAAGCCTTCGCCTGCGTCTTGGTCGCCAATGGTTTCAAAGTCCTGCTCTCTAAGACATTCTGTCCAACCCCGTGCATCTCCTGGACCACCAAAACGACCGAAGCTCCGGGCGGCGTCGTCATCACGGCCAGCCACAATCCTTATCAGTGGAACGGCATCAAGTTCAAGGAAGGCTACGGCGGTTCGGCGTCTCCGGAGTTCACCTCGAAGATCGAACAGAAATGCGGTTCGGGCGTCACCGTTCACCGCGTCTCCTTTGAATCGGCCGTGCGCGAGGGGAAAATCGCCTTCTTTGATCCGAGGCAGGATTACGTCGGGCAACTCCGCTCTCAAATCGACTTAGCAGCCATCACGCGCTCCAATTGGAAAATCGCCTACGACCCCCTCTACGGGGCCGGATCAGGATTTCTGGAAGCGGTTTTGGAAAGCCCAGTGAGCGAAATCCATGGCGAGGCCAATCCTTCTTTCGGGGGATTGAATCCGGAACCGATCGCCAAAAACCTCGGCCTCTTGACGTCGTTCGTGAAGGAGAAGGGCTTTGACGTCGGGCTCGCGACCGACGGGGACGCCGACCGCATCGGTGCCGTCGACGAGACGGGTCTCTTCGTAAACCCTCATCAGATCTATGCGTTGATCCTCCGGCATCTAATCCAACGCGGCGGTCGTGGAGATGTCGTGAAGACGGTCTCCACCACGCAAATGATCGACAAAATCGCGGCGAGCCACGGTCTCAAGGTCCATGAAACGCCCATCGGCTTCAAGCACATTTGCGGCAAGTTTTTGGAGATGAATCCCTTAATCGGCGGCGAGGAGTCGGGGGGCATCGGCATCCCCTCCCATGTCTACGAGCGCGACGGCCTCCTGTGCGCCCTCCTCCTTCTGGAAATCATGTCCGTTTCCAAAAAGCGGCTGGACGAGCTCCTTAAGGAGCTCGAGGGGGAGATCGGCCCTTTCTCCTTTCTACGTGAGGATGTTCATCTTTCTGAAAAACAGCGGGAAAAAGTTCAAGAGCAGTTGAGACAAAATGGTCTGTCAAACCTGGCCGGAAAGAAGATCGTCTCGATCAACCTTTTGGACGGATTAAAGTATGTTCTGGAAGACGACAGCTGGGTTTTGATCCGGCTTTCAGGCACGGAACCCCTCCTCCGCCTCTACGCCGAGGCCTCCCGCCCGGAACAGACCCAAAAACTGATCCAGGAAGCCCGTAAATTTCTTCAACTTCCCGACGTTTCGGAAAAATAAATCAAATCCCGCAACGAGTTTGTCGTTGATCCGATAACCAATCGGCTTTACGCTTAAAGGTCGCATGGAACCTCAATCGTTATTCGTTAAAGGCGCGCGCCAACATAACTTGAAGGGCATCGACGTCGAGATGCCGCGGAACAAGCTTGTCGTCATCACGGGGCTTTCCGGCTCCGGCAAGTCCTCGCTCGCCTTCGACACGATCTATGCCGAGGGTCAGAGGCGCTACGTCGAATCGCTTTCGGCCTACCCGCGCCAATTCTTGGAGCAGATGGGGAAGCCGGACGTCGACGCCATCGAGCGGCTCTCCCCCGCCATCTCCATCGAACAGAAGACGACGTCTCACAACCCGCGCTCGACCGTCGGGACCGTCACCGAGATCTACGACTACCTCCGCCTCCTCTTCGCCCGGATCGGAATCCCTCACTGCTATGAGTGCGGAAAAAAAATAACCGCGCAAGCGGTCTCCCAGATGGTGGATCAGATCATGAAACTGAAGGAAGGCACGAAGATCCACCTCCTGGCCCCCATCGTCAGGAACCGCAAGGGCGAGTACACGAAGGAGCTTCAGCAGTTGAAAGGCCAGGGCTTCGTCCGCGTGAAGGTGGACGGCGAGATGAAGGAGCTGGACGAGGACATCAAGCTCGACAAGAAAAAGAAACATAACATCGATCTGGTCGTCGACCGCTTGATCCTAAAACCCAAGATCGAACAGAGGCTCGCCGATTCCCTCGAAACCGCCCTCCGCCACGCCGAAGGCATCGCCCGCGTGGAGGTTTTGGGAGGCGAAACCCTGACCTTTTCGGAAAAATTCGCCTGCATCGACTGCGGGGTCTCGTATCCCGAGATCACGCCCCAGATCTTTTCCTTCAACAGCCCGATCGGCGCGTGTGCGGAATGCAACGGCCTGGGCACCAAGATGTATTTCGACCCGGACCTGATCGTCCCCAACAAGACCTTATCCCTCCGCGAGGCGGCCATCGTCCCCTGGGAACGGCGCGCCTCCGAGTTCTACTGGAACATGCTCGAGGCCCTCTCCAAGCACTACGGCTTCGACCTAGCGGAGCCGTTCGAGAAGCTGCCGAAAAAGGTCCAGAACGTGATCCTCTACGGCACGGAAGAGGAACGCATCCAGTTTTCCTACGACTTGAATGAACAAAAAGACTTCGTCTGGAGTCAGTACGAGGGCGTGATCCCGAACCTCGCGCGCCGCTACAAAGAGACGGACTCCGATTGGATCCGCGAGGACATCGAACGTTTCATGAACATCCGCCCCTGCCCCTCGTGCCCCGGGGCGGCCCTGAAGGAGGCAAGCCTGGCTCATGGCCAGTCGCGTCCTCCAACACCTCCTCGATACGCATTATCCGGAGTTCGAACGGGCCCACCCGTTGCCCGACCACGTCCGCGAAGCGGTGCATTGTCTACGGAGTTGCCGGACGGCGGCGTTAGGAGGGCATGTCCAGGCCTGTCCCGACGGGCATATCGAGCGGGTGTGGTACAACTCGTGTCGCCATCGGTTTT
>CAZWYB010000103.1:0-8383 GCA_964637745.1 uncultured Pseudomonadota bacterium
GAAGCTGGCCGGACGGAGGCGGTTGACCGTCATGCTGATACCGTCGACGGCGATGGAACCCTTTGAAATGACGTAAGGTCTTAAGGTCTTGGGGAGACTCACCTCGATTTCAACCGATGCACCCTTTTTTTGGACCCGGAGGACGTGTCCCACGGCGTCCACGTGACCTTGGACGATGTGCCCGTCGATCCGGTCGGCCAGACGCAAAGGTCTCTCCAAATTAACGAGATCTCCGGCTTGGGCGTCTTTGAGATCGGTCACGGCAAGGGTCTCATGGGAGAGGTCGGCCTCGAAGGCCTTGCCGTGCTTGGAAACGACCGTCAGACAACATCCATTGACCGCGATACTGTCGCCCTTTTTGACGGAGTTGAGGCCGAAGGGCGCCTGAAAGGTCAGCCGCCGACCGTTCGCGATAGGCCTGATTTTAAGGATTCGCCCCGTTCCTTCGATGATGCCTTTGAACACGCGGGCAGGTTATCAAGTATTAATAAACCAGCGCAATATCCGTTTGATGGGTGTTCGTGTCGATCGTGAAGACCTGAGGGTTCGCGAGGTTCGGATACGAGAAGCAAGGCTCGCTCTCGCCGCTGACACAAATATTGCCGTCCAGGTTTTGGTCGACCCCCGCCAGGATGTAGTAACTGCCGGAGGAGATGCCGCCGAACTGGAAGTTGTAATTCGCCGTCATGTCCGTCTTCGTGTAGTACTTGGCCTTGCCGGTCGAGCTGTCGATCAAAAGAATGATGACTTCCCCGATATCGACGGTGTTGTCGAAGCCCGTATTGCCGCCGCCGGACAGAAAGCTCTCGATCTGCTTTCTTAAGTTCGTCAGGTCATCCGCCCCCGAGGTCGAACTCGTGGGACCGACCTTCATCGTCACATTGATCGTCTGATTTCCCGCCGACGAGGCCAACGAGACCGTCGCCGTGTAGTCGCCCTGGGCAAGGCTCGTGCGGTCGACGTCCAGTTTCAAGGTCGCCGGCGTCGTCCCAGTGCTCAAGGTCGGCTTCAGCCACGCGCTGTTGGAGGACTTCGTCGCCGTGAAGGCCACGGGCGCCCCGCCACATCCGCTGCCGATGATGATCGTATCGGTCGTGCCTATCGGACCGAAGGAAATGTCTTTCGAAGACACGGTGAGCGAGCTCGTGCCCGAGACAGCCACCCCGTCGATCTGGCGCCCCTTCACCACGGCACCGCAGGCGTTTAACAAACCCCAGCCGAAGTTGACGTCCCAACCCGGCGTCCCCAAGTCGATCGCCGACGTCCTCAAGGCCTCCTTGACCTTGTCGGTCCCGGCCGTCCCCGTCCAAGCGGGATGCTCGGACCAGACCAAGGCCGCCACGCCGCTGACGAAGCCGGCCGCTTGGGATGTCCCTACGAGTTCCGCATAACCTCCATTCACGGCCTGATTCACCGTGCTCAAAATGCCCGAGGCGCTGGAACCGCCGGGGGCCGCGATTCGGACCTGCGTGTGATCGTCCGACGTGCCGCCGAAATTGGAATAGGCGCTCGCGAAGGTCAAGTTCGGATTGACGGCATCGACCGCCACCACGTGGGGATTGGCGGCCGGATAAAAATTACAGGAGGAGTTCGAAACCCACGCCTTGCTCGTCGGATCGATGCACCAGCCGGGGCCCTTTTTATCGTTGCCCGCGGAGGCGACGACCAAAACGCCCGCGTTCCAGGCGTCATTGATGGCCTCATTCAGCGTCTGGGCCCCGGGATCGGCCGGATTCATGGGCGCCCCGAGGCTCAGATTGATGATGTCGGCCTTGGGCCGAGGATTCGCACTGGGATCACAGCTTGTCCAGGCCGCCGAGGCCGTGTTGATGGAATAAGTCCCGCCCGTGGGGCCGGAATCGTTTTCGGTAAAGGACGACGGCCCACAATCGGCGATGTTTTTTAACTTGGCGGCGTAGCGGATGGCCTGGGCCACGTCATCCAACGTCCCGTTTCCTTGAAAACCCATCGCACGGACGGGCAGGATCTTGACGTTGGTCGCAATGCCGGCAATGCCTGTGGAATTGTCGATCGACGCGGCGATGATGCCCGCGATGTGCGTCCCGTGCCAGCTGCTCCCTCCGGGAAGACCCAGTTTCGTATTCTGGTCGCCCGGATCCGTCGGATCGTTGTCGGGCCCATTCGTCGTATCGAGGTCCAGATCCGGGATGCCGTCGATCTTGTCATGGACGAAGTCGTAACCGCTGCTCATGAGGACGCGGCCGGCCAGATCCGGATGGTTGACGATGCCGGTATCGATGACGGCGACCACCACCTGTTTCGCCGGTGTGGCGCCGACAAGCCCCCAGGCATCCGTCACCCGGATCGCGTCCAGGCCCCACTGATTGCTGAAATGAGGATCGTTCGGGGCTGAGAGGGAATCGACCTTCAAGATATAATTGTGCCCGCACTTAAAATGCGCGGGGCAGTGATTCAAGATCGTGTCTTCGGTCAAGGCCACGAGGTCGTCATGCTGCTTAATCAAATGAGTCACCGCATCGTTCAAAGACTTCGGGCTTTGCTTGGCGGCGGAGAGGTTGACTCCTGACGCCGAAGGAGGAGCGGAATCGACCGACAGTGCGGCTTGAGATTTGTCGCCTTCGGAGTTCAAGGAGAGTTTCAAGACCCGGTACGAAGAACCGCTAGGGGCGCTCGGTGCCGAGCCGCTTTCAATGGAAAGACCCGCCTGCGAAGAATCTCCCGTTCCATCAGGAACCATGATGACGTCGCCAGGAACGAAGACCTCTCCCTTGACGGCGAGCTGGCCCTGTCCGTGAGGAGCGGAAGGTGTTCCGCTCGACTGCACCGTCAAGGCGCCGACGCCGACGGATTCATCCGAAGCCGCCTGCGACACCTGAATCTGCCCGCCCAACTGCGGAGCGGACGGCGTTCCATTCACTTTGAAGTAGACATCCGTCCCGATCGTCAGCTGACCCGGCTTGTCCTTCGTCGGAGAACTCACGGTGAAGGGGGCCGAAAAATCCGTGATCTGGCTCATGTTGAACGAGAGCTTGTTGCCGTCGATGGTGTAGGATCCGGAATCCACATTGTAGGTGTCGCCGGCCGGCCGGATCGCGATCATGCTGACGTTCCGCTGGGCGTCCGTGGCACCGGAACCGCCTCCCTGAAGAACGCCGGAATAATCCGTATAACCGTAGGAGTTGCTGGCCTGATTGGAGCTCCCTCCGACGGGCGCGAAGGTGATCAAGATCCGGTCGCCCTGGGCGTTCAGTTTCTCCGCGACCCACTGGCCGTTCAGCGTGTTGTCGGTGGAGCTCAAGCCGTTAGGTCCACACCCGAAGATCTGGGAAAGGCATCCGATGGCAAGGATAACAAAGAGTATTTTTTTCATAGAAGGGACAAGTGTCCAAGTATTTTATGCAAACAAAATGCCATTTGACGCGCTGCCCCTCCTTCAAACTAACTTATTAAAATAATTGAACTTATCAGAGCTTCCCCTTCAAAAAGCCATGGGTCGAAGGCGACCCTTTTGGGGGGTCAAGACCACAAGAATGAGAATGGAATCCCCGCCTGAAATAATCTTAGAAGGTCGCCTCGATCATCATATCGCATCCGACGACCCTTTGGGAGACTTGCTTGAAGAGAAGTTTGGAATCCGGAACGTTTTCCAGAAACGGGAGGCCCTGGGCCCCCAAGACCTGGGGGGCGATAAAGAGGACCGCCTCGTCGACGAGTCCTTGTCTTAAAAGAGACGACCAGACCCGAGGTCCCCCTTCCACCAAGAGACTGAGGACTCCGCGTAACGCCAACTGTTTCAAAAGGGCGAGGAGAGGGATACGTCCCGATTTGTCTTTCTTGCAGAACAGAATTTCGACGCCTTTTTTTCTAAGGAGGGAAATTTTTGGGTGACGGATGGAGGCCGCCGTGGCGATGATCGTGGGGGAATCCCTCCTTATTAAGACACGGACCCCTATCGGTATTCGCAACCGACTATCCAGAATAACTCGAATCGGATCCTTTCCTTTTCTTCCCTTTAAACGCGTCGTGAGACGAGGATTGTCGGAGAGGACGGTTCCCACGCCGACCAAGATGGCGTCGACCTGATCCCTCAGGACATGCGCCTGCTCGATGGCGGCAGGTCCGGTGATTCTGCAAGGGCGATGACGAGCCTCGCCCCTACGCCTTTTGAATCCCACCTTTCCGTCCGCCGTCATCGCCGCCTTCAAGATCACATAGGGGAGGCCTTGGGTACGATGCTTGACGTAGGCCTTGTTCAACTGGCGGCACTCCTCTTCCAGCACGCCGACGCGAATTCTCAGCCCAGCCTTCTTGAGGATCTTGATTCCCTTCCCCGCAACCTTCGGATCCGGATCGCGCATGCCAATGACGACTCCCTTGATGCCGTTCTTGATGATGGCGTCGGTACAGGGAGGCGTGCGCCCGTGGTGGCAGCAGGGTTCGAGGGTGACGTACATTGTGGCGCCGTGTAGGGGCGACCGGCCGGTCGCCCCTACGGAATTCATTGCCTCCACCTCCGCATGCGGCATCCCTGCTTTGCGATGAAAACCGGTAGAAAGAACTTTGCCGTTCTTAACGATCACCGCCCCGACCATCGGATTGGGCGATGTCCTCCCAAGCCCCAGCCGGGCGAGATCCAGGGCCATTCCCATGAAATCCTCATCCCTCATTCCTTTATTTCCTTCCTTGACGAAACTAGACCGGTAACATTAGTCTTTTTCCCGTGGCAATGTACACGACTCTTCTCAAATGCAAGATCCATCGGGCCCGCGTGACCGAGGCCGAACTCCATTACGAAGGAAGCTGCTCCATCGATACGGACTTGATGAAGGCCTCCGGCTTGGTCGCGCACGAGCACATCCATGTCTGGAACGTCTCGAACGGAAACCGTTTCGAAACCTACGTGATCCCGGCCCCGAAAGGTTCCGGCATGATCAAGATCAACGGCGCCGCCGCCCACCAGGCGAAAAAGGGCGACCTGGTCATCATCACGAGCTTCGCGCATTACGACGAAAAATCCATGAAGAAGCACAAACCCAAGGTCGTCTTCGTCGACGACAACAACAAGGTGAAAAAAATCGCCCACAAGAGTGGAAGCGACGATCCTCTTCCTATCATCTAAGAAACATCAATCCGTAAGGAGACTCACATGGCCACCATCTACTACGACAAAGACGCGAGCTTCGACGCCCTCAAGGGAAAGAAGATCGTCATCTTCGGCTACGGCTCCCAGGGCCACGCGCATGCGCTGAACCTGCAGGAAAGCGGGCTCGACGTCTCCGTTTGCCTCCGGGAAGGGAGCAAGGCGATCGACCGGGCGAAGGCGGCGGGCGTAAACGTCATCACGAACGCCGATCAAGCCGCGAAGATCGCCGATCTGGTCATGATCGTCGTGCCGGATGAGAACCATAAAAAACTCTATGACGACCATCTGGAGAAGAACTTGAAGAAAGGCGCCGCCCTCTTCGCGGCCCATGGATTCAATATCCATTTCAAACGCATCGTGCCCCGGCCGGATTTGGACGTCATCCTGATCGCCCCCAAGGGACCGGGCCACCTCGTGCGTTCTCAGTATCAAGAAGGTTCCGGCGTCCCGTGTCTCATCGCCGTCCATCAAAACCCGTCCGGCAAGGCCAAGGAGATCGGGCTCGCTTACGCGAAGGGCATCGGCGGGACGCGCGGCGGCGTCCTGGAAACCACCTTTAAGGAAGAAACCGAAACCGATCTCTTCGGCGAGCAGTCCGTCCTCTGCGGCGGCGTCTCCGAACTCATCAAGGCGGGCTTCGATACGTTGGTGAAGGCCGGCTATCAGCCGGAAGTCGCCTATTTCGAATGTCTTCATGAAGTGAAGCTGATCGTGGATTTGATCTACAACGGCGGTCTCGCCAACATGCGCTACTCCGTTTCCAACACGGCGGAGTACGGCGACTACACGCGCGGGCCCCGGATCATCACCGAAGAGACGCGCAAAGAGATGCAAAAAATTTTAAGCGAGATTCAAAGCGGAGAATTCGCCAAGGAGTACATCAAGGAGTGCGAAAGCGGGAATCCGGTTTTAGAGAAAAATCGTAAGGCCACCGAGGCGAGCTTGATCGAAAAGGTCGGTGCTTCGCTCCGTTCGATGATGCCTTGGCTCAAGGGCTCCGAGAAGACACGCGAGCAGCACACGGGACAGACCATTTCTCAGATGGTAAAGGCATCGGAGCCGGTCAAGAAGTAGACCTGTCCGGTTTTGCGGGTGGAGCGGACGGTGGATTTGGTGGCGTGTCCACGGTCAACTCGACCGAAATATCTTCCGAGTCGTCTATCGAAATTAAATCGTATTTGACGTGAATTTTCCCCTCGTAGACTCCTGCATCCAAGGCGCTTGGATCCACGCGAACGCCAACCACGCCGCCACCGAAGAAACCGTCGTGATCGGTTTGAAGCCATGGTTGATCCGTCGAGATCGAGGCTCCACACCCCTCCCCCGATAAGACGTCGACGCATTGAACGGCGATCGGTTGAGGGTCGGAGGGCGGCTCTCCGGCCGCGGCTTGAAAATTCAAATGGTGCGGATCGACGGAAACGGAGGCCGTGAAGACACCGCTCGCCGCGGCGGCGCATCCGGCGGCCGCCACTCCCGCGGCCACATCCTCACCCACGCCGGCTCGGGCGAGACGGATCCCACGCAGACCCCCGCTTAAGCCGAAGGAACACGCCAAGAAGAGTCCCAAAAAACGGATCTTATGCCTCATCACTCGATTTAGACAATTGAGGCATCTTTCTTAGGGTCGCGGCGTTTAATTTTTTGGGGGATTTTGTGGCGATTTCTCGGTGGGAGTCGTAAATTACCCATTATGATGACGCGCAAGCCCGCCGTAGCTGGCATGTTTTACCCGGGAGAATCCGCCGCGCTGCGGCGTGAATTGGATCGGTGTCTGGTCGATTCGGAGAAGAAGAAAAACGCCGTCGGCGTCGTCGTCCCCCACGCAGGATACAAATACAGCGGAACGGTGGCAGGCCAGGTCTACGGACAGATTCAAATTCCCGACAAACTCATCATCCTCTCTCCCAATCACACGGGGGACGGAGCGCCCTATTCCCTCTGGCCGCGCGGGGCTTGGACGACGCCGTTCGGTCCTGCACGCGTGGATGAAGAGCTCGCCTCCCGGTTCCAAAAAAACTGCGCGCTCTTGGAAGAAGACGAAGGCGCTCACCGGTCGGAACATTCGCTCGAGGTACAACTCCCTTTCCTTCAACACCTGAAAAAGGATTTTTCCTTCGTCCCCGTTACGCTCAGCTACGTTACTTTCGAGCCGTGTCGTCAGGTGGGGCTCGCGCTGGCCCAGACGATCCGCGAATCGAAAGAACCGATCTTGATCGTCGCCAGTTCCGACATGAACCACTATCAAGATCAGATGACGACGGAGAAGAAAGACGCGATGGCGATCGAACAGATCCTGAAACGCAACCCCGAAGGCCTCTACGAAGCCGTACGCAAGAATCGCATCTCCATGTGCGGCATTATTCCGACGACCGTGATGCTTGTGGCTGCAAACGAACTAGGTGCGACGAAAGCCGAACTCATCCGTCACGCCACGAGCGGGGATGTCACGGGGGATTATGAATCGGTCGTCGGATACGCGGGGCTGATCGTTTCCTAAAAACCTTTTACCTCCTTTTTACATGAGGAGACCTCTCAACTGTGTTATGAGTGACCCTCATGAAAATAAAAAAATGCCTCATCGCCCTTGCGGCGCTCGTCATGATGGTCTCTCCCGCGATCGCAGGTCCCATCACACGCGATCAAGTCCCGGAGCCCTTGAAGGCCTGGACCGACTGGGTCCTGATCGGACATGAAGACGCCCTCTGCCCCTTCCTGCAAGGGATTGAGGCCCAAAGGCCCTGCGCGTGGCCCTCACCTCTTGTTTTGTCACTCGACGAAAAGTCCGGTCACTTTTCCCAAAGCTGGCGCCTCTACGCCGACGGCTGGGTTCCCCTTCCGGGCGATGAAAAACACTGGCCGCTGGAGGTGAAATCCGACGGCCAGGCGGCGGCCGTCGTTTGGCGCGACAATCATCCCCAAGTTTTTCTCAAGGCCGGAGAACATGCCCTTCAAGGCGCCTTCCGTTGGGATTCGCTCCCCGAATCCTTTCCGATCCCGACGGAGACAGGGGCCCTGAAGCTGTCTCTGAAAGGCCAAGAGGTCGGCCGTCCCAACTTGACCGATGACGGTGTCCTCTGGCTCCAAAGCAAGGCCAAAGAAGGTCAGGCGGAAGACAGCCTGGAGGTACGCATCCATCGCCTGATGGACGACGACATCCCCTTCGTCTTGACGACCTCCATCGATCTGGACGTCTCAGGCAAAACACGCGAAATTGTCTTTGCCCCTCTTCTCCCCGAAAAATTCGTACCGATGTCT
>CAZWYB010000104.1:0-8311 GCA_964637745.1 uncultured Pseudomonadota bacterium
AACCTGCATCCCAAGCTTCGGAGGCTCGTACTCTATCCATTGAGCTATGGGGGCGAAAAGGATGGCGTCCACAAAATTTGAGGGTTTAGGGATAAACGAAAACGAAAGGGCGTCAAAGGGGTTTTTAGAAGTCCACCTTGACCATCTTCCGGCAAACTGGTATTTTACTAATGATTCTGAGGTATTGCACAGGCATTTCCTGCAGGGGGGTCGTGTATGAACAAATCGGAATTGGTGGAGAAGTTGTCCGAAATCGGGAAGATGACGAAGAAGAAGGCGGAAGACGTGGTCGATTTGATTTTTGATTCCATGGTGGAAGCGATGAAAAACGGTGACCGGATTGAAATCCGCGGTTTCGGGAGCTTTGTCGTGAAAGACTACGGCTCTTATACAGGACGAAATCCTCGGACGGGTCAATCGATCGAAGTCAAACCCAAGAAATTGCCTTTCTTCAAGGTCGGCAAAGAGCTGAGGGAAAGAGTGGATGAGGAAGAGGTGACCCAGGCGCCTCAGCAGAAGGATCAAAAACCTCCCCTGTGACCTCATCGTTTCCTATCTCAAGGGAAGATTCGGGTTATCCCGAAAGTCTGCGCCAGATTCATGACCCGCCGAAACAGCTTTGGTGGGAAGGAGACGTTTCGTGTCTTTCGGGGCCGATCGTCATCGCGATCGTGGGGTCCAGGGAATGCACCTCTTACGGCCAGGAAGTCGCCTTCGAACTGGCAAAGGATCTGGCCCGTTCGGGTGCGGTCATCGTGAGCGGACTCGCCTATGGGATCGATACGGCCGCCCACCGGGGGGCCCTCGAAGGAGGCGGAAAGACGATCGGAGTTTTGGGATGCGGAATCGATATCGATTATCCGGCCGGAAACCGCGAATTGAAAAAGAGGATCACTCATTCCGGGGCCTTTATTTCCGAATTCGCGCCGGGGACCCGGGCGACGTCCTGGACTTTTCCCCAAAGAAACCGGATCATCAGCGGCCTTTCGCAGGGCGTTGTGGTGGTCGAGGCGGGTTTAAAGAGCGGTTCTTTGATCACCGCGGACTTCGCCCTTCAACAAGGGCGCGAGGTCTTCGCGGTGCCCGGGAACATCCGTTCGCCGATGAGCGAGGGGACTCACCGACTGATTCAAAACGGCGCGAAGCTCGTGACGTCAGCGAAGGATATCTTGGAAGAGTTACGTCTTCCCATGAATCTTTTTCCGAAGGAGACGTCGCAGGCGTTTTCGGATGAGGAGAAAAGGGTTTTAAATCTTTTGTTGGAAGGGCCTCTTCATATGGATGCGCTCTGCGAGTCGTCAGGATTGCCGGTGGACAAAATGAGCTCGGTTTTGGTGGAACTTGAAATTAATGGTAGAATCAGATCACTTCCCGGAAGTCGTTTCGAGAGGAGCATGACGTAATGGCGAAGTCTCTTGTGATCGTCGAGTCGCCCGCGAAGGCCAAGACGATCGAAAAATATTTGGGAAAGAATTTCAAGGTGAAGGCCTCCGTCGGGCACATCAAGGATCTCCCTCGTTCGAAATTGGGCGTGGACGTCAAAAAGAATTTCGAGCCTTCCTACGAGCTTATCAAGGAAAAGAAGAAGGTCGTGGAGGATCTCCAAAAGGCGGCACAGACGGCCGAGGCGGTTTACCTCGCGCTCGACCCCGACCGCGAGTGAGAGGCCATCGCCTGGCACGTCGCCGAAGAGCTCATGAAGGGCGAAAAGGAAAAGACCAAGGGAAAGATCGTGAGAAAACCCCTTCATCGGGTCCTCTTCAATGAGATCACCCAAAAGGCCGTCTTGGAGGCGATCGCCAACCCGATCGAACTGAATCAAAACCTGTACGAGGCCCAGCAGGCACGGCGCATCTTGGACCGCCTCGTGGGGTATCAGGTAAGTCCCTTGTTGTGGGACAAAGTCCGCCGCGGGCTCTCCGCCGGACGCGTGCAAACGGTCGCCTTGAGGCTCATTTGCGAAAGGGATCGCTCGATCAAGGCCTTCGTTCCCGAGGAATACTGGACCCTAGACACCCTTTTGGAAGGAAGCGTCTCGCCGCAGTTCCTCGCGAAGTTCGTCGGTTTCGAAGGCAAGAAACTGAAGATCACGAATAAGGAAGAAGCCGACCGCATCGCGGGCGAATTGAAATCCCTCCCACATGCCTTGAAATCGATCACGCGGAAGGAGAGGAAGAGGAATCCCTACGCCCCCTTCATCACCAGTCGTCTCCAGCAGGACGCTTCTCAGAAACTCGGCTTCAGCGCGGCACGCACGATGATGCTCGCCCAACAGCTCTACGAAGGCATCGACGTCGGCGAAGAGGCGCCGGTGGGTCTGATCACGTATATGAGAACGGACTCCACCCGCATCTCGGACGACGCCGTCAAGGAAGCGCGTCAATACATCGAAGAGAAATGGGGAAAACAATACCTCCCGGAAAAACCGAACGTCTTCAAAAACAAAAAATCCGCCCAAGACGCGCACGAAGCCATCCGTCCGACATCGGTGATGCGCACGCCCGAGACGGTCAGGCCCCATCTCGAAGACGATCTCTTCAAACTCTACGAGCTCATTTGGAAGCGGTTCGTGGCCTGCCAGATGACCCCGGCCGTCTTCGATCAAACGACCTTCGACATCGAGGCCGGGTCTTATGGTTTTAGGGCGAACGGTTCCCAGATGAAGTTTTCGGGTTTCTTAAGCGTCTATGAGACCTCCTTGGTCGGCGACAAGAAGGACGAGGAAGAGGAGGATGAAAGCGAAAAGGGAAAAATCCTTCCTCTCTTAAAGGAGGGCGAGCCCTTGCGTGTGGTGGAGCTCAAGCCCGAACAGCATTTTACGGAGCCGCCTCCGCGCTATAACGACGCCTCGCTGATCCGTGAATTGGAAGAACTCGGCATCGGCCGGCCTTCGACCTACGCAACGATCCTTTCGACTCTCGTGGATAAGGAATACGTCAAGAAGGAGCAAAAGGTCTATACGCCGTCGGACTTGGGTTACATCGTGAACGACATCCTGATCGAAAACTTCCCCGATATCTTTAACGTGGAATTCACTGCGAAAATGGAGTCCGAGTTGGACGAGGTAGAGGAGGGGCGGCAGACGCGTCCCAAGGCCATCAAGGATTTCTACAAACCCTTCCACGAAGCGTTGGAAAAGGCCAAGACGCACATGCGGGACATCAAGCGCCAGGAGATTCCGACCGACATCTCCTGCGAGAAATGCCACAGCCCGATGGTGATCAAGTGGGGCCGCCGCGGGGAATTCCTCGCCTGTACGAATTATCCGGAGTGTAAATACACGCGCGAGTTCGAGCGCCAAGAGGACGGTACCCTGAAGCTCATGAAGCTGGAGGTGACCGGCGAGCTTTGCAGCACCTGCGGAAGCCAGATGGTCATCAAGTCGGGCCGGTTCGGGAAGTTCCTCGCCTGCTCGAAATATCCCGAATGCAAGACGACGCGTGCGATTTCCACAGGGATCATGTGCCCGGTGTGCGGAGGGGCCTTGGCCGAAAGGCGGAGTAAGAAGGGAAGAAACTTTTACGGCTGCTCGCGCTACCCGGAGTGCAAATTCGCCACTTGGGATAAACCGCTGAAGGAGGTGTGTCCAAAGTGCGGATCGCCGACCCTCTTGGCCAAGATCACCAAGGCCTCCAAGACCATCAAGTGCCCGCGCGAGACCTGCGATTATTCGAGGGTCGAAAACGGATGAAAAACCAAACGGAACAAGAGGCCTTTGTCGCGTATCTCAGGTTTGAAAAGGGCTGTTCCGACCACACGTTGAAAAATTATCTGGCCGATCTGGATCATGTCGCCGACTATTTGAAAGAGCGGTCTCTTTCGGAGGCGACGACGAACGACCTCCGGAGCTATGTCGCCTCCCTCTTCGGAAAGCTTCAGCCGGCCTCGATCGCGCGACGTCTCTCGTCGGTCCGATCCTATTTTCGCTTTTTGATGCGAAAGGGGCTTTTGGAGACCTCTCCGGCGGAGGGCCTGACCCTTCCCAAGCTTCCCAAGAAATTGCCGCGGTTTCTCGTCCAGGACGAGGCCGGCTCTTTGATGGAGACGGAAAACGAAAGCGCCAGAGACCGCGCCATCCTGGAGCTTCTCTACGGGACCGGGATGCGTGTGGGCGAGCTGGCGGGTTTGCAACTTCAGAACCTCGATTTGGACGAAGGCTGGGCGCGTGTCCGTGGAAAAGGTAACAAGGAGAGGGTCATACCCATAGGCACCAAGGCTTATGAGGCGTTGAGAGCGTATTTAAAGTCGAGAGGACTCGAACCCGGCGGCGTCTTTCTGAACGCGCAAAAACGTCCATTGACGGCACGGAGCGTTCAACGGATAGTGAAACGAGCGGCGCTCAAGGCCGGAATCGTGAAAAGAACGACGCCCCACACCCTTCGTCACAGCTTTGCCACACATCTGTTGGAGGAAGGGGCGGATTTGAGAGGGATTCAGGAGCTCTTAGGGCATAGCAGTCTCTCCACGACACAGCGCTACACCCAGGTGAGCGTGCAACACTTGATGGATGTTTATGACAAGGCCCATCCCAAAGCCTGACCGAATCCGATCCACGACCATTCTGGCGGTTTTGCGTGACGGCAAGGTCGCCTTCGGAGGGGACGGACAGGTCAGTCTCGGCAATACGGTTATGAAGAGCAAGGCGACGAAGATCCGCTCCATGAAGGACAACAAGGTTCTGGCGGGTTTTGCGGGCTCTACGGCCGACGCCCTGACCTTATTCGAGAAATTCGAAGGTAAGCTCGATCAATACAACTCGAATCTGACGCGGGCGGCGGTGGAGCTCGCCAAGGAATGGCGGACGGACCGCATGTTGCGGCGCCTCGAGGCGTTGCTGATCGTCGGGGACCGCGAAAAAATTCTGACTATTTCGGGCAACGGCGACGTCATCGAACCGGACGACGGCGTCGCGGCCATCGGCTCCGGCGGCGTCTATGCTTTGGCGGCGGCTCGAGCCCTGCTGCGGGAGACCAAACTCTCGGCGCTTGAAATCGTCGAGAAATCGATGAAGATCGCAGCCGAGATCTGCGTCTTTACGAACGAAAACATCACCATCTCCGAATTGAAATGAGTCCATTATGAGTAATTTCACTCCTAGGGAAATCGTTTCCGAACTCGACAAATTCATCATCGGTCAGAGGGACGCCAAACGGGCCGTCGCCGTGGCGCTCCGCAACCGTTGGCGGCGTCTTCAGGTCCCGGCGGAGCTTCACGATGAGATCGCGCCGAAGAACATCATCATGATCGGGCCCACGGGCGTCGGCAAGACCGAGATCGCGCGCCGGCTCGCGAAGCTCGCGGCCGCGCCGTTCATCAAGGTGGAGGCCTCCAAATTCACCGAGGTCGGCTACGTCGGAAAAGACGTCGAGAGCATGATCCGCGAGCTGACGGAGCTCGCCGTGAAGATGGTGCGCGAAGAAGAGCAGGAGCGGGTTCAGGTTAGGGCGCGGGAGTTGGCGGAGGACCGCATCCTGGATATCCTCATGGCGACCTCCCAAAGGCGCCGTTCTCCCGTCGAGAGCCTTCTCGGGGCCGTCACCGGGGAAGAAGAACGCGAGCGCGAGGATCCCGAACAGGAGTTGAGCCGGCACAGGCTCCGAGATCTCTTAAGGGAAGGAAAATTAGACGACCGGATGGTGGAGCTGGAGATCACGGCCCAGGCCTTTCCGATGGTCGAGGTGATTTCTTCGAGCGGGCTCGAGGACATGGGTTTGAATATCAAAGAGATGTTCGGGAACCTCATGCCGAAGCAAAGAAAGAAGCGGAAGGTGCGTGTCGCCGAGGCCATGAAGATTTTGATGCAGGATGAAGCCTCCAAATTGATCGACATGGAGAACGTCACGCGCAAGGCGGTTTCTCGCGTCGAACAAAACGGCATCGTCTTTCTGGACGAAATCGACAAAATCGCGGGACGAGAAGGGGGCGCCCACGGTCCGGACGTCTCGCGGGAAGGCGTGCAAAGGGACATTCTGCCGATCGTGGAAGGATCGACGGTCAGTACGAAATACGGGATGGTCAAGACGGACCATATCCTCTTCATCGCGGCGGGCGCCTTTCATGTCTCAAAGCCTTCGGATCTGATCCCCGAACTTCAAGGGCGTTTTCCGCTTCGCGTCGAGCTCCAGTCGCTCACAAAGGAAGACTTTTTAAAGATCCTGATCGAGCCTCAGAATTCGCTCACGCGGCAATATGTGGAGCTGATGAAGACGGAAGGGGTTTCGGTCGAGTTCACTCCCGATGCGCTGGAAGAGATTTCGGGCTTCGCCGCAGCCGTCAACGAGCGGACCGAGAACATCGGGGCGCGGCGCCTGCATACGATCATGGAAAAGGTGTTGGAAGAGATCTCGTTCAATGCCCCTGAAATGAGCGGACAGAAGATTAAAATCGACTCCAATTACGTGAAAGAACGCCTGACCAATTTGGTAAAAGATGTGGATTTGAGTCGATATATTTTATAGGTCATATTCGACCTATAGGACTTATTTCATATGCAAGAGCTCATCGAAAAAGCCTCCATCCTGATGGAGGCCCTCCCTTATATCCGGAAATTCCGGGGGAAGACGATCGTCGTCAAGTATGGCGGACACGCGATGGTGGACGCGAAGCTGAAGGACAGCTTTGCGAAGGACATCGTCCTATTGGATTACATCGGACTCAGCCCCGTCATCGTCCACGGTGGAGGACCGCAGATCGATGAGATGCTCGAAAAGATGCAGATCGAATCCAAGTTCATCCGAGGCATGCGAGTGACCGACAAAGAAACGATGGATGTCGTGGAGATGGTGCTCGCCGGAGACATCAATAAAGACATCGTGAGTCTCATCAACCGTCACGGAGGCAAAGCCGTCGGTCTCTCAGGCCGCGACGGTGGTCTCATCAAGGCGAAGAAGCTCCCAAAAGAGAAGGTGACCTTTGATGAGAAGACGCCGGAGGTGATCGACCTCGGGCGCGTCGGAAATGTGAAAGAGGTCGATGCGTCGGTTCTGAAGACCTTGGAGCAGGGGCGTTTCATTCCCGTCATCGCACCGGTGGGTTTCGACGAAAAAGGCGAGGCCTTGAACATCAACGCGGACTTGGTCGCCGGTGCGGTTGCGGAGGCCCTTTTGGCCGAAAAGCTGGTTCTCTTGACTGACATCGACGGCATCAAGGGGAAGGACGGGAATCTTCTCTCCACGATCAATCGGACCGAGGCCCGACGTCTTGTGGACGACGGCGTCATCAACGGCGGGATGATTCCCAAGGTTGATTGTGCGTTAAGGGCAGTCGGGCAGGGGGTTAAGAGCGCCCACATCATCGACGGACGGGTCCAACACGCCGTCCTTTTGGAAATCTTCACCGACAAAGGCGTCGGGACGGTGATTTCTTAAAATTGCTAAGAGCGCCACTTCTAGATATCACGGTTTCTTAGAGCACGGATTAGGGTCTGGGAAGAAATCAGAACTACTCCTCGGCGGAGGCCAGCTGTTGTTGCAGGCGGCACAAACCGCATTTGCTAGGGTAGAGGCCGAGGATTCCATTTCATACAATGGAGGTTGGGCTTCGCATTGTTTCTTTTTCAAAAAATAGGTATTTTTCCACTGTTCCACATCGGCGTCGTGTGCATTTAGTGCTCCATTGATATAATTGCATTCCTGGTCACAGCCGTCCTTACATAACGTGGTGTGCGCAAATATATTTTTTAATGCGTAGATCATACTCTCATACTTGTCCCACATGCGCTCTGCCCAATCCATTTCACTACAAGCGGCAGCTTTGTCGGAAATTTTTCGCTCGAGATCGTTCCAAGCGTCATAATTCGCCCCACAAAAATCGAATCTTGGTTGTTCTGGCGTATTTTTTGATGCACCGGTTCGTATTACCGAAGCCGCGTTACCTAACCCCTGATACAATGAAATGGAACTGGCCAGCAGGCCCGCCAATAAGATATAAAGATATGAATACCTTTTCATAATCCCTAACAGAACGCAAATCTAATGCCACCAAACTAAACCACATAATTTCAATTGGTTATCTTCTTTTAACCTTCTCCAAAATGGTTAATAATTTTTTCAAAGTGATAATTTTTCTCACTTTGATAATCGAGACCTTGACAGCATGACCATATTAGGTCATGTCATAGACAAGATGAAAAGAGTGAAAATTGCCGAGTTTAAAAGCCATCTCTCCTCCCATCTCCGCGAGGTGAGAAGGGGGGAAGAGATCATCATCCTGGATCGGGAACATCCTATCGCGAAGGTGTCCCCTTTCACGGAACTGGCGGACGATTTTACGGTTCGACCCCCGCGGATCTCAAAGGCAATAAAGGATCTAA
>CAZWYB010000105.1:0-8292 GCA_964637745.1 uncultured Pseudomonadota bacterium
TGTAAGCGACGGCCTCGAACAGGGGATGAACGGGGATGTGGATCAAATGTCGAGATTCTTGACGGTTAGCGCATTGTCTTCGATGAACTGGCGGCGGGGTTCGACCTGGTCGCCCATGAGGACAGTAAAGATCTGGTCGGCCTCGACGGCGTCCTCGACCGTGACCTTCTTCATCGTGCGCTTCTCCGGGTCCATCGTGGTCTCCCAGAGCTGGGACGGGTTCATTTCGCCCAGGCCTTTATAGCGCTGGATGTCTTGGCCCTGCTGACCCTGTTTCAAAACAAATTCTTTCACGTCGTGCAGCTCGGCGACCTCAACCTCGAGCTTTTGCCCCTTGTTGTCTTCGTAGGCGATCTTGAAGGGTCCCGCGCCCAAGTCGGAGAATTCGCGGGCCAGCTTCCTCAATTCGCCGAATTCGGCCGAGTTGAGGAACTCCAGGTCCAGAATGGTCTTGCGGGGGACGTTGTTGAACATCGTTTTGTAAACGAGCCGCTGAGCCTCGTGCTCCGCGTCCTTCTCCAGATCCATCTCAAAATCGCGCATTTCCGGATAATGCTTGCGGAGGTAGGCCGCGATCTTATCCAGCTCCAGATCCAGGCGCTTGCCGTCCTTGAGGAGGTTCTTGTCGATCTCCGCCGCCTCGACAAAGGCGTCGATAATCCGCGGGTCGCCGCGCTTCTGCATCAGATCGAGGATCTTCTGGTAGCGGATGAGCTTTTTGGTGAGCTTCGCCAGCTCCTGTCCCGAGATGTCTTTCGCCTGGGCCTTGAAGCGGACGCCGTCGATGCCCAAATCCAGCAGGAAGTCCTCGAGCTCGGTGTCGTCCTTCAAATACTTTTCCGTCTTGCCCTTTTTGACGCGATAGAGCGGCGGCTGGGCGATGAAGAGGTGTCCGTTCGCCACCACGGCCGGCATCTGCCGGTAGAAGAACGTGAGCAGCAGGGTGCGGATGTGGGAGCCGTCCACGTCGGCGTCGCACATGATGATGATGTTGTGATAACGCAGCTTCGAGATGTCTTGACCGTTGCCCTCCTGGTCACCAACGCCCACGCCCAGGGCCGTGAACAGCACGCGGATCTCTTCGGAGGACAGCATCTTATCAAACCGCGCCTTCTCGACGTTCAGGATCTTGCCCTTGAGCGGCAGGATCGCCTGGTTGCGGCGGTCGCGGCCTTGCTTGGCGCTGCCGCCGGCGGACTCACCCTCGACAATATAGAGCTCGGAATGCTGGGGATCCCGCTCCTGACAATCAGCCAGTTTTCCCGGCAAAGACCCGACGTCCAGGGCGCCCTTGCGGCGGACGAGGTTACGCGCCTGGCGCGCCGCCTCTCTCGCGCGCGCGGCATCAATGACCTTGGCGACGACCTTTCTTGCGATGGGCGGATTCTTCTCCAAATATTCGGTCAACCGGTCATAGACGATCTGCTTGACCAAGCCCTCCGCCTCCGAATTCCCGAGCTTGGCCTTAGTCTGCCCCTCGAATTGAGGATCCGGAATCTTGACCGAAATGACAGCCGTCATCCCCTCGCGGATGTCCTCGCCGACCGGGTTTTCTTTCAAGTCCTTGAGGAGGTTATTGGACGTCGCGTATTGATTGATCGCGCGTGTGATGGCGGATTTAAAGCCGACTAAGTGCGTGCCGCCCTCGATCGTGTTGATGTTGTTGGCGAAGGAGAAGATGTTTTCTGCATAGCCGTCGTTGTACTGCATCGCCAATTCGAGGACCATCCGGTCTTTTTCCGCCTCGATATAGACGACGTCATGAAAGGGATTTTTCCGTTGATTCAGGAATTCCACGAAACTCTTGATGCCGCCTTCGTAACAAAAGTCGTGACGCTTGTCCGTCCGCTCATCCGTAATCGAAATTTTGAGGCCTTTATTGAGGAATGACAACTCACGGAGCCGGTTGGAAAGGATGTCGAAACTGTAGTCGGTGGTTTCGAAGATCTCCGGGTCCGGTTTGAAGGTGACCTTGGTGCCCCGCTTGGTCGTCTTACCGGTGGTTTCGAAATCGATCTGAGGGGTGCCGCGCTTATACCACTGGTGGTAAACCGTGCCGTCGCGGAAGATCTCCAGGTCCAGCTTTTCCGAAAGGGCGTTGACGCAGGAAACGCCAACGCCGTGCAAACCTCCGGACACCTTATAGGAAGAGTGATCAAACTTGCCGCCCGCATGGAGTTTGGTCAGGGCGACCTCGGCGGCCGGACGTTTTTCCGTGGGGTGGATGTCAACGGGAATCCCGCGTCCGTTGTCTAAGACCGTGATCGAATTATCGATATGGATCGTGACGTCGATCTGTGTGCACTCGCCGGCCAAGGCCTCGTCCACCGAATTGTCGACGACTTCATAGACCAAGTGATGCAGACCCGGCGCCCCCGTGGAGCCGATATACATGGCCGGACGCTTCCGGACCGCATCGAGCCCCTCCAAAACTTTGATGGAACTCGCATCGTATTTTGGGGATGTTTGAGTGGCAGACGCCTCGGCCATACAGTTCTTGCTCCTCTTGTCTTTGCTAACATGCACCTAATGGGTTGTAAAGCAGAAATGATGCCAAAATACCGTTATAAATCATATAGTTACTTTCATTTTTTGGTCTCAGTAAATATTCTTCAAAGTCAAGCAACTCGGTGGATTTCGTCCACCGATAGTGTCTCCGCACAAATGCGTTTTATGCGAATTTTTGAAGATAAAAAGACGACCGACCAACGTATTTTTGCGGCGGCCGTTCTGGCACTGCTTTTGATTTTACCGGTCTTGAGTAACGTCGAGGGGGAGAACCGCCCCGAACCGGGTGTCGTTCATTACCAAGTGGTTGATTTGGTCACTCCGGAGTCCGGTCTGGTCAGCGGCTGCCCGGAAGGCCAGGCCGGGATCGAGACCCCTTGTTTCTTGACAGGGGTTGTCGACGAAATTCTGATGCAGCCCGACCGCATGACGGTCGTCGTCTCGGGATTAAGCTTCCACTATCTTTTAGGGCCGCGGGCTCGCTGGGAAATCGGACAGCCTCTGGGGCTTCTCATGGCCTCGAAACTGAATCGTGTTCCCATTAGCATTCGGTTTGAAAACTGGGGAGGGGTTTTCTACCTGACTCAGGTCCGTCTCTAGCGAACCTTCCTAGATTCTCATCGGCATGACAAGGGCCAGAAATCCTCGATCGAATTCGGATCGAATAACGCAGGGCGAGACCTCATCTTTGAGCTCAAGGACGATCTTCTCATCCTCCAAGACGGCCAGGACATCCAAGAAATAGCGTGGATTGAATCCCACTTGAAAATTAGAGCCTTTGTAATCGATCGAAATCTCTTCGCTTGCCTCTCCAAGGTCGGGGTGGGAGGCGCTTGCCTCCAACGATCCTGAACCAAAGGCCAGTTTAACGCCCCGGGCCTGATCCGACGTCATGATGGAGGCACGCCTTAAGGCCCCTGTCAGGAGTCCACGATCGACGGAGACGATCTTTTCCGCCTTTTTTGGGATTACCTGTTCGTAACTGGGGAATTCCCCTTCGATCAGACGAACGGTCAGGGCGATTTTTCCCTTTTTTAAGGAAATCGCCTTATCGTCGATCGCAACCGTCAGCTCGCCATCCCCGCTGGCAATGAGATTGCGGATCTCGGCAACCCCTTTGCGAGGAATGATGATGCCTTTGGAGAGATTCCACTTCGAGGTCGTTTCGCGTTCGGCATAGGCCAGACGATGCCCGTCGGTTGCCACCACACGGAAAAAGGTTTTTTCCCCTTTCGGCGCCTTCACCAGATAAAGACCGTTCAGGGTGTAGCGCGTTTCATCCGTTGAAGCGACATAAAACGTCTTTTCAATCATTTCCCCCAATTCCTCGGCATTGACGACAAATTCGTTTTTACCCGAGACCTGCGGGAGAGAGGGAAATTCATCCGGATTCATCCCCACCATACGAAAACGGGATTTGCCCGATGCGATCTCGATGCCCGCATCGGTCTTCTTGCTGACCTTCAAGATCTCTTCGGGGGCCTCCTTCACGATCTCGTAAAGATTTCTGGCATTGACGACCACACGCCCCGTCCCTTTGACCTCGGCCGTCCCGTCTGCAACCAAGGCGATCTCCAAATCGGTCGCCGAGACCCGAAGTCCCTGAGTTCCCGCTTCCAGAAGGATGTTCGAAAGAATGGGCATGGTCCCCCTTTTTTCGACGATGCCCTGGGACCATTTGAGGAGGTTGAGGAAGTCAGTTTTTTTTATCTTGAGTTCCATGGAGGGACTTCTCCGTCTTCTTATTCTTATCTTATTTAATTATTTAGTAGTCGTAGAATTAGTGTCGGAATCCTAGTGGGGATAACCGAGAAAGTGAAGTCCTTTTTTGGGGATACGCATCAAAAAAGCCGCTCATTGAAGAAGTGGAATCCTGTGAGGAAACCTTGGACCATATGGGGATGGCCGTGGATAAGTTTCGGTTTATGGATTTATCCCAAGGAATCCACAGGCGTATCCGCAGGGTTATCTAGAGAGATTTTGTTCGAGGACTTCGATCTGTTCTTTGAGGATTTGATCTGTCTCCAAGACGCCTTGGATCTTGGTAAAGGCATGGACGACGGTCGAGTGATCCTTACCGCCGAACTTATGACCGATCTCAGGATAAGACGACTTTACATGCTTTCGGCAAAGGTACATCGCGATTTGCCTGGGAAGCGCGAGGCTCTTGATGCGCCGTTTTCCCGTCAGGTCCACCAATTTGATCTTGAAGAAATCCGCAACCGTCTTCTGGACCTGCTCCACCGTCAGGATTCGATCGAAGGCAGGGAGGACATTCTTCAAGACGTCCTTGGCCAAGGCGATGGAAAGCGGGACATGGTTCAATGACGCGAACGCATTCAATCGAATCAAGGAGCCTTCCAGCTCCCGGACGTTGGATTTGATGTTGGAGGCCAGGAACATGGCGACATCGTCGCCCAATGGGATCCCGTCGTCCTCCGCCTTTTTCTTTAAAATCGCGATCCTCGTTTCCAGGTCGGGGATCTGAATATCGGCCAAAAGACCCCACTCGAAACGCGAACGGAGCCGTTCTTCCAAGTCCGGAATCTCCCGGGGAGGCTTATCGCTCGTTAAAACGATCTGTTTTTGAAGGTCATAGAGATGATTGAACGTATGGAAGAACTCTTCCTGAGTCCTCTCCTTGCCGGCGATGAACTGGATATCGTCGATCAAAAGGACGTCGCACCCGTCTCGGTATTTCTTCCGGAAATCGCCCATCTTCTCAAAACGGATGCAGTGGATCAGCTCGTTCATGAACTTTTCCGATGACAGGTAGATGATGCGGGTCGACGGGTTGAGTTTCAGGATGTCGAGGCCGATGGCGTTTAAGAGATGCGTCTTTCCGAGGCCGACCCCTCCATAGATGAAAAGGGGGTTATAGCTCCTCCCCGGTAGTTTGGAAACGCCACGAGCTGCCGCATGAGCGAACTGGTTGGAAGAACCGACGACGAAATTTTCAAACGAGTACTTAGGCTTCAGTGTTTCATGGATAGGCCCTACCGACGGCGTCTTCGAATCTTGAGGTCTTGTCTCCTGCTTGACCAGGACGGCTGGAGCGACCGGCTTATGATGAGGAGAGGGCTCCTGAACAAGAATCTGGACGGAAACATCGTTCCCGGGAACGGCTTCCAACTCCTTATAGAGGTTAGGAAGGAAATTTTCCCGGATCCAATCGCGGACAAAGCGGCTTCGAACGCGAAGAGTGATTTTTTCTTCAGAATCTGGAGAATCCGGGACGAGTTCGATCTGCCCCCCCCAGGCGGGAGTGCGGAGGAGCTCATCAACCCTTTGTTTTAAAAAGTCTTTTTTCGAAGACAGGGCCAACGAACACCTCTCCGTGAGAGTATCCACAGGGTTATCAACAGTTGTGGATAGATTTCAGAAGTGAGTTACCCGCACCGAAATTACCAGCGCGACGACCCCTCACGAGTCTTCTCTCCCGAGGGATTGAAGAGAGAAGAAAGTTTTTTAAATCACATCCAAAAAGCTGTGCGTTCATGACAAATATATTTTTTATTGTCTAGAAAAAATCACAAAAAATTTTTATTTTTTCGAAGTCATTGAAAGAAAATAAAAAAATTTCCCGTTGACAGTAAAAGCGGAAAGACTTTACTAAGCCGATCCGAAACAAATCCGAGCAAACACAATAACAGCGAGGCTTAGACGTGAAGAGAACCTTCCAACCCCATAAGAAAAGGCGTTTGCGGGCGCATGGCTTCCGAAAAAGAATGAAATCGCCGGGCGGCAGAAAAGTTTTGGCGAGGCGGCGGCGAAAAGGAAGAGCACGTTTAACGGTCCGCATTCGGAAAAAATAATTTCGCGTGGGCGAAAAATTTTTTCTTCCTCACTTTCAAATTCTTTTTAAGAAGAAGCCGAGCGTTCCCTTCGAACTGCGTATCATCGTCACACGCAAAATTCGTCGTGCCGTCGACCGAAATCGCATCAAACGCGTCGTCCGCGAATTCATTCGCGGAAAAAGGTCATTGCTTCCCGGAAACGTCGTGATATGTAGGGTGGACCCAAAGGCCGAAAAAATCAAAAATGCAGAGTTGTTTCAAGAACTTAGTAAAGTTTTATAGGATCTGTTTTTCCCCCTACTTCGGCGGGCAATGCCGCTTTGAACCCACGTGTTCCGCGTATGCCTTAGAGGCCTTGGATCACTACCCGTTACCGAAGGCCTTGGCGAAAATCGTTCGTAGGCTCCTTTCTTGTCATCCCTTTCACGCCGGGGGCTATGACCCCGTTACTCATAAGGACATTTGCTCATGAAAGAAGAACACCGCTCGCTCTTGGCCGCAGGCCTTTCGATGCTCGTCTTGATTTTGTGGTTTACCTTTTTCGGAAAGGGCCTATTGCAAAAGCCGCCGGTTTCGCAGCCGGCGACGTCTCCTGCGGCTCCGGTTAGTTTGCCGGGCGAACCTGCGGCCCCGTCCCCCGAGGAGGTGGCCGCAGAGTCAGCGACAGCTGGGCCCGAGATTTTGACGACCAAAGAGACACCGCTCCTGGTCATGGAGTGGACGAATCGTGGCGGGCGTCCCTCAAAGATCCTTCTAAAGGATTATCGGCAGGGCGTGAAGACGGAGAGTCCGCTGATCAATCTCCTTCCCTTCGGCGGTGACGAAAAGGGTTTGACGCTCCTCTGTAGCTCCTGCAGCAAACCCCTTCCCGATGATCTCCACTACGCCCTGTTACCCGCAAGCGTCGGATCCGACAATGCGATCGTCTACCGCGCCGAGAAAGACGGGCTTGTCATTCAAAAACGTTATGAATGGTCGCCCGACTCCTACGTCTTCAACCTCAAGGTGACCGTAGAGAACAAAACGGACCAGGAATTCCACGGGCGCATGGGGCTGGGCTGGTCGGCGCGCCAATTCGAGGAGCAACCCAAAAAGTTCGGATTCTTCCGGGCGCCCCAGAACCAAAGAAGTTTTCTTTATAAGCTCGGCAAAGACGTCGTCCATATTCGGAAGAAGGATGAGGGACGGGATCTGGCGGGGCTTGTTCCCTGGACGGGCATCGAAGACCGTTATTTTCTGATCTCGCTGATCGCGCGGCAGGTGTCATCGGACGAGGAGCTCAAACTGCAGCATGACGGGGATCACCTCAACATGGCCCTCTATCCAGCGGTCGTCAACGTCCCCCCGAACGGTCAGGGAGAACAGCAATTCTCTTTCTACCTGGGCCCGAAGCGCCGGGCGGATCTCACGATGGCAGGGGTCGGTTTGGAAGAGGCCGTCGATTACGGCTGGTTTTCGATCCTGGCGATTCCGATCCTGAAGCTTTTGGAGATCTTCCATGCCGGCGTCAAAAACTGGGGTGTGGCCGTCATCCTTCTGACTCTCTTTTTCAAGGTCCTGACCAATCCCCTGTCGGTCAAATCGATGAAACAGATGAAGGAGATGCAGAAACTCCAGCCCAAGTTGGCGGCTTTGAAGGAAAAATATAAGAACGACAAGCAGCGTCTGAACACCGAAACCATGGCTCTTTTCCGGACCCATGGTGTCAATCCCGTCGGAGGATGCCTCCCCATGCTCCTCCAGATGCCGATCTACATCGCCCTCTATAAGGTTCTTTATAATGCGATCGAACTCTATCACGCCCCGTTTTTCGGATTTTATCAGGACTTGGCGGCTCCGGATCCTTACTTCATCCTTCCCATTCTGCTCGGGGTCGCGATGGTCGCCCAACAGAAATTGACGCCGTCGGCCTCTGCGGATCCCGGACAGAAACAGATGATGATGATCATGCCCATCATGTTCACCGGATTCATGCTTTTTCTGCCGA
>CAZWYB010000106.1:0-8250 GCA_964637745.1 uncultured Pseudomonadota bacterium
CGCAGCGATGGGATTGGGCGGCGCTAAAGGGGCATACGAAGCGGCCTTGAAATACGCGAACGAGCGCAAGACCTTCGGCGTCACGTTAAACAAACATCAAGCGATCGCATTCAAGCTCGCCGACATGGCCATGGAGATCGACCTCGCCCGTACCTACCTTTATAAAGCCTGTTGGCTGAAGGACCAAGGTCGACCCTTTAAAAAAGAGGCGGCGATCGCCAAGCTTTATTGCTCCGAGATGATGGGACGTGTGACCGACCAGGCCGTCCAGATCCATGGCGGCTACGGCCTGATGGAGGAATACCCCGTCGCCAAATTTTATCGGGATCAACGCTTGTTGGAAATTGGAGAAGGGTCGTCGGAGGTTCAGCGGATCGTGATTTCTCGCGAGATCGGGTGCTAGCCTTGGACCTGCCTTCGTAGTTGACCGATGTGTGTCCTTAAGGATCTCATAAACTGAAGAAGCCCCGTCGGTCTTTCCAAATCTTCATTTTCGTACTGTCGTTTGATTCGAGCGAGGAAGTCCTCCAAAAGTCTCAGAGTGGTCTCAGGCGCCAACGAGGCCCTGAAGGATCGTTGCATCCTGAAGAGGGCGTCTCCCATCACGTTTAAATCAAACAACCGACTACGATCTTTTTTAACCACCTCACGTTCTTCTGCGTTCAAAATCTCTTGGATGGAATCGACCAGAAGCGTTGCGGCCGTCCTCTGCCAAGGTTCCACGCTGCTCGACCAGATGATTGCATGTACGTTGTCATGTGGCCCAAAGAGGGCAGGCTCTTCCTCGGAAACGTGGTGAATTGGGAGGGCCTTTATTAATGGCAAGCCATGCGGATGGTACCCAATCCGATGCAAGTCATTGATTTCATCGTCGGAGGTTCGACCATCCGTCTCGCAAAGACGCGCGGCCCTGTCCACGAAACAATAACGAAGTCCCATCTCAAACAGCGTCAGGGTCGTGTGGCGGACGGTCACCATACCGTCATTGCTACGGTGATAAAAATAGAGCCCATAATCACTCATCGTTTTGTGAATGATGCTGGCGGAGGTATCCAACCATTCCGTTTCGTTTGAAAAGTAAGCGGAGGGATAGGTAATCTCCAAAACACGCCCCATTGGTAGAGGATTGCCTTCGGTCTCTTGAAGAAAAGAGGTGCGATCAAAAAGGTAGGCTTTCTCGCCGGATATTTGTGAGGGAAAAGGTTCGAATAATCGTGCCGGGCCATGGAGAACGCATGAGGCAAGTCCGCCTGGTTCTAGTCGGTTGAGGCGATCGACGAATCTCTCGATCAACGCCGTGGAGGTTAGATCCGCAATGACCCTAACGGGAGCACCTTTGTCTAATAAAGTCGACAGAGTCTGTCGGTATCTTTCCGGGATGTAACGTGTCGTCATCACGTTCGTTCGAACGCTGGCTAGAAACCCGGCTTGGAGCCTTTGGACCACAGGGGGAAGTGCCGTTACCATAGAGAATCATCATCGGCAGAACCAAAAATAAGTTGTGGACAAGACAGAGCTACCTTAAACCCTCGCAACATTTCTGAATTTTTGACGAAAGGGCCTCCCATGAACGGCTTCAATCCCGTTTCAACCCTTTTCCTACGCACCCCCTTGTTCGAACGGGCGGCCGCCTTGCCGAATCCTGTGGCCCCGATCCTCGAACCCCCGGCGCTGGCCGAACGTCAACAGCGTTTGGACATCGCCTACGACTTCGCGCGCCTAACCGGCTCCCCGAACCCCCAGCAGACGGCTCAGCATGCCGTAATCGCCTTCGTCAGCAATGGATGCGAAGACCCCGCTCCCATCGACATCCGTGAAAGGCGGATCCAGAAGACTTTGACGGACCTATTCGGGCATGAAGGGTTCCGACCGGGTCAGAGAGAAACGATCGGGGCGATCTTGAAAGGCCGAGACACTTTTACGATCTTCCCCACCGGCGCCGGTAAGTCGCTCTGTTACCAACTTCCCGCCGCAATTTTCGCGCCCGATTTGACCATCGTCGTCTCTCCGTTGATCGCCCTCATGAATGATCAGGTCGGAAAGCTCACCGCGCGGGGCATCGCCGCGGCCTGCGTCCATTCGAACATGCCCGCCTCCGAACAAAGGGCGGCGTACCAGGGCGTCAAGAGCGGCCGCATCCACCTCCTGTACGTCTCTCCCGAACAATTGGGATCCGTCCGTTTTTTCCAAAACGTCGGGGGTCGCAAGGTCGCTCTGCTCGCGGTCGATGAGGCCCACTGCATCAGCACCTGGGGACATGACTTTCGTCCGAGTTATCAATTGATCCGAAGGGCCCGCATCACGCTCGGAGATCCTCCGATCGCCCTGATCACCGCCACCGCCCCTCCTCACACGCGGCGCGACATCCGCAGCATCGTCGGCTTCACCGACGGTTTTGAGAACTTCATGACTTCGCTGAGGCCCAACCTTTCCTTTTCCGTGGAAACTTTTCACCGCGAAGGCCCTAAGTTGACACGGCTTCACGACCTCCTTCGCGAAAAGGCCGGATCAACGATCGTTTACTGCACGACCCGAAGGATCGTGGAGGAGTTGTCGCTCTTTTTTACCAAGGCGGGCGTCGAGCACGTCGCTTATCACGGTCAGATGGACGTGTCCGATAAGAACGCCGCGGAACGGGCCTTTTTGGAGAATCGATCGCCGACCATTCTCTGCACGAACGCCTTCGGCATGGGAATCGACAAGCCGGACGTCCGCCGCATCATCCATTTTCAAATTCCCGGTTCCATCGAGGACTATTATCAGCAGGTCGGCCGCGCCGGGCGCGACGGCAAGCCGTCCCACGGCATCCTCCTCTTCAGCGAAGAGGACATTCGTATCCAGACTGGATTCGTTATCCGCAGCAATCCCGAGGCGGGATTCGTAAAATTGGTCTACGAGAGGGTCAAGGCCTTCGCCCTCAAGGTGCCTGCCCTCCAAGGGGGACGTCCCGCCACCCACGCGCAGCTTTTAAAAAACGTCGAGGCTCAGTTCGCCGCCAAACTGGACGACCGACTCCAGCAGATGGCCCTGGCCGCCTTCGGGATGCTCGTGGAATACGGTCATATCGGAATCGACGAAGAGGCCGTGACCTTCCCGGGCCCGGAAGGCAAAACGGCCATCACAGATCAGTTAATCCGAGAAAAACGCTCGCGTGCCTACCGTAAACTCGACGCGATGCTCGCTTATGCCCGCAACTGTGGAGGCGACTCGCCCTCGGAATTTATCCGACACTACCTCGACGAATCGACGGAAGAAATCCTGTCGAGTTTTCCTTCTACGGAAGCGGAGATCGACAAAAACGTCTACGCCTCACTCTCCTCCTATAGCGGCTCCGCCAGACAACACGCGATGCTGCTGTCCGGCAACGGCAATTGTTCAGAGGAGTCTAAAAAACATCATTTATTCCGTTCACTGGTCTTTATGGGACAAGGCGAGATCGAATTCATGCTCGATCTCATGGAACAAAGGGGTTTGGTCGTCTCCGAAAGGATAAAGGGGAGCAAGAGTCCTCTGATTCGTCTCACGTCTACGGGTCTTGCATATGCGACAAGTCATGGTCTTTTAACAGCCTGAATACGGCCCCTTTACAAGACTTTTGAGGGGTGCTAGGCGGGCTCATTGGAGTAAAGTTTATGAATAAGAAGTTTTCCCTTCTTTTGCCCCTCGTCGGGCTTCTCTTTGCCTTCACCACAGGCGCCTCCCAACCCAACAAAGACAGCAAGTCCCAGATGGGTGGTCTGGACGAAAAGATGGAGATGGTGAAGCGGCAGGAATCGGGACATCACGCGGAACTGATGAAGATCCTGAAAGAAGAGCGCGAGCAGGTTCAGATCCTCATGCAGCGCATTGACTCCCTGCAGAGACAGACATCGCCGACTTTGAACACCGCCGCGGCGACGGAAGAACCACCAGCCGCGGCACCTGCTCCAACTCCGACTCCGACAACAGCTTCGGCAACGACAGCTGAACCGGCCGCCGCAAACAACGCATCATCCGCTCCGTCTACAACGGCGGTTGCGACAACCGCAGCAACCCCTTCAGCCTCTGAAGACGTCAAGTCCGCCGAGCACGCAAAGACTCCTGAACCCGTCAAGACACCCGAGCCCGCTCCGACCGTTACGGTCGTCTCGGCCCCGGCCCTCACTCCCATTGTCTCCGAAGAAAAAGTTTTGCCTAAGCCTTCAGAAGTCGTTCCAAAGAGAGTGGAGATCACTCCTCCACCGGAGTTAGCGAAAACCCCCGATCCGACTCCGGCAGCCGTTGCCGCAAGCAACGCTCCTGCCGCAAAAATCACGACCAATCCGTTGCCCGCGGTCGTTCCGGCGGTTGTGCCGCCAAAGCCCACCGCACCGGTCGCACCGATTCCGACGCCCGCCGCCGCGCACACAGGGGCCTCGACCAATGATATCCTGAGCCGCATGTCCCTCTTCGTCGCTGTCTTCTCGATTATCCTTATGGTCGTGATTCTTATCCGCATGAAAAGGGGCGAGGACCACATCCGCAAGTTGATCTGGAAGGCGGAAATGGGGGCACTCCGCGAAGAATTGAGCCAGGTGCGTTCGCCGAAACCGGCCAATCCCAAGATCCAAGTCACCGGAAATCTTCCGAAGGTCAACGTCTCCTAACCGACAACGAGGAATCCATGGACAAACGCGAAGAGATCGGAAAGGCCCTGGGAAAGATACCCTCGGGTGTCGGCGTGTTAACCGTTCAGAACGGAGGTACGGCGTCCGCGATGCTCGCATCGTGGTTTCAGCAGGTCGCCTTCGAACCCCCGATGATCGCCATCTCCGTGAACAGAAAACGCCCGATTCTGGAGATCATTCAACAGGCGAAAAAATTCGCAGTGAATCTCTTTCACACGAACCAAAAGGATCTCTTCTCCCACTTCGCAAAGGGATTCGAACCGGGACAAGATCCGTTTCAAGGAATCAAAATTGATAGAAAGGTAACAGGCTCCGCAATCCTTTCCGATGCGATGGCGTATCTCGAGTGTGAAATCACGGGAGAACTCGAGGCCGGCGATCACAAAGTTTTTTTGGGAAAAATTATCGACGGTGGAATCCTACAAGACGGCCATTCGATGGTCCACACCCGCAAGAATGGATTTCATTATTAGTGTAGACACCCTTCGCCCGCCATCATATAATCTCTTTAGAAATCAATAGGTTACTGACGTGTTGCGTCAATGTCCCTGACTTTCCCCTTGTTAGAGGGTGTAGGCCCCGGGGGGTTTAAAGGAGGTGAGAGCGTAATGGCGTCATTCAAGAAGGCGCTCATAGCGGGCGTCGCAGGAACCGTCGTGATGACGGTCTTCTCGTTCATTTCCCACTACTTGCAACTACCGAAGGTGGACTTCCATGACATGATCGGCTCCTATTTCAAAATGGGGGATGCGGTCTCGTGGTTCCTCTACTTCGCGTTCGGTATTGGGCTCGCGTATCTGTATGGGGCGTTCTTCAAGTCTATGCTGCCGGCCCATTCCTGGGGACGAGGCATGATCTATGCCCTGATCCTTTGGGGAGTCATGGAAATGGTCCTGATGCCCATCTTCGGGATGGGATTTTTCTCAGGCTCCATGATGATGGCCGTGGCCACCTTGATCGGCATGGGCTTGTACGGAGCGACCGTTGGGTACGTGTATGAACACTAAGGATGTTCGATGGGGTTTCAGGGGAGAAGCAGGATTCTCCCCTGACTCAAGCGAACATCTGGCTCTGCCAGTGTGAGCGAAATGACGGGCGGGTGTTGGGGGGAATGCCTTAAGACGCGCGGCTTAAGACACCCTCCCTCCCGTAAGAGAAAAGAAAACCCTGTGACAAAGCGGGGTGGAGCGGTTATATTTTTAATCGATGACGGGACTCGCCGAGTCGATCGCCTCGAAGTTTATCTTCTTCCCAGTCAAGGTGATCGAGTTTTATCCCTCTCAACTGGAAATTCCTTATCAAGACGTCCGCTTCAAGAATGAAACCGGACAAACCCTGCACGGTTGGTTCTTTCCCGGGAAAAAACCGGAGAAGGCCGATCACACCCTCCTCTATTTTCATGGGAATGCCGGCAATATCGGAGACCGACTGGACAAGATCCAACTCCTTCGCAAGCTCGGCTGGAACATTTTCATCTTCGACTATCAGGGCTACGGCGGCAGCGAGGGGACACCGACGATCGAAGGAGTTTTGACCGACAGCATGTCGGCGTTTCAATACCTGACGGAAACGAAAAAGATTCCCAATGAACAGATCGTCCTTTTCGGAGAATCACTGGGAGGAGCGATGGCGGTCGATATCGCCAATCGCGAGATCGTCGGGGCCGTCATCTTGGAGAGCACGTTCACGTCGCTCGCTGAGCTTGCGCAACACGTTTACAAAATCCTGCCGGACTTCGCCGTTCCGGACGTCTATCGGTCGGTTGAACTGATCCGCCATATCAAGGCGCCGCTCTTGGTCATTCATGGAGATGAAGACGAGGTGGTTCCGTTCGAAATGGGCAAAAAACTCTATGATGCGGCCCCTCATCCGAAGAAATTCTATGCGATCCCGAAGGCTCACCATAACGACACGTATGTGGTCGGGAAACTCGACTATCTGAAGGAGATTGAGGAATTCCTAGCGGCGGCGGGCGTGCCTTAGACTTATAATACTCTTTCTAGAAGCCAATTTTTATTGGCTTGTTGACTGGCGGCGCCATCAACTGGCGAATGGCATCGAAGACTACTTTAAAGTGGTTGTCGTATTTCTTTTCCAGCTCATCGAGCCTCCTGGAAAGCTCTTTGTTGGAAGATAGGATTTGGCGCAAACGGACGAAGGCGCGCATGATTTCAATATTCACGCTGATCGCACGCTCGCTGTTGAGAACGCTCGAAAGCATTGCCACGCCTTGCTCGGTGAATGCCAAAGGCAAATAGCGTCGCCCGCCATGCCGTCTTGAGGTCACAAATTGCAACCTCAAGTTTGCAAGCTCTTGATTTGTCAGCTGAAACATAAAATCTTCAGGGAATCTTTGACTATTACGTCGGACAGCTTGATTGAAAAGTTTTGTTGGCACCCCATAGAGTTCCGCAAGATCTGCGTCGAGAATTACCTTCTGTCCCCGAAGGAATAAAATTTTGCGCTCAATGGCTTCTGCGGGAAAAGTGGCTTGATTTTCTGACATGGGATCTCCTTGGCTCTTTGCTTATGCAAGCCGGATGCCAGAGATTTCCCGCAGGAGGAGGTGTTAGAAAGACTGATTTTCGAATGGTGGGGGTTCGATTATTGGACAATTACGATTGTGTTCGCCTAGGAAACAATATCCCTAATTTTAGACGTTACCTATTTTACACGGCCGAATTTTGAGATAAATTCACCGGTAATCTTATTAAGGAGATCAATGTAGGAAGAACACAGCTCAACAGCAGGAATGCCAGCTATCTCTAAAGGACAATTACGGAAGTGCCAGTATTTAATTGCGTAGGTGCCCGGTATGTTATGCGGTACCAGCCTAGGGACTCCATCATTACCAAGCATACCAGCTGTGTAGATCTGGCCATCAGGAGCTATCATCGCAGGGCCTGTCGAGAAAGGGCCTTGAAGTTGCCAATTGATTATCAATGGATCCTCACCGGCTTTTGTCACACTGTTACGAAGCTGATAAAAAAATGCGCGCCGGAAAATATTTATCCTTCGTTTCACCTGCTGCAAATCTTGGGCGAAGGCTCGGATGTCGAGGGAGAGCGAATCGTAGACTTTATTGTACCTTCTATTGGTTCGTCGTCGCTGAATCGGCGAGGATCACGACGTGATCTTCACGGACCTCGGCAAAGCCACCGGAAACTTGGAGGCTCTTGGCCTGACCGTTTTTCGTGTAGGTCAGCGTGCCCGTCCCCAGCTCCGCGAGCAAGGTCGTGTGTCCGGGGAGGACACCGAACTCGCCTAAGGCGCCAGGTGCTACGACCTCATCGACTTCATCTTTGAGGACGTTGCTCTCGGGGGTCACGATTTCCAATTGGATCTTTGCCATTAAGCCGCCAGTTTTTGCGCCTTCGCAATCGCTTCCTCGATGGTGCCGACCATATAAAACGCCTGCTCCGGGAGATCATCGTGCTTGCCTTCGACAATTTCGCGGAACCCGCGGATCGTGTCCGCCACCTTCACGTACTTGCCTTCGATGCGCGTGAACTTCGGCGCGACGAAGAAGGGTTGCGACAGGAATTTTTGCACCTTGCGGGCCGGGGCACCTACCAGATTTTCTTCCTCCCAAAGCCCGTTCCTC
>CAZWYB010000107.1:0-8200 GCA_964637745.1 uncultured Pseudomonadota bacterium
ACCGACGACCTGCTGATTACAAATCAGCTGCTCTACCGCTGAGCTACGCCAGCAGTTTGAAGCAACTTCTAATCGGGACAAAGTTGAAATTGTATAGAGATCAGCGACAGAAAAGTCAATATTTCTGTTACGTTCTAGGCCTTTTCTGCATCCTCTGACGAAAGATTTCGTAGAGGGCTACCCCACCGGCGACCGAGGCATTCAAGGAATCCACCGCCCCTGCCGCCACCGGAATGCGGATCAGGATATCACAGGTCTCCCGAACAAGCTTTCTCATTCCCTTCTCCTCATTCCCGATGACCAAGGCGACCTTTTCCGGATAGTTTTCCTCATAAACATTCTTATCCGCAGAAGCATCGGTCCCATAGATCCAAAATCCGTTCTTCTTTAAATTTTCCAATACCTTAGCAATACTTGAGATACGTGCAATCTGAAGATATTCCACGGCCCCGACTGAAGCCTGACAGGCCCCTGCGCCAATGGATGCCGCATGGGTCTCAGGAATCACCACCCCATCGACACCGAACAGATAAGCGGATCGACAAAGGGCCCCCAGATTCTGTGGATCTTGAATCTCGTCCAAGATCAGGAGGGTCGATTTCAAAAATAGGTCTTCGATTGGGACATAAGGATAACCTTCGACCTCCGCCGCGATCCCCTGATGAGTCGCCGAAGCCCCGAAACGCGAATGGAAAAAGGAAGACTCAACCCGCTGAACGGCGATTCGCCCTTTTTGAGCCAGATCTAAAATCGCCTTTTCCTCTTCGATGTCTTTTTGAAGGAAAAGTCTCGTGGCCCTTCGCCGCCCCGCCTTCAGGATATGAGAGACCGCATGACGGCCGTAGACCAGTTCCGGCATGGGACGACGCTAGAACATTATTTAGTTTTAACAAGAAGTCTTTTAGTGGAAGCCGGTTTCAGAGAGGACCGTCTGCTTCTGGTAGTTGAGCTCACGCTCGATGGCTTCCAGACGCTCCGGATGATGGGCGGCCAGCTTGGTGCGGGCTGCGAAATAGAGGTTCTTCAGGTTCGACATTTGAATCAGGAGCTCCTGACGACGTGCAAAGGAACGGGTCTTCTCGTAGGCCTGGCGGATGTACTCATGGTTCATGGAGCTCGAGGCCAAAACCATCTGAAGGTTCACAAGGTCCGGCGTCTCCGTCTGCGCAACGGGCATGATCGCCGCTTCGTGCTCTTCGCCCACTACCTCTTTGAACTGTGTTTCCATGGAGTTGCTCCTCGATCGATAAAGAAGCAATTCCGCGGCCAGCTTGGACTAAAAAAGAGAACGGCTATAACCATATAATATTATTAACTTTTTATAGATTCCCTGGCGGACTAAGAGAGAGAAAAGAGAATGAATCTGGGGACTTGAGACCTCAAATTGGGGCGAGACACATTTCCTCTAAAATTCGGATCGCGGCCTTGACCGGATCGCCGGCTTTGAGGATCGGACGTCCGACGACGATGAAATCGGCTCCATTTCGAAGAGCATCGGAGGGCGTAACAATCCTCCTTTGATCTCCTGCGTCACTTCCGGCTGGACGGATGCCAGGCGTGACGATCACAAAATTTTTCCCGCAGGCCTTTCTCACCTGAGCCGCCTCCTCTGCCGAACAAACGACGCCGCCTAAACCCGAGGCCTTCGCTTCACGTGCAAGACGAACGACTTCCTGTGACGTATTTTTCTTGCGGGCGTCGCTCGTCAAAACGGTCACTCCCAAGAGGATCGGCTTCTTTCCTTTTCCAAAACGCAGAGCCTGAGCGGCGGCCTTCATCATCTCGGAGCCGCCGGTGGCGTGGACGTTCATCATGAAGACCTTCAACCGCGCCGCGGATTCGCAGGCGCGGGCGACGGTATTGGGGATGTCGTGAAACTTGAGGTCCAAGAAGACGCGACCGCCTTCGTCGTGGATCATGGAGACGACATCGGGGCCAACTGAAGTAAAAAGCTCGAGTCCTACCTTGAAAAGAGAGACGTGACGTTTGAGGAGACGAACGGCACGACGGGCCTCCGTCAGGGACCCCACATCTAAGGCGACGATGAGTCTGCTTTTCATGAGCCTCGCAGGATGCGTACGATGGCCTCGACGACGTTGTCCTTCTTCACCGGCGTCACCGATCCGGTCTTTCGGTACTTGACCTCCCCCTCGCCCTTTTCGAGGCCTTTCTTACCGATCACCACGCGATAAGGAATCCCCAAAAGATCGGCGTCGTTGAATTTGACTCCGGCCGTCTCCTCGCGGTCATCTTCCAAAACTTCGACGCCTGCGGCTTCGAGTTTTTGGGAGATTTCGGCGGAGACCGTCCGAACATCTGAACCTGCCTGCCCCAGAGGAATCACCTCCACTTGGAATGGAGCAACACCCAAGGGCCAGATGATGCCCTTGTCGTCGTGATTTTGTTCGATCGCCGCCGCCGCCGTCCGCCCGACGCCGATCCCGTAACACCCCATGACGATTAGCTTTTCTTTTCCGTCCGGCTCCAGATAAACGGCGCGAAAGGCCTCGGAATATTTCGTGCCCAAATAAAAGACCTGGCCGACCTCGATTCCGCGATGGCTTTTGAGCGGCGCCTTCGTTTTCGGATCCAAACGATCTTGGGGAACTTTATCGACGCTATAGCCCAGGTCACCCGCCTCGGTGACGAAGATCTCATCCTCGCCGGACTTTGCGAGCACGTGAAATTCATGCGAAAGCGTTCCGCCGATTTCTCCCGTCCCCGCCTCGACCGGGACGAAGGTCAGGCCGCAGCGCGAGAAAATCTTCCGGTAGGCCTCGAACATCCGCCAGTAGGTCTTGATCGCCGCGTCTTCGTCGCGGTCGAAGCTGTAACAATCCTTCATGATGAATTCGCGCCCGCGCATGAGGCCGAAGCGCGGACGGATCTCGTCGCGGAATTTGGTCTGGATCTGATAGAGGGCCTGAGGGAGCTGACGATAAGAGCGAATCTCGTTCCTCACCAAGTCGGTGATCACTTCTTCATGCGTCGGGCCGAAGCAGAACTCGCGCTCGTGCCGGTCTTTGAACCGCAACAGCTCCTTGCCGTAGACCTCCCACCGCTTGGACTCGATCCACAGCTCTTTCGGCATCACAATGGGGAGAAGGAGTTCCTGGGCTCCGGCGGCGTTCATCTCCTCGCGGATGATCGCTTCAACCTTGTGAATGACCCGGAGGCCCAGAGGCAGATAATTGTAAACGCCGGCCGCGACCTTTCGGATCATACCGGCGCGAAGCATGAGTTGATGGCTAATCACCTCTGCATCCGCCGGTGGCTCGCGCAAAGTAGGGATAAGCATTTGTGAAAATCGCATTTCACATTTGTAGCAATCCGAAATGCAACAAATCAACTTGATTTAAGGAATGCGTGGAGTCCCCACGTTCGCGGAATCAGCGAGTGTGACTTGAAGCATGAATCGGGGGAGCGTATCGCTTCCATTAAACGGCTGGCTGGCCCCGAAGGTTGTCAACACGTCGGCCCCCGCCGTAATCCGTAAGACGTTCGTTCGGAAGGGATAGACCGCGAGACCTGCCGAAAATTGCCCGACGTCGACCGGGTACGGAAGTCCCGAGCGGATGGGCGGAAGGAAATTGTAGCCGGCCCTGAAGAATCCACCTAGGTAAGAATCCTTGGGGTGAATCGGCAGGAAGCCATAGACCGAGCCCCACGGCGTCCAGGCCCCATGGGTCGATGTCTGCTGCTCAGCCCCAAACAGTCCATAGAGGATGAATTGCGCTGGGTCATCTGAGGCCCCGAAGATCAGAGAGAGATCGCCCATCTGAGTCCAATTCTCCGGGTGGTCCGCTTGACGCTTTCCCGCCTGATAATGTGCCGCCAGAGAGAAAAACCCTAAGTTCAGGCTCAAGTCCGAACCGAAATACGGGCCCACCGGCGGGCTCCAGTGGCCGTCGGCGCCCGTACTGGTCCAGACGAACCAATTGACCGTGTCGTTGCAGGCGCCCAAGTCAACGGCCGTCTGTCCGTAGGGGGAGATCGTGAAAGGGATGCTCACAAGGGGAAAACTGCGGAGATCGGCACGAACCGCATCCACAGTAGGCCCTAGCCTTTCGTAACGCCGACCGATCCCCCCGCAAAACGCGCCGGCATTGAATTGAATGTAGGCCTGGGGAAAATCCACGGGGACGGTGTTCGGGGTCCCTCCGTACGGCGACCTCACCGGCTGGGTGGCATAGTAGGTCGGTCCCGCGCCCACCTCCAAGGTGCCCGTCACGCCGTTGACCGGCCGCCATTCGGTCGTGAGCGACGCGTTGGGAAAGAGACTACTCGCCCCGAGGAAACCGCCGCTCCAAGACGGATAGGTATGGCCGCCGACGGCGCTGACGATTCCCGTGGTCTCGACGGAACCCGTCAGACGTAAGGGATAGACCGGAGCGGGAAGGTTCCCGCCGCAGATCCTGGCCTGTTCCTCGGAATTATTGGTCACAGCGGGGAGGGCTCGGAAGGCGGAAACGAACGCTTGGTTCACATTGACCCAGAGTCCGTCGGCGGTTTGAATCCTCGGCGTCGAGGTGCCGTCATTGAGGTCGAGATCGACTTCAACGTCGACCTGTCGCGTGTTCGATCCGTCGACGACCTCGACCGTCGCCCGCCAGTGATCATCGGAACAGTAGGCCTGTCGAGAGATGGGACGATACTCCGTCATTATCAGGAGTATCGCACCGCGTTAAAAAATGTTGCTCGAAAAAACGCAGTATTTTCAATTATTTATTGCATATTTTTAAGGCAACGCCTTTGTTTTCAGCAGTTCTTACGAGACGAGAAATCGCCTGAGGTCCGCCATAACTTGCGACAATTGGGCTCGGGGTGGATTGATTTTTTCCCACTCTTTCAAAAGAAAACGCATGGTTTCCTTTATGTATCCAAGGAGTTGTCCCTCAGGGCTGCCGGCCTCTTTCCACCTCTTCCAAGACCCGCGAGAACTCTCGGCCAGGACTCCAGACAGGAAAGGAGCCTGAAGCGCTGGTAAATAAGTCACTATTTCAGCGGCAACCGCTCGTATGTCTCGGGTTCCTCGATCCGACTGTCGGATCGTCTTGATGATCCTTTTGCGATTCTCCAGTTCGGATACCGGCGAGGCGGCTTCAAAATCTTTCAAAAAGCGGTTCATTTCTTCTTCCAAAAATTCTTCCGAAGTCTGCGGCTGCCGTCTCTTTCTTTGTCGTTGATCATCCTGCTCCTGCGCCCGCTGGATCCGGCGGGCCAAGGCCTTCAAGAGGGCCTGGGCGACCTCCAGTTCAAAGTAGCCGTACCGTTCCCGAATCTCACGGGCGATCTGCTCTTCCGATGTCACCATCCTCGCCGCAAGCACTGGGACAGCGGCGACGGCTACCGGCGGCAGCGGAACCTTGGGCGGAAGCGGTTTCAACGGCTGGGACGCCAAAAACGGGAAAAGCTGACGTCCGTTTTTTTCGAGGGCCGGATTCGTCACGTCGATTTTCGCCTTATCGAAGAAGTAGAGAAACATGCGGGTCATCTCACCCCAATCGATCGTGACCCCCGCGCGATCCAAAAGCCGGGCGATGCGGATGGCCTGAGTCACCAGGTTCGCGCGAGCCTCTCCGAAGCTGACATAAGGCCCCGGATCTTGTCCGAAGGAGAGACCGTCCATCAGATGTCCCTCGGGATCCGAGAGCGGCATCGTAAAGGCCGGCCGTCCACCCTTGAAAAATTCAGGATGCGCGCGATGCATTTTCACCAACAGGGAGTGGAGAAGGCGTTCGTCTTTCGCTTGAAAATAAATGACGGCCGTATCGAAGCGGTCGAACCCCTCTTCCTCAAGAGACATCTTGAACTGAATGGCCGTTCCGACGGTCTTGATCGCGGCATTAAGCGTCCCTGTCAGGTATTTCCAAATCTCAAGCGCAAAATCCTTCCTGAGGGACAAATAGATTCTCCCCTCCACGTGTTTCGAGGCGAGGGCTCCACCGAATTGCCAATAACCCATGAATTTCCAATAGTCCTTGAAGGGGGTCAGGCCTTCCGCCTCCATTCTCTTTCCGAGTTGCTCCTTCCAGAGTGTCCCGCCTTTTTTATCGCCGTCATGGTTGGCGTATTTTTTATAAGCGGCGACCTCGGTTCGTACCGGCTGTTGTGCCGAGTCGTCGCGGGCAATATTGATGGTCGTCCCCTGTCGTTCAACCTCGTCTAAATTCAGTTTTTGGTCGGCGAGCGAACGAAACGGTTCAAAGGCCGCACGCATTTCAGGGTCCGGCTGAAGGCTTAACCAAGGGCGCTGCATCGCCTGGTCGAAGCTCATCCCCGCGGATCGAAGGGCCATTTCCCCCAAATAGTATTCATAGCCCTGCCGGATCTCAGGTTCGAAACGGGTGATCGCCTGAAAGGCCTCTTGAGTGCGGCCCCTGTTCAAGAGTCCCTGGACACGGACCCATTCCTGTTGCGGCATGAAAGGATGGGCCTCATGAAGAATATCCTGAACCTGGGCCTGGGGGATGACCGGTAGGACGCGCGTTTGACGAAGGCCGGACAGGACGTCCCCAAGACGCCAGCCAATTTGGGTCAACTGCGGTATTTGCCCGAATGGAGGCATGGTTTGTCCCGGAAAGGGTTATCGGCGGGAAACGGAAAAAGTTGCGCTTAAGACTCGTAAGAAAATTCCTGCACCTTGTTCGGATCCTTCGACCAATCCCGTTCGACGCGGACGAACAGTTCCAAATAGACCTTCGTGCCCAGAATTTCCTCCAATTCAGTCCGCGCGAGCGTCCCGATCTTCTTCAGCATCTGCCCGCCCTTGCCGATCAGGATCCCCTTCTGGGATTCCTTTTCCGTGATGATTGCGGCCTGGATCCGGGTCACTTTTTTTTCGTCCGACTCCCTGGGTTCCTTGAAAGATTCGATCACGACGGTCACGGCATACGGCAACTCTTCGCGCGTGTGCTCCATGATCTTCTCGCGCACGATCTCGGAGGCGAGGAAGCGCTCGGTCTGGTCGGTCAACTGGTCTTCGGGATAGAAGGGTGTTCCTTCGGAGAGAAAGTTTAAGATCTCCTTTTCGACGTCTGCCAACCCCCTCTTTTTGGACGCGGAGATCGGAACGATCGCGGCGGGTTGGAATTCTTTTTGGTAGTCTTCGATCAACGGCAGAAGTTCCTTCTTATCGACCTTGTCCACCTTGTTGATGATGAGGATGACGGGTTTCTTCTTCGGAAGGACCATCTGGAAGACCTCCCGGTCTCCCGATAGGACCCGCTCCGACGGCTCCACGACCAGAAGAAAGACGTCCGCGTCGTCCAACGCGGCGCGGGAGATCTCCATCATGTACTCGTTTAAGCTCTTGTGGGGCCGATGAATCCCCGGGGTATCCAAAAAAAGCATCTGAGCCTGGGGAAGAGTCTTGATGCCGAGGATCTTGTGACGGGTCGTCTGCGGCTTGGAACTGACCGCCGCGATCTTCTGCCCCAGGAGGGCGTTCATCAGCGTGGACTTGCCGACGTTCGGCCGGCCGATCAAGGCGATGTAACCGGATTTATACATTCTCCAACCGATTCAACGCCTCTCTCGCGGCCATTTGCTCTGCTTCCTTCTTATTCCGACCTCGCCCGCGGCCCATCAGGTCGTTGCGGATGTAGAGCTCGATCTCGAAGACCTTGTCGTGATCCGGCCCCTGTTCGGAGACGAGACGGTAACGCGGGATCGCCTTGAATCGTCCTTGCGATTTCTCCTGCAGTTCCGTCTTGTAATCGCGATAAAAATCTTCCGTCGGTGTGCGGTCCAAGAGGGCGGCGTAGTGGCGCTGGATGACGTCGGAGGCCTTCTTGAATCCCCGGTCCATGTACACGGCGCCGAGGATCGCTTCGTAGGCGTCCGCAAGAAGCGACGGTTTTTCGCGTCCGCTCGTCTGCTCCTCGCCCTTTCCCAAGTAAAGATAGTCTCCCAACCGGAAGTTCCGCGAAAAATTGGCTAACTGCTTTTCGTTGACGATGGCCGCACGCAGTTTGGAGAGGTCGCCCTCCGAGAAATGGGGGTAGCGCTTCATCAAAAGTTCGCTCACGGAGAGCTCGAGGACGGCGTCCCCCAAAAATTCCAGGCGCTCGTTGTGCTCATCGCCGGCCATCTTGTTTTCGTTGGCGAAGGATTTATGCGTCAGCGCCCTCTTCAGCATCGGCAGCTTCTTGAAGGAATACCCGATCGCCTTTTCCAAACCCTTCAATCTCTTTTTCTC
>CAZWYB010000108.1:0-8045 GCA_964637745.1 uncultured Pseudomonadota bacterium
CTGACAATTTGTATTTTTTCTGCATCGAGGGATTGCTCGGCTGGATGTCGTAGTCGCCTTTGAACGAGTCGTTGTGACCCATGCCGGAGCCCATCAGCTCCGCGGGGACGGTGGCGACGACGGGAACCGCAAGCGATTTTCCCCGGGCGCGGATCGGAATTTTTTTCAAAAGCCTGGGATCGATGCCCGTAACCGAAATCTCGGGATAGTCGATCAGCTTCAAGCCCTGGCCCACGCCACGGATCAGGATCTTGTCGTCGTAGGAGAGTTTTTCCAAAACGGCGTCGTCAAAATCCACCAAGACATGCTCGACCCCGCCGTGGTGTCCCGTGACGACGCCCTTTTTGCCCTTCGCGGCCCCGGAGAGAAGCACGGCCTCGTTGCCGATGCAGCTGTAGACGTTGAAGCTCAAATTCGGGTTTGCCGTCCGCCTATCCGAAAACGAGCCGCCGATGCACGAGACGCCCGGTTCGACGTGATCGGCCTCGAAGCCGAAGACTGAGTCGCCGGTCCGGACGTTGTAGGTGATGCCCCCGACGGAGGGAAAAAGTTTGCTCTGGCCCTCGCGCGTGACCTCCCAGCCGAAACAGAGAGGAGGGATGATGTTGCCTTGGAGGGCGAAATGGACGAGGCGCGATTCGTTGGTCTTCAGCATAGGTTCTCCTTAAGAGGCAGGAGAAGTGATGCCGTCAATGCGTCTCAAAGCCAAGGGTTTTTTCAGCCCAGGAATTCTTCGACGGCGCGGTGGGCCTCCCGGCGACGGTTGCCCAAGAGGACCTGATGCAGTCCCCCTTCGAGTACCACTTCGGTTGTGTTGGGGAAGGCGCGGCGCACCCTTTGGAACGATTGAGGCAGAACCGTCGTGTCGCTCTCCGCCCCATGGATCATCAAAACCGGCTTGGGGTCGCCGCCGCGGCGGGTGATCTCATCGATGGCCTCGCGGCAACGTCGGATATAGGCGGCGGAGGCATAGACCCCCGCGATGGGCCTTTTTGTTTGCACCTCCACGTGCGGGGCGACCTCGGGATCAAAGACATAAGGATCCGCGCGGACCATATCCCGGCCGCGAATCATTAAATATCCGCCGAGGTAAAAATGACGGACCGCCGCTCCGATGACGGGGCCATGGTCGTCCAGTTTGGGGACATCGAAACAAGGCCCAAAGAGGATCAGACCCGTGACGAGATCGCGCAGGCCCTGGGGCCATGAGATGTAGTTGAGAATGGACGAGGCTCCACCCATCGAAAAACCGCCCAGGAAGATCGGCCGACCGGGGTTTGCCTGCGCGTAGGCCGTGACCAAGTCCTGCGTGCTCCGCTGGAGCACGCGTTCCCAAGACGAGGCCATGGCTTGTCCCTTGACCCAGCGGCCCGTGACTTCTCGGGCGTTAAAAGGGTCATCCCAATTGCGGAAAGGCATGATGTTCGTCCACCAACCGTTATTCGCAAGCGCCGTCGGCAGTTGACCGAAGGCCGTGTGATTTCCGTAAGCGCCCGCTATATAAACCACCGCTCCGCGACTCTCTTCTTTCGCGGGCTGATCGGCAGGCCGGTAGATCGGCTGGGCCCCGGCCGACGAGGGCAAGGGGAATTCGCTGGGCGTGTAGTGGATATCTCTTTGAAAGGAACCCAGGGTCCCGTTGTTAACGACGCCGGGAGACGGGTTCGCCCATCCCGGAAGCTTTCCCGAAGACAGGCCGGTTTGGATCAAGTTGACGATCAGTCCCATGAACATACCCTCCGGAGCAGGAGGGTCATCGGAGGGGATAAAAAAATGTTGCCAAATATTAACGCTTCCGGCGGGCGACCAAAACACCGTCCCGGAGGGGGATCAGGGTGGCGTCGAAATCCTTATCCTGGAAGACACGGTGGTTGTGGTCTCGGATCGCCTCCGTCCAACCGGGGTAGATGTCGTCCTTTACTTTTTTCTCCGCCACGCGACCGGACCAGAGCGTATTGTCGCAGAGGTAGAGCCCGCCGGGGCGGATGCGCGTCTTGGCCGCCTCCCAGGCCTCCGGGTAGCCGTGCTTGTCGATGTCGTTGTAGACGATATCGAAGGTCCCCTTTGTTTTTTTAAGATTCGTTACGGCGTCGCCGACGAGAAACGTAATGCGGTTCCACAGTCGGGCTTTCCCCAAATATTTTTGGGCCCGCTCGCGATTGTGCGGATCGCCGTCGGTGCACCAAACCTTTCCTCGTGGTCCGGCCGCCTTTGAAAACCAATAGGCCGAATAGCCATAGCCGCTTCCAAGTTCGAAGATCCTTTTTGCGCCGATGGATAGGGTGAGTAGATGGATCATCGCGCCGCAGAGCCGGTCAATAATGGGAAATCCCTGCTTGTGTCCGTAGTCCTCCATCGCTTTGACGATAGGCTCGTCGTATTTCGAAGCCAGGCCTTCGAGATAGCGCGTGATGGTTGCGTGATTGATGGGAATCATCTCAAGAGCGTATGGCTTTGGAGGAGCGAAACCAATAAGAATTTTCGTAAACTACTTTTTAAGTAATTTGATAGCGGCCCGGGCGTTGGTCTGAATGTTCGATTGGCGGTCGTCGAGCCGTTCGGAGATGTATTCGATCAACTGATCCGATAGGGACTGCGGCCAACGGATTACCTTGTCCCGGAGCGTCTTTTGGGTCTTCGGGTCATCGATGATCCAGTTCCATTCCATGCAAAACTGGATGGCGAGTCTGCGGATGACCCTCACTGCATCCTGAGGAGCGAGGCTGGGTACGAGATTGACCAAGGGTTGGATGGCCGCACGTCGTTTGTGCTTGTCCGCCCCTGAGAGAGCCTTTTCCCACCGTGCGGCCTGTTGAAAGGACTTGAGTTGACTCGGGGTGCGCGGGATGCCGTCGTTGGGGGCGCTATTTCGCCGCTTCCAGATCAGGACGCCTGCGCCCACGCCAGCGGCTATGAGACTTGCCGTGATGGCGGCGATCGCGATGGGGTGTGACAAGATTCCGGAGGGAGACGATGGTTCGCGGACCGGAGTTTGTGTCGCGGTCACCTGCAGGAGCGCCCCAGTCGCCGGGCGCGGAATTTGAAGGAAAGACGGGCCGTAAAAACCGACCGGGGGCATCATGTCCGGAACATCGGCGGCCGGCAGAGAAGGTTGCTATCCGCCGCTAGATTACTCTCCATTCGCCTGCATGGTCGCCAGCTCTTCCTCGCACCGGGCCTTGGTCTTGTAGATCATGTACTCGCTCTTCTCGCCCGTCTTGCAGGCGGTGAAGTCCGCCTTGCCGGTGAAAGATCCCGTTTCGCCCGCTCCATTGTAGATGCAGGACTTGAACTTGGCCGCGGCCTCGGCGGTGACGGCGGCGCACTTTGCCTTTGACGGTTTCAACCAATCGAATCCGAACTGGCCCACGACGGTCTCGGGTTTCACCGAAGCCGCGAAGGCCGCAGGCGATAGAATCGAAACGGAGATCGTTATGAGCGTGAGGGTTTTTATTAGCATCCACAACCCCCTGTTATGCGTGTCACCGCCTTTTGGGCGCCTCGCGTGACGCCCATCGTTCCCTCGTATCCGATCGTATCGCAGGGCTGCGAGGGCGGACACATGTTTGCCGTCTCCAAATCCAGGTCGACCTTCAACATCTCGGGCCCCGTGAACTCCGCCTTCGCCTTCTGACCGTTCTGCGTTGGCATTTGGGAAGGGCCCGAGACCTTCTTTAATGAAACATCCTGATCCACATGGATCCATGCATGCTCCCAATCTGCCCCAGAGATGAAGATCAGGTCCGGCGAACCCTTTACGCGGGCGTTCGGCTGTTGGAATTCGCAGGTGCAACCCTCGATCACCGGACGATTCTTGATGGGTCCCAGGGGTAAGGAAGGTGGCATGGAGATTGCTTTGGCCGGTGTCTCCGGGGGATTTCCCGCCTGACCGGCCCAAGCGGGGGAGGCCAAGGCAAGGACGATGAGGATTTTCTTTAAGAGAGCCATTTTTTCAGCATCTCGCAACTATCCCTTAAACGATAAAACTACAATTCCAAAAATTAAGATTTGGTACGGGAGGCGATGACGATGTTTTTTGCCATAGTTTTGACCAAGCTCTCAAAAGTATTAGACTTTATCTCCAAAATCATCCGGCCGCTGCCGAAGCGGTCGACCTAACCCTTCAGTTCAACATCTAGCGGACCTGTTTCGAGAGCGAGTCGGCGGCGTTCATTTCCGTTGTGCCTCATCAGGTTCCGGGATGACAGCTTTTCCGGGGCGATGGACGAGGATCGCGAAGGGTTGATATTGCGGCGCATCGGATTCCGGCGCCGTGAACTCGAAGGTGATGCCCGTCTTTTGGTCGTCATAGTAACGGATCAACCCGCCGCCGCTTCCGTGGACGAAATAGTTCGACGGCACAGCGCCCGGATGAGACTTTTGCACTTGGTCGAGAGCGCTCCCCGATGAGAGGCCGTCTTGGGTTTTGAAATCAGGGGACATGACCGAGATCTGCACCACGCCGCCCCCTTGGTACCAGACCCGAAGGGTGTTGTGCGAGTTTGCCGATTCCCAATAATCCGCCTCCGTTTGCGCCCCCACCTTATAATGGCCCGACGGGGTCCCCAGGATCTTCATGACCTCCGCACGTTGCGCTCCCAAGAGAATTTTTCCGATCTTCGCCCCTGGCTCGATCGAAAATTCCCCGCCCGAGGCCCAAGCGGCGGTGAGAAGAAGAAAAGGGAGAAGGACGAACAGGCGCGTGGGAAGCTTCATGATATCTCCGGTGGGAGGAGAATGAAGTAAAAGACCTCAGTGGTCAATCGTCTGATTTTCGAACCTCTGACGTTTGAAAATCGAACCAAGCGGCATTTGAGCCGTGCTCAAAGTTGATGGCACCAAGCTTGCATCGAAAAAACTGCCGATAGGATCGGTAAGCTGATTGACGATCGCCAACTGCGAGCATAATGAGGAGGATACCGATGACCACCGACGAAAGAATTGACGAAGTCCTGAAAGCCGTCCGAGAGCAAGGCGCCCGCCTGGAGGGCAAGGATGAGGAGTTGCAAAAGCTAGTTTTGGAGCAAAGGGAATGGATGATTGAAGAGCGTAAGCTCAACAATTCCCGATTCAGCCAACTGTCTGCAGGGCTGAATGACGTCAGGAAGGAAGTGGGGCAGGTTAAAGTGGAAATGACGCAAACGAAGGTCGAGCTCAACGCAAAGATAGACCGATTCTATGACTCCCTCTCCCAAGACATCCAGGCCTTCGCGGGAGATTTGCAACACCTCAAGCTTCGTGCAACCCGCCCCGAGAAGAAGAAATCGCTCTCTTAAATTCAGAGACACTGCGTGTGCTTGTGAATGAAGACTTCCAGAGTGTCCGCCTGCATTTGGTAGGACACTTGATAGACGGGATTGGTGTCGCCGACGCAGGTCTGCGCGCCTGAGGCCTCATCGAAGTGGCAGATCTGGGTGTCCACCTGAAAGGGTTGTGCCACCAAGGTGAATGTGCAGTCGCGCTGGTCGGTGCCCGTGCCTTGGCAAGAACTCGGCTCCGGGGCGAGTCCCAGATAGGCGATCTTGCACGAGGGCGATGACAGCAGAGTCTGCGGTGTGTCGTTCTCCGTAATCGGGCCAAAGCTGGGCTCGCAAAAGACGACATCGACCGCCGTGGCGTCGGCGGCAAGAACGAAGCCCAGCGCACCGACCGCCGGATCAAACGTGGCCGCGATGGGGGCCGAAGTCGACGAGAAGGGGGTGACGGGCACATCCGTCCCGTCCGGAGTCGTTACCGAAATCGCGACGTTGCTCAAGGTCGTGCTCTGTAATTCCCAATGGGCGTCCGTCGTGACCACTTCGGAGCCCGAAGGACAACATCCTCCGACTCCACCCGCCAAGAGAAACAAGGACGCCGCCATAAGCGATATCAAAACGAGAAACCGTCCCGTTTGAGCCATGGATGAGCCCCTCTCTCGAAGGAAGTTTATCACCTTGCAGCAGCGTATGTTCCTAGAATTTCTGTGTGCCAACCACGCCAAGAAATCATTGAATAATCGGTAAAAGCCGTTCAATTATGAAGAGCATGAAATGCCTCCGCTCCAAACTGGGTCTCGTCTTAGCCCTCCTTTATGGAGGCTCCGCCGCCTTTGTCGCCGTTTCCGAGCGCCTCGAAAACACTTCGGGAAACTTCATCAATCTGAACGGCCTCATGACCTTTGCCGTCACCTTGCCGGTCTCCTACGTGTTCGACCGCATCGCCGCCCTCTTCGGGGCCGCCGGCCCGGGTCGGCTCGCCTTCTTCGAGCGCCCGTATTCAACGGGCACAATCACCGTCATCATCTTGATGATCGCCCTCAACGCCGCGTTTGTTTATGCGGTCGGTGCGCTCATCGGGTTCCTGTTCCGGAAGATGTTTCGTAGGACCGAAAGAATTCATTGAAGAGGAACTTCACGGTTCCATTTCTTTGCGCAATTTTTCCGACCCTTCCGCCGCATCCTGCAACGAGGTCGCCGCTTCCTTTGCGCTTAAGAGTTGCGTGAGCACCGAGATCCAGATCCGCGTGTCCTCGGCGGTCTCCGAATCCGCCTGCTTTCGGTTCACCCGGTAGAAGCAGGTCAGGGAGCGCCCGTACGACTTTTTCGGGTTGTCCGGATGGATCCAAAGCTTGGCCGCCTGGTACCAGGCCTTGGCCGCGGCCTCGCCCTTCCGTTTCCGCGCGGTCCTCTCCTGTTGAACGGCCTCCCGCGCGATCTTGGACCGGAGCTCGCCCTTTGAAGGGGGCTTTTTCGACGTGGTATCCGAGGCGCAGCCGGCCAACGTAAGCAGCACGATCAGACCGATGACGATTCCGCGATGTCTCATGCTTGGGTTCCTTTCACGTGTGGAAGGACAATGCGGAAACGCGTCCCCTTTCCCTCCTGCGACTCCACCTCCACGCCTCCGCCGTGCGCCAGCGCGATCTCCCGGACGATCGCGAGCCCCAGGCCCGCGCCTCCCCGGCCTTGGCCGGGCTTCTGCTTGCGCTGGTAGAAGCGCGTAAAAAGGTGCGGCATGTCCGAGGCGGGGATACCCGGGCCGGTATCTACGGTCTCGAGGACGACTTTATCGTCCGAGCATTTTCCCCTCACCTCGATGCGGCCTCCGTTCGGGGTGAACTTAAAGGCGTTCACCACCAGGTTCCTCACCGCCTGGCCGACGCGCTTGGCGTCGACCACGGCCTCCGGCAATCCGGAAACGTCCCATTTAAATGTGATTTTTCGCTGTTCCGCAACTTTTTCGAACGGCCTCAGCCGTTCGCCCAATTCCTTGGCGAGGTCCGCGGGGGCCGGATCGACCCGGAACATGCCCGCCTGCGCCCGGGCCACGTCGAACAGGTCTTCCGTCAGCTCTTTGAGCGACGTTGTCTCGCGCTCGATGATCTCCAGGGCTCGGTGCCGTTCCTTCTCCGTCGTCTTATCCCACGGCTCGGCCAAGAGCTCGGCGTAGCCCCGCAGCAGCATGATGGGCGTGCGCATCTCGTGGGTGACGAGGGAGACGAACTCCTTCTTCGTTTGCTCCGCCTCGGCAAGGCGCCGATTCATGTCGTTGAAGTGGCGGATCAAGGCGGCGATCTCGTCCTTCCGCGCCGGCGGCTTGATCCGATAATCGAAATCCCCCTGGGCCACGTGATCGGTGGCCCGCGACAGGAGGGCGAGAGGATGGAGGATGTATCGATTGAACACCAGGACCAAGGCCACGGCGGATAGGGCGAGGAAGACGGACAGGAGCATCAGGTGGGTGCGCGCGTTTTGGATCGATTCCTCGATCTTTTGGATGCGTCCGAAAGAGACGGACCGACGCACGGTCTCCATCTCTTGGAGGGACTGACCCAACCCTTCCAAGACGGGGAGGAGGTCCGTCCGGAAGATCGCGGCGGCCTGCTTCCGGCTCTCACCCATCTTCTCCATGGCGGCGGCGATGCGGGCCCAATCGGAGTCGATCTTCCCGAAAGGCACGGATTCTTCGGGCAGGGCCATCCGTTTCACCTTTTCCAACGATTCGGCTGCGGCCTGCTGGTTTTGACGGGCCGTGGCCGTCGTCTCCTGTCCGGTGGCGGCCAGGCG
>CAZWYB010000109.1:0-3967 GCA_964637745.1 uncultured Pseudomonadota bacterium
CACCAACGAACGCGAGCCCGCCGGGCGTCGCCGGCCGCGCGGCGGACGATCGCGCAGCGCCCCACACAGGGTGCGCACCCGAGGACCCACGGACCCGCATCCCATGGCGACGCCGCCCCCGCCGCTGACGCCCTCGACCGCCGACCACTTCCTCCGCGCGGCTTCGGAGTTCTTCGCCGGCAAGATCGGCCTCAACGACCTGCTCCAGGTCATCATGGACAAGGTCATCGAGGTCACGCGCGCCACCAAGGGCTTCCTCATCCTGTCGCCGGGCCCGGGCGACAAGCTCGATTTCCGCATCGCCCGCAACATGAACCGCGAGGAGATCGAGAACCCCAAGAACCGCATCAGCCACAAGATCATCCGCGACGCGCTCGAGGGCGGGCGCACGCTGCTCAGCGGCAACGCGCTGGTGGACCCGCGCTTCGCCACCAGCGAGTCGGTCCACAACCTCGCGCTCAAGTCGATCCTGTGCGCCCCGCTCAAGGCCGGGGGCGCCGTGTGCGGCGTCATCTACCTGGAGAACCACATCTCGGCCGGGGTGTTCGACGAGCGCGCCGCCACCACGGTGAGCAACGTCGCCGAGCTCGCCTCGCACGTCCTCGGCATGACCCGCACGCTCGAGTCGACTCGCGGCGAGCGCGACCGGCTGGAGGAAGAGAACAAGAGCCTGCGCGAGATGGCCCAGGCCGACCACGAGTTCGGCCGCTTCATCGGCCGCTCGGCGCCCATGCAGAAAATCGCCCAGCAGATCGAGAAGGTGGCCGCCGCCCGGCACACGGTGCTGGTGCGCGGAGAGAGCGGCACCGGCAAGGAGCTGGTCGCGCGCCTGCTCCACGCGCGCTCGCCGTGGCACGACAAGCCCTTCATCGCGGTCAACTGCGCGGCCATTCCGGAAGGGCTTTTGGAGAGCGAGCTCTTCGGACACATGAAGGGGGCCTTTACGGGGGCGGTGGCGAACCGTCCGGGCAAATTCGAAATGGCCGATCGGGGCACGATTTTTCTGGACGAGATCGGCGACATGAGCACGAAGCTGCAGGTCAAGGTCCTGCGCGTCCTTCAGGAAAGGGTGATCCAGCCGGTCGGCTCGAATAAAAACTATGAGGTGGATATCCGGGTCATCGCCGCGACCAATCAGGATCTGGAGGCCGCCGTCGCGACGGGCCGTTTCCGGGAGGACCTCTATTACCGTTTGAACGTCATCCCGATCCATCTCCCTCCTTTGAGGGAGCGCCGCGAGGATATCCCGCTTCTGATCCCGTTTTTTTTGGAAAAGTACAATCGCGAAAATCAGAAAGGCGTGGGACCGTTTTCCAAGGAGGCTATGGAGATCTTGAGCCGCCATCGCTGGCCTGGGAACGTGAGGGAGTTGGAGAACTTGGTCGAACGGATCGTCGTCTTGAAGGCCTCGGGTGAAATCCTGCCCGACGATGTCCCCGCCAACATCCGCGGAATCAGGAACGCGGGCCTGTCGGAGGGGATCGATTTTCCGGAGGAAGGGCTTGATCTGAAAGGTCTCGTGGAAAACTTCGAGGGGCAGTTGATCCAGAAGGCCTTGGACCGCAGCGGAGGAAACAAGAACCGGGCGGCCCAGCTCCTGAAGATGAACCGTACGACGCTAATTGAAAAGTTAAAGAAGATGGAGAAAGAATAAACGATGGAAAGTGTCAACGTTCTGCTTGTCGACGACGAGGAAAGCCTGATCAAGGCTTTGGAAAAACTTCTCCGCCAGGAATCCCTCACGTTCGCCGTGGCGCGCAGCGGGCCTGAGGCGGTGGAGTATTTGAGCAATCATCACGCCGACGTCGCCTTGGTCGATCTCAATTTGTCCGGCTATTCGGGGCTTCAGGTCTTGGAATACGTGAAGTCCAGTCAGAAGGGCACGGAAGTGATCCTGATGACCGGCAAGGGGACCGTCGAGACCGCGGTTTCGGCCCTCAAAAAGGGGGCCTATGATTACCTCACCAAGCCTTTCGATGAGATCGAACGGGTGGCTTTGATCATCCGCAAGGCCTTGGAGAAGGTGGATCTGCTGAAAAGGATCCGGAATCTCGAGCATCAGACGGGCGAAGAGGACCGATTTTTGGAGATTGTGGGCAAGAGCCAGCCCATGCACGAAATCTACCGCTTGATTGAGCGCGTCGCTCCGAGCAATTCGAGCGTTCTCATTCTCGGGGAGAGCGGAACGGGAAAAGAGCTCGTCGCCAAGGCCCTTCACGAGAAGAGTCGTCGAAAGGACAAGCCGTTCATGGTGATCAACTGCTCGGCCCTGCCCGAGACGCTTTTGGAATCCGAACTCTTCGGTTATCAAAAAGGGTCTTTCACGGGAGCGGTCGGGGACAAAAAGGGCCTTTTCGAGGAGGCCGACGGAGGGACGGTCTTCTTGGACGAGATCGGAGAAATCTCGCAGGCCGTCCAGGTCAAGCTCTTACGGGTCCTTCAGAACGGAGAGATCCGGAGGATCGGAGGCTCGGAGAACATCCACACGGACGTCCGCGTCCTTTCCGCCACGAACAAGGATCTGTCCCATCTGGTGAAGGAAAAGAGTTTTCGGGAAGATCTCTTCTACCGCCTGAACGTGATCACGATCACCCTCCCTCCCTTAAGGGAGCGGAAAGAAGACATCACCCTGTTGGCGGGACACTTTTTGAAAAAATACGCCGAGAAGACGGGCAAGAAGGTACAGGAAATCTCCCTCGACACCCTCCAAACCCTCCAGGAGTACAGATGGGCGGGCAACGTGCGCGAATTGGAAAACGTGATCGAGCGGGCGGTCATCCTCGCGGAGGGGGCTGTGGTGACGGCCCGTGAGTTGCCGCCGAAGCTGTTGGGGGAATTCTTCTATCTCCCCGAGACGAGGACGGAGACGGACTTCATCAACCTCCCGTATCGGACGGCTAAACAAAAGGCCTTGAATCTTTTCAACCGGGCCTATATTTCGAATCTTCTCCGTCAGACGGCGGGGAACGTCTCTCTGGCATCGAACCGCGCCGGCATGGACCGGAGCAATTTTAAGAAGATCATCAAAAAGTGCGACATCAACAGCCGCGAGTTCAAAAAGCGGGAGCAGGCGTGAGAGGTGAGCAACCATGACGGCGAGAGTTTTGGTCATATCATTCCGAGAGAAGGTCGATAAGAAGGTGACGGGCGTCCTCGCCAAGGACGATTACAACGTCCAGGAGGTGGTGCGTGAGGATCTCCGCAATCAGGCGATTCCCGGCGCCGACGTCATTCTCTTGAATGCGGGTTCCGAGAATTTCGACGTGGGGCGCGAGATGTTGGACCGTCTGCGCGCCAAGGATGACGGCATTCCCATCATCTTTTTGACGCGCCTCACTCAGGTGGATCAGGTCGTCGAGATCATGAAACGGGGCGCCTTCGACTACTTTCAGCTTCCCCCCAATCCAGACAAATTGAAGCTCGCCGTGGCTCGCGCCGCGCGGAGCTCGGAGATGAGCCGGAGAATCCAGCTCCTGGAGAGCCAGGTCGGTTGGGAAGACCGTTTAGACGATATCGTCGGAGTCTCGCCGCAGATGCAGGAGATCTTTCAGATGGTGAAGACCGTGGCGCGCAGCAACGCGACGGTCTTGATCATGGGGGAGAGCGGCACGGGCAAGGAGCTGATCGCCAAGGCCATTCACCGGCACTCGGATCGATCACAAAACAAATTCATCGATATCAATTGCGGCGCCATCCCGAAGGAGCTGTTGGAGAACGAACTGTTCGGTCACGAGCGCGGGGCCTTCACCGGCGCGGATCGGCAATACATCGGAAGCTGCGAACGGGCCCACGGCGGAACGTTGTTCCTGGACGAAGTCTCGGAGATGGACCCCTCCCTTCAGGTCAAGCTGCTCAGGGTCCTGCAGGAACGCACGATCAACCGCATCGGCGGGACGGATAAGGTCCGCATCGACATCCGCGTCATCGCCGCCACCCACAAGGATCTTCGGGCCAAGTGCGACAAGGG
>CAZWYB010000109.1:3977-8030 GCA_964637745.1 uncultured Pseudomonadota bacterium
GGGGGCGCGCGGGAGCGTCGGCCCGAGGACCGGGCCCGCCGGCGGGATCTGCGGGGCGAGGTCGACAAGGGGGCGTTCCGCGAGGATCTTTATTATCGATTGAACGTCGTTCCCATCCATCTGCCGCCCCTGCGCCAAAGGCGGCAGGACATTCCGCCCCTGGCCCAGTTCTTTCTCGAGCGCTATTCGGAGGAGAACGGCAAGAAGTTCAAAGGATTCACGCCCGAGGCCATGGACGCCATGGTCAGCTATGATTGGCCGGGCAACGTCCGGGAATTGGAGAACAACATCGAGCGTATCGTCGTCCTTCATGAGGACGGACGCGTCAAGCCGGCCCATTTGCCTCGCTTCATCGTGAGTGCGGAGAAGAAGGTCGAGGTGGAGACAACCGACTGGGATCAAAACTATCAAAAAGTGCTGCCGCTGAAGTTGGTTGAGCAGTACGCCATCGAGAGCGCCATCAAGCGATGCATGGGGGACGTCCTGACCGCCGCTAAAAAGCTCGGTATCGGCCAGGCGACCCTCTACCGCAAGATCAAGAAATACGGCATCAAAGTCGCATGATTTCCCTTGATTCCTACGAGTCCTTCACGCGCGGGCTCGCGGATTTGGAGTATTTCGGGCAGAAGCTCGGACTGGATCGCATTCGGGCCCTTTTGAGCCGTCTTGGAAATCCTCAGGATAAATTCTCCTCCATTCATTTCGCAGGCACGAACGGCAAGGGTTCGACGGCCGCGATGCTGGCTTCGATCTTCCAAGAAGGTGGATACCGCGTGGGTCTTTATACCTCTCCCCATCTGGAGGATTTTTGCGAACGGATCCGTATCAACGGTCAGTTCATCGATCAAGAACAGGTGCTCAAGTATGCCCGTGCCGTCCGCGAGGTTGAGGACGACCCTTTGACGTTCTTTGAATTGGCCACCGCCATCGGTTTTCTCCACTTTGCGGAGGAGGGGGTGGATCTGGCGGTCGTCGAGACCGGTCTGGGCGGGCGTCTGGATGCGACCAACGTCCTCAAGCCCCTTGTATCCGTGATCACCACCATCGGGCGCGATCACACCCAGCAGCTGGGATCTTCCGTGGAAGAGATCGCCTTTGAAAAGGCCGGAATCATCAAGCCGGGGAAGCCCGTCGTGGTCGGCGCCCTTCCGGCCGAGGCCATGGAGGTGGTCCGCGAGCAGGCGGCGGTCAAAGGCTCCCGCTTCGTCCCCCTCGTCATGGATTTGATCCCTCCCAATATCCAGATCGGACTCGAGGGGGCTCATCAGAGGAGGAACGCGAATCTCGCCCTTGGGGTTGCGGACGTCCTTGCCGCGACGGGAGGTCCGTCGGTCGATCGGGACGCGGTTTGGAGAGGATTGGAGGAAGTCCGGTGGCCCGGCCGCCTGGAAACCGTCTCAAATGAACCTTGGGTAGTTCTGGACGGCGCGCATAATCCCGACGCCATGGCCGCCGTCCGTGAATTTCTCGAAGAGAATCTGGACGGGCGGAGGCTTCGGCTGATCTTCGGAGCGATGGCGGACAAGGATATTCGGGGGATGCTCGCTGAGATCCTGCCTTTGGCGGATGAAGTGATCGTTACGGCGCCGAAGCTCAAGAGGGCCGCGTCGCCCGAGGTTTTGGCCGAAATCGTCTCTCCTTTCGATATCGAGCCGGTCGTTTGTCAGGATGTGTCGACGGCGTTGGAAAAGGTTTCTTCGGAAATGGCGCAGGATGAGGTCCTCCTCATCACCGGTTCCTTCTTTTTGATCGGAGAGGCTAAAAAATGGCTCGCGCAAAAATCCTGACGTCCGCCATGGTCCTTCTTCTGTATTCCTTACCCCTGGGCGCATCCGAGGAGGCCAAGACGGTGATCGAAAAAATGATCACGCGCCTCCGAGGGCACGTGAACGTCGCCGAGTACGAGATGACGGTGACACGGCCCACATGGTCGCGGACCCTCAAGATGAAGGTCTGGGACGACCGCACCAACAAACGGGTCTTCGTCCGTATTCTGGAGCCGGCCAAAGAGGCGGGGACGTCCTTCTTGAGGCTCGGCTATAATCTCTGGAACTACATGCCAGCGGTGGAGAAGGTTTTGAAGATCCCTCCCTCGATGATGCTTCAGCCTTGGATGGGGAGCGATTTTACGAACGACGACCTGGTCAAGGAGTCGAGCTATATCGACGACTACGACCATGAGATCGTCGCTAAAGAGGCGGCGGACGGAGAAACAATCCTCAAGATCGACTTGAAACCGAAGCCCAATGCCCCGGTGGTCTGGGGTGAAGTGATTTTTTGGGTCAGGGAGAAGGACGACATTCCGGTCCATCAACAATTCTTAGACGGGAAAGGAAAGGTCATTAAGGATCTGACGTTCACCGACATCAAGAAAATGGACGGCGTTCTGCTGCCGACACGCTGGGAGATGAGACCTATGCTCAAAGAAGGTCAGAAAACGGTCCTTCTCCTGAACGCGATCGATTTCGACCCCATCCCTCCGGTCCCCGAATCGGTCTTCACGGAGAAGAATTTGAAATGATCGAGCTTTCCGGGGTCAGCAAGGTCTACCACGCGAACGGCCTGCCCGTGGCCGCCCTGTCCGGGATCAATCTGAATATCGGTTCCGGAGAGTTCGCGGTCCTGGCCGGTCCTTCCGGTTCCGGAAAGTCGACGATCCTGCACTTGATCGGCGGGCTTGACCGACCAACGGAGGGATGCGTGTCCGTCGGCGGGGGCGACCTGTCCCGTTTGAACCGTCGCGAGCTCGCGCAATTCCGTCTCGACAGGATCGGCTTCGTCTTTCAGGCTTACAATTTGATCCCCGTCCTCACGGCGGAGGAAAACGTCGAATACCCCTTGCTGCTTCAACATATCGGAAAGGTCGAGCGTCGCAATCGTTCGGGAGATCTCTTGGAACGCGTCGGCTTGAGGGACCAGCGACGCAAGCGGCCCGGCGAGATGAGCGGCGGTCAGCAACAGCGGGTCGCGGTGGCCCGTGCCTTGGCGACGAGGCCTCAGATCGTTCTGGCCGATGAGCCGACGGCGAATCTGGACTCGCATACGGGGGCGGCCTTGATCGATCTCTTCCGCGATTTGAACGAGCAATCCAAGATCAGCTTCCTCTTTGCGTCCCACGATCCGATGGTGATCCGCAGGGCCCATCACGTGATCCGCCTGAAGGACGGAAAGGTCGAATGGGAAGAGTCTCAATGAAGATTTTTTTTCTTATCGCCGTCCGCAACATGCTGCGGAACAAAAAGCGTTCGCTGATCACTCTCTCGGCCGTGACGTTCGGGCTGACCGCGCTTATTTTTCTGCGCGGATTCGTCTTTGGGGCCGAGAGGCAGATGGTCGAAAACATCACGTCGTCCCTGACCAGCGACGCCCAGATCGTCCCGGGCGCCCTGGAAAATATCTACAACACGAACGGATGGATCGAGAACCCGGAGGCCGTGCGGCAACTTCTCAGAAAGGACCTGAGGATCAAGGGATGGGCGGAACGCGTGATCGCCGGCGGCATCGTTTCGTCGGCGACGAACTCCATGGCGACGTTCATCGTCGGCTTCAGCCCGGACCAGGAGGTCGCGATCGGCAGCCGCCGCGACGCCGTGAGGGGCCGTCTGATGGCCTCCTCCGATGATCACGGCGCCGCCTTGGGCGAAAAGATGCGGCAGGTCTTGGGTGTCGAGATCGGAGACAAGATCGTGGTGACGGCTCAGGACTATTACGGGGCGCTGGCCGGAGAGGCCTTCACGTTGGTCGGCACCTTCGAGACGGGCAACGACCAGATCGACAACGGGACCGTGATGCTTCTGGACACCACGGCCCAGCGAATGCTGTCCCTGGATCGGCGGATCTCCAAGTTCGCCCTGAAGATGAAACGCGTCGAGGACGTGCCCGCGGTGGTCAAAGACCTCCGCGCGCAAATTACCGATCAGGGGATCAAGGTCCTCACGTGGGAGGAGCTCATTCCAATGATGGCCCAGTTGATCCGGTTTCAGGACGGCATGATCTTCGTCGTCGTCTTGATCGTCCTGACGGTCGTCGCCGCGGGCATCCTCAACACCCTGA
>CAZWYB010000110.1:0-8012 GCA_964637745.1 uncultured Pseudomonadota bacterium
CCGCTTTCGAATGTGACGCTCTCCGCGTATTCGAGAATGTGGCGCAGCTCGCGGTAGAAGATTTCGATGACCTCGGTTTCGTTGTAGCATGGGACCACTACGGACAGGAAATCGCGCCGCTGTCCAGCGGTTGGACGCTGTTCCATGATATGCGTTTAGACCAAAAAGGCGGCCAACAATCAAACGAAAATCAGTACATATTGACGAAGGCGGGGATCGAATGGGGAGGAACCGGAACGACCTGTTCGACGAGATGCTCCGGCTGGCCACGGTTGAAGGAAACGTAGATCTTGTTCTCTCTGGGTTCCCAATAGGCGAAATCGAGACGGCCGTCATGATTGTAGTCCCACGGGAGGGGGATGCCGGTCTTGGTTCCGAACTTCGCGGAGGAGATCGGCCCGTCCGGTGCATGCCGCCAATACCAGGTGAAATCGCTTTGGTTGTAGACGGCGATCTCGTCCCGACCATCGCCGTCGTAGTCCCCGGGAACGAGGACGTATCCGTCAGTGCCGCCCCACCGGAAAGAAACCTTGTTACCTCCGGCCACGCTCTGGATCGTCACCTTCCCGTCGAGAAGGGACCAAAGCCCCAGATCTGCCTTGGAGCCGTCGAGAAACTTGCCTGCAAACGGAATGGGAAGCAGATTCCGTTCCAGCTTGGGACCGGAAAGGGTCTGATCGGGGGCCAGCAGCGAAACGCGGTAACCAAGCCGGTAAGCGATGTGGCTGTCAAAACCCTTGCCTTCGAGTTCGGCGACCAGCGGGATGTCTAGGTCCCAAAACCAGCGGTCGTACTCGGACTCCCAAAGACCGTCGATTCCGCGTCGATACGTCCAGGCCCAGCTGTCCCTTTCGATCACGTCCTCGATCCGCTTCCCCAAATGGAAATAGGTGTCCTTCATTCGTCCGATCAGGAAATCCGATTTGGCATCGTCCGCGAAACGAGCGACAGTGAGATTCACGAACTCACCGCGTACCCAGTCCGGAAGTTCGATTTCGGTCTCGGCGCAAAGGATTTTTTTGTCCGCGTAATCGAAGAAGATCAGATCGCCCTTCCCGTCCCCGTCGCAATCCGCCGTCGTCTGAGCGATCACCTTAGGGCTCCAGTAGCGTTCGATGCCCCAGTCCAGATTCGCGGTCGGCTTCTTAATGGCGTAAAGGGCGCGCTCACCCACGCCGGCTTTCTTGACGAAGGTCCCTTCGGCCACGAGCTTCGCGAACCGGCTCCGCACGATGACGGGGACAGAGGCCAGATCGGCGCGCGGACGGGAATAATACCAGGAGCACGCGGCCTCCTCCGGCGCCCCCGGCAGGAGACGCGTCATCCGGCCGTTTTGCACGAAGCGGCGGGCTACGGGATCCTCGGCCAACCGGAATCCGACTCCGGTCCGCTCGTAGCGGCTGGGGGTCATGGTGAAGGCGCTGCCTCCAAAGATGAGCATTTCGCTGAGGTAATCGTGATGTCTCTCGTCGGCCGAAGCGTCAAAATAAACGTCGTGATTGGTCTTCTTGAGGCTGCGCAGAGCATTGCCCATGTGCTCTTCGACAGAATTTGGATGATAGGGAGAATGATAGAAACCTAACCATTTCCCCTTCTCATTGAACGAATTAGCGTAGCAGAAGAGGATGGGCGAGATCGCGGACGCCACACAGCACATTGCAAGAATCCACCATCGCCGTAGACTCTTCACATAGGAGAGGCCGAAGGCCGAGAGAAGCGCCAGAGCGAAGTGGGTGCAGAAGAAAAATTTGCTAATTTCGGTGAATTGCTCGGTTCCGTACGTGTCAGACGAATAAAAGGCGATTTGAGGAACGAGGTAGGAGAAGATTCCGAACACGGCCAGCAACGTGAAGAGCGGCTCTTGATCGGGCGCCTTGGGATCGCGACGCCGGTGGTGAAGACAGAGAGCGGTGATCGCGAGAAAGAGAGGAATGCCGAAGCCGGCAATATTCCAATTCAGAAACCCCGCGATGCCTCCCAACGAGTAACCGAAACCGTGGCGCAGCGTCACGAAGCCTCCGCCGCCATACTCTGGACCTCTCGTCAGCATCCCTCCGTGAAGTAAAGCTATGACGGAGACGCCGATGGTGAAAATCAGTCCGTCCAGGAATCGCGCGCGCGTCCTCTGACGTATCCACGCAAACAGAAGGCAGAGTCCCGCAGAGACGGCGGACACCGTTCCGAAGACGGCCTGCCCTAGGAAGAGCGTGCCGAAGGCAAGCATGTTGACCGCCAGCAACGGCCAGTGAAGATCCTTACGCCGCTGCCACGTCGTGAAAAGATAAAGCGCCACGAGGGTCAGGGCGATCCCCACGGAGACGGCGTGTTGCTGGAACTGGGCGGCAATGTCCCACGGCAGGTTCGAAAGGCTTCCGTTTGCATTCCGCAAGTGCTGAGCCGGGGCGAGGCCGGCGCCCGCCAGATTATGGAACCAGCCCTTCGCGGGATCGAAATGATGGATCAACTGCGAGGGCCCCGGCACCTTATCCATGCTGTTGTAGTCTTCGATGCGCGGCAGATAGAGCCAGGAGAGCCCTCCGCCCAGAAGGACAGCGAACGCCGCCCATCCCGCCGCAAGTCGGCTCAACTTGATCCTGCGGAGCCAGAAAAAGACGAAGAGAAAAACGAAGAGCCAAAGCCCCGTGCTGACGAGGTCGATCGCGACATTCGCCGAAACGCCGAGCAGCCACTTCACCGTGCCGGAGAGGATCACGAAGGCGTAATGATATTTAATCGCGACGCCGGGCAAGGCGTTGTGATGCGGCGGAAAGATCCCTTCAGCGAATTGATTGGGGGCCGTCACATGGATCGCGCTGCTGGCGATCTCATCCCAATACGGAGTGCTCACCGCCAACACCCATTGCGGTAGGCCCACAACGATGGCGATGAGGAGAGGCCCCAACCAAGACCGCCAGGTTGCGAGAAGTCCGATCGGACGGAACTCTTCCTTGGGGCGGCGCCACAAGAGCAGAATCCCCAAGATCAAGTTCAAGGACAGATAGATGAGAACGGCGGAGATCGAATTGCCGAGCCATCGCCCTAGGAGATTCACGCAGGCGATGTAGCCAAAAAGCGCAAGGCCGACCGCGCACAGGAGGCGGAAAAACGAACTTGGATTGTCGTTCTGAAGCCGTCCTGCCGCCCACCAGACGGGAACGAGGAGAACCGCCCCCGCAAGAAACAACCAGAGGTGAGAGAACATCGGTCGCGATTTCAATGGAAACGATTAAGAGCGTCAAGCTGAAATTCTCGCCTTGCGTTCAAGACCGGAGAATGCCATCACACCGAAACCACATGAACTGCCCCCAGTGCTCCGGCACCGAAGCGTCGGTGAAATACCGGTTGAGCGATTACAACGTCGTCCGCTGCGAACGGTGCGACCTCCTCTTCAACGACCAGTTCCCCCCGAAGCAATCGAAGGAGAACACGTTCTCCCGCGGCTATTATTGCGACGTGCAGAGCCGCGCCTTCCAGTTTCACGGCGAAGACTATCTGAAAGACGCGAGCGTTCCCTCATTTCGTAAATGGCTTTCGAAGCTCAGCGGCAAAAAGGGATCGCTTTTGGATGTCGGCTGCGGCCTCGGCACCTTCCTGGGAGTCGCTCGGGACACTGGCTGGCGGGTGCAGGGACTCGACGTCTCGGCTTTCGCGGCCAAGACCGTGAAGGAAAAAATGGGGATCGACGTCTTCAACGGGTCCCTCACAAACGCTCCCTGGCCGGATCAATCCTTCGATGTCATCACCTTTTGGGATTCGATCGAGCACGCCGACCGCCCGAAGGAGTATCTCGACAAGGCCCGCGCCCTACTGAAACCGGACGGCGTCATCCTGATCGCGACCGACAACTTCGACTGCCTAGGATGCGATATCGCCCGTCTCTCCTACGCCGTCACGGGCGGGAAATTTACTTACGCGATGAGGAAGTTTTATATCCCTTACAATGCGACTTATTTCACGGAAAAACAGTTCCGAGGCCTTTTGGCAAACTGCGGATTCGAGCTTTCCGAGTTCGAAAAAATGGAATATCCCATCGAGAAAATCAATGCCAATGGCGTCGAGAAGCTGATCATTCACACTCTCTACACGCTCGCGAAAATCACGAGGCTCCAGGCCCAGTTCACGCTTCTTGCCAGAAAGAAATAAGGTTTCCGAGGCCGGATTATTTCTTCAGATTCTTCAGATACCTTGAAAACTGAACATAGACGTCACGTCGCGGACCCGCAAACAGGATTTCGATACGCCTCTTATTTTCGATGTATCGGTAAATGACACGATATCTCTTAAACCGGTGCGAACGAAAACCCTCGAACTCGTCCTGAAGAGGTTTGCCTTTCAGAGGCGAAGTCACCAACTCCTCAACCGCCTCCCTCAAGGAGGCCTTCAAGGACGGCTGAAAGGAACGGAGATAGTCACGCGCGGTGGGGGAATAGACGATTTGTACGAGCTTCAACGCCCCCAGACCTCGCGATGAGGAATGAATTTACCCGCGTCCAGCTCCTTTCGGGCCTTGCGGAGCGTCTTGACGAGATTAGGATCGGCAAGGATCTCGATCGTTTCCAAAAGCCCCTCGTATTCCTCCATACTCAAAAGGACAGCCGTCGGTCTGCCGTTCCGCGTAATCGCGATCGATTCCCTCAGTTTCTGCACCTTTTTGACGAGGGCAAGGAGGTCCTTCTTGACGTCGGTGACGGGAAGAATCTGGTCAAAATCACTCATAGACCTTTAAATAACCATAATTATGGTTATTAGACAAGGTCAGAAAAATGCCAATGGGACCGTATTAAGAAAACAAAAGGGGCGGCCTTTCGGCCGCCCCTGATCTTGTCACAATTCAATAAGCAACCAATTCTAGTAACAGGTAACGGCTTCTGTACCGCCCGACACGTTTGTGGCAACACAGTAGACTGTTTTAGAGGTGCCTGCGGTAGTTAATATTGGTCCCGAGATGGTTACACCAGTTCCTCCGGCAAGTGTTATATCTTTGCCGTTCGAAGTTGCCGCATTGGAGATGACGAACCAAAAGCCATCGTTGACAGCGGCACTTGGCATAGCAGCAACTAAGTTTGCCGCGGTATCTGTTGTAAGAGTACGCGCATTGCTATCAGTACTGGGGTGCAGGAAAATTTTGTTATCAAAAATTTCCGTAGCGATTGCTGTATGAGCAGCACTGAAGGAAACCACCCCCCCTGTCGCGGTGAACGTTTGTCGACCGGCCGACTTGATACCATTTCCACTTGAGGTACTTCCGCCTCTAAGCAAGATGCTCGTTCCGGAGGTCGTATTACCAATAGTAATTGTCTTACCATTGGCGCCATTTCCGATATTGACGGCACCCGTCGTGCCGGAATCAAGGGTAGCTGCACTTGTCGTTGTTGATGTCAGAGACAGCGCTCCTGGTGCAGCTGCACTCGTCGCGGTGATTGTGCCAGTCCCGGACACACCTAAGGATCCTCCCGTGCCAACAAGCAGGGCCGCTGTATTAGTACCGCCAGTCAGCGTCGTAAATGAGGCCGCAGGACCTGTCGCTCCGGTGGCTCCCGTGGCGCCCGTCGTTCCCGTGGCGCCCGTATTGCCGGTTGTTCCGGTGGATCCCGTAAGACCCGTCGAACCGGTCGCTCCCGTGGGGCCTGTGTTGCCTGTGACGCCCGTCGCTCCGGTGTTTCCGGTCGTTCCGGTCGAGCCTGTGTTACCGGTCGGACCCGTGTTTCCGGTTGCGCCCGTGGGGCCCGTATTGCCTGTGGTTCCTGTCACGCCGGTGGAACCCGTGGCCCCTGTGGGACCCGTGTTGCCCGTCGCCCCCGTCGGGCCGGTTGATCCCGTCGAACCGGTGTTGCCGATCAGGGAAATGCCCGTTCCCCAAGCGCCGCCCGTCTTGGGACCATAGATTGCGACGGCGACCGTATCGATATAGAAATCACCGTTAACACCGTCTCCCGCCGCGGGGCCGGAGGCCCCATTCAAGATTTGAAGACCCGTGTCACCCGTCGCTCCGGTCGGACCTGTGGCACCCGTGTTCCCGGTCGTTCCGATAGGTCCCGTTGAACCCGTAACTCCGGTGGCTCCCGTCACACCCGTCGCTCCCGTGGGCCCTGTATCTCCAGTCGCTCCCACAGGTCCTGTTGAGCCCGTGACGCCGGTGACTCCTGTCACACCGGTCGCTCCCGTGGGGCCCGTGTTGCCGGTGGGCCCGGTTGAGCCGGTCGAGCCGGTGGGACCGATCAGGGAAATGCCTGATCCCCATGCGCCCGCCGTCTTCGGACCGAACAATTGATTGCTTGCCGTATCGATGTAGAAATCACCGTCGACGCCGTCTCCCGCCGCCGGACCGGACGCTCCATTCAAAACTTCGTTGCCTGTTGCTCCCGTGGCTCCGGTCGGTCCGGTTGCGCCGGTCACGCCTTGCGGCCCGGTCGCTCCCGTGGGCCCCGTTGCACCGGTGGATCCGGTCGGACCGATGGGGCCAATCGGACCCGTAGCACCCGTAGCTCCGGTGGGGCCTGTGGCTCCAGTATTGCCGGTCGTTCCGGTGGTCCCCGTCGGACCGGTGGCCCCTGTATTACCGGTCGTTCCCGTCGCGCCCGTGAGACCCGTCGAACCCGTTGCCCCCGTAGGCCCTGTGGCTCCGGTATTGCCGGTGGCGCCCGTGGGTCCCGTATTACCGGCTGAACCCGTGGCACCCGCGCTGCCGGTCGCTCCGGTCGGACCTGCGTTGCCCGTGGAACCCGTCGGACCAGTGGACCCCGTATTGCCTGTCGTTCCCGTTGCCCCCGTCGGACCGGTGTTACCGGTCGAGCCCGTGTTCCCCGTCGGTCCCGTTGAGCCCGTCCGGCCGGTGGCCCCTGTCGCACCCGTTACTCCCGTGGCTCCCGTGGTTCCGGTCGGACCCGTCGCGCCTGCCGTACCCGTTGAACCGGTCGAGCCAGTGGGACCGATCAGGGATATACCCGATCCCCACGCGCCGGACGTCTTCGGCCCGAACAATTGGTTGCTCGCTGTATCGATGTAAAAGTCACCATTAACGCCCTGTCCGGCTGCGGGACCGGACGCCCCATTCAAGACCGCGTTTCCGGTCGCACCTGTTGCGCCGACAGGACCTGTGGCACCGGTCGCACCCGTGGCTCCGGTGGCACCGGTTGCGCCACTCGCGCCCGTCGGACCTGTCGCGCCCGTGGAACCGGTGGCTCCGTTGATTCCCGCAGGGCCCGTTGCACCCGTCGCTCCGGTCGCTCCTTGGCCTCCGTTCGGCAGCGCGTTTTTCACGGCGTCGATTCCCGTTTGAGTCAAACCATCCGCCGTGTCCGCCTGATCCGCGCGCAGGGCGAAGGGAACGCTCGTAATCGGCATTCGGGGCGAGAGCTCGCTGTCCGATCCGATCGTCACTCCCAGAAAAAGGTCCGGTGAATCAAAAAGGTCCGCAAAGGGCGTATCTTGACCCAAGATTTGAAATCCGGTTCCCTCGGTAAAGACCACATTGTGCGTCTCCGTCCAGAGAGGGGTCCCGCCGGTGGCGTCCGCATATATCGAAAAGACGACGGGCAAGGTCGCGGCGACCGGGGCCCCGCTGTTGTCCTTCAGGAAAGCGCTCCAGGAAAGATCGGCTCTGTGGGCGTGGGCTCGGGTTGGAATAAAAACAAGCAGACTGAGAAAGGCCGCTGTCAGTATTCTTTTCATGATGTTCCCCCGCCCGCAATAGGTCGACGTCGCAAATTAAGGAATGAGAAACAACTTATTACATAGAACGATCGTGAATGGCTAGAAATTTATCCACTTCTGGCGGTACAAAAGCGACGAAAAAAAAGGGGTGGCCAAATGGCCGCCCCTTTTCAATTCCTAGGAACATCCACACCCAATCACATCGCCTCGAGAGTGATAAAGAGATCGTAAATCGGCTTTGTCGTCCCCGCAATGCCGGTCGTGCTGTATTGAATATTTGTGCTCGCCTTGACATTGGCGACACCACAGCCAGTGGCTCCACCCGCAGTCGCATTGCCTGAAGCCTCCGTAATCGCAAG
>CAZWYB010000111.1:0-7984 GCA_964637745.1 uncultured Pseudomonadota bacterium
AAACTCAAGCAAAAGGCCGAAAGGCAAATTGCCATTTTGGACAAAGACCTCGAGCCTGCTGGAAAAAAAAGCTAACGAAGTCCGCCTTGCCTTGCAGAACGAGGGTTTGTTGAAAGACCTCGTTCTCATCGGGAGCTGGTGTTGCCATTTCTACATTTCCTATTTTGGGAGGAGGAATTATGTCCCCACCATTCAAACGCTCGACATCGATCTCTTGATCCCGGACCCCAGGGGATTGAGGGGGCCGGGCCGATCCGTGGAGGACATCCTTAAGAGGCTCGATTTTGATCCCGAACTCACCTTTTCGGGTTGGCTTCGGTTTGTTCACCCGGAGCTACGTGTCGAATTTCTCATCCCGCGCTTAGGTCCCCAATCGGATGACCCCAAGAAGGTCCCGACCCTGAAAATCACGGCCATGCCGCTAAGGCATACGTCGGTCCTGACGCGGCACGCGATCGTGATCGAAGAGGATGGGCTTGCCATCCGCGTTCCCCATCCGGCCGCCTTTGCCCTCCACAAGCTGATGATCTCCCATCGAAGGCAAGAGAGAGCCAAGGGGGTGAGGGACAAGGAAATGGCCTTTCGTATCCTGGATGTGATTCAGGCCACCAAGCAGGGCAAGGCTCTGGCCTCCATCTGGGACTCTTTTACCAAGAAAGAGAAAAAAGAAATTGTAAAAGTTCTCCGAAAAGAGAAACGAGAAGACCTAATGGAGCTAGGGCTGAATCTCCCTTCCTAAAGGCTCCGGAGTTGTTGCCGCGGTCCTTTCCACATTTCGGGTGATTGAAGCTGGACAAAAATTTTCCGTATTCAGATTGGTATGATGACGCTATAGTTCCAACCGTTAATTTTAAGGAGAATTGCGATGGCGGAATTCAAAATTCATGGTCCATTCAAAATAAATGTCGAAAAACGCGTAGGCGGAAGAGTTTTAAAACCCGATGAGTTCTGGAAAACAGGAAAGGAATGCGGGGCACTTGAGGACAAGACAGGGGTGTATGTATTTGCTTTAAAGCCATCGAGGTCTCAGAGGTTTATCCCATATTATATTGGGAAAGCTACTAAAGGCTTTGGGCAAGAGACCTTTGCTTCTGATAAACTTGTAAAATATCACATATGCGGCGTCATCCGATCTAAGGCGAAGAAGAAATCATCAGCTGCAAAATCATTCTCGGAGATGTTTAAGCTTTCTAACGAATGAGTTTTGCCGTCGACGAGGGATCTCCAAAAGGAGAAGTTTCGCATGGTGGGTGAAACGAACTGAACCGATTGCTCGAGGTTGTGGGAATACTCTGGGAAAATGGGGATAGTGAAAAGTGTGAGGCCGCTAACCCTTGAAATCAATACTTACAAGTCTCAACTAAAATATAAATTTGACCTGTAGTACTAACCAGACCGGAGATGACAGTCCTCTCGGACTATCATCTGATTCCGGTCTCGTTAGTGAGCCACGGGCCGGGATTGAACCGGCGACCTGCTGATTACGAATCAGCTGCTCTACCACTGAGCTACCGTGGCGAAAGACCTTAGGACTTCTTTGATTTCTTGGGGGCCGGCGCGGCCTTTTCCAGATTCTCTTCACCCAAATAGGCGATCTTGCCCGACGCGATCTCGCGCAGGGCCGTGACGACTTCGCGATTCTTGCAGTGAATCAGAGGGTCCACTCCCTTGTAAAGCTCCCGCGCGCGCTTGGCGGCGATGTGGACGAGGGCGAAACGGTTTTCGCAATGATCGAGGCAGTCTTCAACAGTGATTCGAGCCATGGTTTCCGACTCCGTCTCCAACCATTCCCTCGGCGACCCATACTGGGTGCTCCGCCTCGGTCATTTGGGTTGGATTTGATGAATAAAAAATGAGCGAATATTTCTAGGTGGGACGGGATGGAAAGTCAATAGGAAAAAGTAGAGTAAAATTGACAGGTTGCCACTCGTGGTATAGGTTTCGCATTGGTGAAATATTTCCCGCACTTCTTGCTCGATCTCCGCTTTCCGGATTTTACGGCACGTCACGTCTTTACGCTCAAGCTCCGTTTGGTCATCTTGGCGGGATTCTGGGTCCTGATCGCCGGTTTTTATCCTTGGATCCTCACCCTGGATATCCCGATCATGATGATCATCAGCGGGACCTTCGTCGTTACGACGATCTGCTATGCCTTCATCCTCCGGGGCATCAAGCCCATCTTCTTTTTTGTCCTAGAATTGGCGGCGGACGTCACGGCCCAGACGGTGCTCGTCTATTTGACCGGAGGCACCAAGAGTAATTTTTACACCATCTACATCATCTACTGCGCGGCGGGCGGTCTCTTCTACAACGTCCGCGTCTCCATCGTCATTTCCTTCCTGGTTGTGACTTTCTATTCCGGCCTCATGCTGGCGACCTCCAGCGGTTGGGTCCTGCCGTTTTCCTATCCGCTCACCGACCAGCCGGGGCTTTTCGCGGCCCTGGGGCCTCTCCAGAATTTGGCCTTGCTGGTCGTCTTTCTCATCGTGGCCATCTACGGAATTTGGCTCGCAAGTCATTTCACGCAGATCCGCGAGAAGGCCTTGGAGGCCAAAAACCGCGAGCTCGTGGCGATGAACCGCATTTCTTCTCTGACCCGGAGCGGTATCAGTCTGGAAAGGGTGAGGAGCGAGGTCGTGCGTTCGGTGCACGACGGCATGGGGTATCCGGCGGGATTCCTTTTGTACCAGGATCCGGAGGCCGACCGGATCCGCGTGTTTCTGCTGGAAGGAACGTCGATCACGACGGAGCTTCAGAAGATGCTCGGTTTCGATCCCTCGGAAATTTACCTGCCGACCAATAATGAAACGAACCAGATTTATCAGGCCCTCAAGAGAAAAAAATTGATCATCCGAAACGAATTCGCCGAGGTGCTGAAGGGATCGGTGCCCGAGATCTCGCGCGAGAAGGCGGTGGCCATCCAGAAGAGGTTCGGGTTCCAAAAGTTCGTCGCGGCGCCGTTGGTGGCGGAAGGCAAGGTCTTGGGGGCTTTAGTGGGCGTCTCCCGCGAGAAGTGGATCGATCAAGACGCCGTCCGGTCTTTCGAAGGTTTCGCCGATCAGGCCTCTCTGACCTTGGACAACGCCATGCTGATCGCGGAGCTGAAGCGCAAGAACATCGAACTGGAGCGCGTGAGCCGCGTGAAGTCCGAATTCCTGGCCACGATGAGCCACGAATTGAGGACGCCGCTTACGGCGATCATCGGATTTTCCGAGCTTTTGCTCGAAGAGGTCATGGGCAACATCAACGCCGAGCAGAAGGAGAGCGTCAAGGAAGTCTTGGTCAACGGCGAAAACCTGCTGCACATGATCAACGGCATTTTGGATCTGGCGAAGATCGAATCCGGCAAAATGGAGCTGACGATCGGCCCGATCACTATGGAGGAGCTTCTGGAGCGGGTGCATCGGATGATCGCATCGTTACTTCATAAGAAGGGACATCAATTTGAGATCCACATCCCCAAGCCGCTGCCCCCGGTCTATGCGGACGAGCGCAAGGTGCAGCAGATCCTCCTGAATCTTCTCTCGAACGCCGTGAAGTTCACGCCCAACGGCGGCAAAATCACCGTCTCGGTCGAGGATCATCGTGGGAAAAGTCCGGGTTGGGTGGAGGTGAGCGTGATGGACTCAGGGATCGGGATTTCGAAGAAAAATCAGGAGACGATTTTTGAATCCTTTCGTCAGGTCGACGGCTCCTTTACCCGGGAGTATCAGGGGACGGGGCTGGGGCTTGCGCTGGTGAAGCAATTCGTCGAGCTTCACGGGGGGAAGATTTGGGTGGAGAGCGAGGTCGGCAGCGGCGCCAGTTTTCACTTTACCCTCCCTCATAAGGTCGCCTAATTTCTAACTTTAATCCTTACAAGAAAACCTCTTGAGTTTCGCAGGAAAACACCCTATAATTTATTATAATTATGTTTAATTTGGTCCGTCGATTTGGCTTTAAGCCGGCAACGGGGAGGCCGAAAGTCGATGTTTTCGCTTAAAAGATACGACTGGACCCTGCATCTTTTGACGATCGCCTTGTGTGCGTATTTTCTGGCTCGCGGCGCGACCACGTACGTGGCGGGTCTCTTGGAATCCTATTCTTCGAGCCCGGTCGCCGAGGCCACGACCCCTACGGCGACTGCCGGAGGTGAACAGAAAGAAGCGACGCTGGATGATTACAAATCCATCGCCGAGAGAAACATCTTCAACTCCGCCGAAAGCGCCGTCGCCAAGGAGGCCAATCCGGACGAAATGAATCCGACCCAATTGGGAGAGCTGGGCCCGGCGGTCAAGACGACGTTGACGATCAAAGTCCTGTCCACCTTGGCCATCGGGGACGGGACGGACCGGCGCTCCTCCGCCGTCGTCTCCGGAGAAAAATCGAAGAACGGGGAACCCTATTTTCCGAACGATACGGAGAGCTTCGCCCCGAATGTGAAGCTCACGAAGGTGATGAAGGACCGCATCGAGTTCATCCACAACGGCCGTCTGGAGTATGCGGAGTTGGAGGATTTTACGTCCAAGAAGAACGTCTTCGCCTCCGCCGAAGAAGTCTTCGGCAAGGGTAAGGAGACGTCGAAGGACAAAGAAAAACCGACGGACACGCCCGCCGAAGGCGGAAAAATCGTTTTGGATCAAAAAGAGATTGATGAAGCCCTCCAAAATCTGGATAAGTTGTATTCCGACGTCCGGATCGTGCCGAACTTCAAGGACGGAAAGCCGGACGGGATGAAGGTCCTTTCCATCCGGCCGGGCAGTTTAGCGAGCAAGCTCTCGATCCGGCGCGGCGACGTGTTGACGCGATTGAACGGACAGGATTTGGACATCAAACGCGGCATGGAGCTCTTCGGCACCATGAAGGATTCGAAGAATTTCTCGTTGGAAGTGGAGCGAGGGGGAAGAAATCAGACACTCGAATACGAAATTAGGTAGTTTCATCGCCGTCCTGATCGGTTGGATGATACTGGCGGGGAACGCCTATACGGCGGATTTGCAGCCGCTTCCGCCGGTCGTCATGCCGCCGGCGGGTTCCAATCCGTCGGATCTGTCGGCCTTACCTCAAACCTTGCCGCCGACCGTAACCCAGGGTCCCGGTATTTCCACGCCGGGTGCGCTGTTTCCTTCTTCGGTGACTTCGTCGGCGCCCGTGACGACGTCCGTCGGGCCTCCGCCCGTTGTTGCACCGGTCGCGACGTCTCCCATCGGCCCGCCGCCGGCCTTGCCGGTCGCTCCTACCGCGTTGCCGACGGCCCCGGCGCCCGTTTTTCCCCAACCGGTCGCATCGTCACCCCTGCCGCCCACGGCGCCCATCCCTGTGATGCCGGGAACCCGTTTGCCGTCCGCCGCACCGATGGTGGCTCCGTCCCCGCCGGCTTTTACGGCTCCACCTCCGCCGATTCCTTCGTCACCCGTCGCGACCTTTCCGGAGTCGCCCTTGTTGGCGCCTTCGGGACCGCCTCCGACCACGGCCGTTCCCGAGATTTCGCAGCCTCTGCGTCCGGTTCCTCCCGAGACGACGGCGGAAACGGCCAAGAAGGTCGAGGAGGAAGGGATTTATTTCAACGTGGCGGGGGACGACATCTCGGAGGTCGTGAAACAGATCAGCCGCGCGTTGGGCAAGAACTTCCTTTTGGATGACAAGCTGAAGGGCAAGGTTACGATCATCAGCGAACGCAAGATGACCAAGGATGAGGTCTGGGAGGCCTTCCAATCGGCCCTCGATGTCTTGGGTTACTCCATCGTTCAAGGGCCCGCCGGCCTGCTTCGGATCGTGGCCAACCGGGAAGCCTTGAGCAACCCGATCGATCTTTATACGGACAAGTCTCCCTTCACGGATCGGTTTCTGACGCGTCTGATCACCCTGAAGAACATCAGCGCCTCGGATATGGCCAATGTGATCAAAGGTCTGGTGTCCAAGGAAGGAAATCTTTTCGCCTATCCGGTCACGAACACGCTGATCGTGACCGATTCCGGAACGAACATCGACCGCCTGATGCGCCTGATCAACGAATTGGATCAGGAAGGCCCTCAAGAGGTGTTGGAGATCATCCCCATCATCTATGCGAACGCCAAGGACCTCGCGGGCAAGATCACTCAGATCTATGAGACGACCGACAAGGGGACCGCCACCGCTCCGCCCCGAGGGGGCAAGGCCTCGGAGACTTTGGAAGAAGCACCGAAGCTCAAGAAGGTCATACCCGACGACCGCACCAACTCCCTCATCATCTTGGCTTCGAAAATGGCGATTCAGAAGGTGCGCGATCTGATCAGAAAATTGGATTCGCCTTTGGTGGGCGACGAAGGCGAAGTCCACGTGTATTACCTCAAGTACGCCCCCGCGAAGGATATGGCGACGGTTTTGAACGCGATCTCGGGGGCCATCGCCCAGTCTAAGGATAAGGACAAAAAGACGGGCGCGCCTACGACGACGGCGGCGGCCGCCAGCGCGGCGGTCTCGCCCCTGACGGGAGGGGCGGAATTTTCGGGCAAATTCACGGTGACGGCGGAAGAGGGAACGAACGCCCTGGTCATCACGGCGGGAGGCAAGGACTATAACACCCTGGTCGATCAGGTGATCACCAAGTTGGATATCCCGCGGCGACAGGTCTATGTGGAGGCGATTATCGTCGAGCTCTCCGTTTCCGAAGACCAGCAGTTGGGTCTGGGCATCTTGGGCGGCAAATCGTTGAACGTGGGCGGGAACCAGGTCGCCCTCTTCGGCAGCACCTTCGGCTTCCTGGATATCAACCGTATCTTGAGCGGCACCATCGGAGGCGCCTCGACGGGCAGCACCATCAATATCCCGACTCCGGGCACGCCCGGATCCAGCGGTGGTACGAACACGTTGAGCGTCCCCGCGTTTTTCGCGGCGTTGCAGTTCGGACAAGGCAATTCGAACGTCAACATCCTCTCCACGCCCAACATTCTGACCCTGGATAATCAAGAGGCCGAGATCAAGGTCGGTGAAAAGGTGCCTTTCCCGGCTGCGTCTGCCACGACGATCGGCGGAAGTCTGCAGACCACCTTTACGCGAGAGGACGTGACCTTGAGCTTGAAGATCAAGCCGCAGATCAGCGAGGGCGGGAACATCCGGATGGAAGTGACTCAGGAGGACCATGAGGTCCTTCCCGCGGATCAACAGCCGAGCACGGCCTCCCAATCCGGGCCGGCCACGACCGAACGGTCGATCAAAACGGCGATCGTTGCGACCGACGGCCAAACGATCGTGCTCGGGGGCTTGGTCAAGGACCAGTACACGACGACGATCCAGAAAGTCCCCGGGTTGGGCGATATCCCCATTCTCGGCTATCTCTTCAAAACGCGCCACAAGACGAAGCAGAAGGTCAATCTCATCGTCTTCCTGACGCCCCACATCATTCGGGAGCCGAGGGATTTCCTGTCGATCCTTCAGAAGAAGATCAACGAACAGAACGCCTTCATCACGAATAATTTCGGAAAGAGCCAACAGAAGCAGATCCGGGAATCCTTGGCCACGCATGCCGACTATCTCCTGAAATACGGCGGCGGTTGCCCCGGCAACGTTCCGTCGGTTCAATGCGACATGTCCGGGGCGCAGGGCTACGGGACCCCTTCCGGGGCCGGAGCGACCAGTCAACCCGAAGAGAGTCGGTTTCCCATGGACGTGACGTCCGCTCCTTCCAAGCCCGGAAAGAAGGAAAAGAAGACGAAGGAGACGCAAGAGGCGGCACCGACTCCTGAACCTGCGCCGTCGGCGACCCCCGCCTCGTCGACCGATACGGGCGAGGACTCGGATCTCGCCATCGAAGGAAAGGGGCAAAGAAAAGCGAGAAGGAAAAAGGCGAAGGCGGCGCCCCCGTCTTCGACGCAAAATCCTACGCCGGCGCCTTCCAAAGCCTCCTCGAAGACCCCCTCCAAAACGGCCTCCCCCTCAGGAAATGATATCGATTTGGCGTATTAGTTCTCCTATGCTATGATTTTTTAATATGGAAGACAGGAGCTTAGGAGCGATTCTCCTTGAG
>CAZWYB010000112.1:0-7971 GCA_964637745.1 uncultured Pseudomonadota bacterium
GCCGCGGGAGAGCGAGCTTACAATCCAACAGCGGGCCTTCCTCCAAGGCGACGGAACGAATCCCTCCGAAGTCGTCGTCCGTCGACGGCACATGCTGATGCTCCGTCACCTGCTCGATCGCTTCGAACAGGAGCCTTCGTTCCAGCCGACCCTCATGCATTACAGTTGGTTCAACGAAACCCCCGCCGGCACCACAAGGGGTTCACAAGTGTTCACCGTTGAGGGGGCCGGTTCCGGTGTGAGCATTACTTACTACACACCGTCCAACCCCAACATGGCCCTACCGAGAGGCTATCACTCCGTCACGCTGGCCAACGACCAAACCGTCTTCATGAATGAATATGATTATCAGCGTTACACGGATTATCTGGTCCGGAGCGAAGGCCGTTCCGCAACGGTTCCGAGTCGTTTCAACGCCAATGGGCGCGTGCAACCTCTGGACGCAGCGGGATTCGCAACCGCGGAACCCGACGCCATCCGCCAAACGTTGACCAGCTTTCAAGCGGCGCATCCGGATCACCTGAGTCTGCAAACGGTCGCCGCAAGCGAGGGGATTCCGCCCTTCACGGGCCTCACGATTCCAAACAATATTCCCAACGAGGACTGGATCGCGGCCGTCCGTACCGTTCACAACGGCGGATTGATCCCACATCAAATGGAAGTGAACGGGCGCGAGCACGGTCCGATGTATTGGGCGACGCCTCAAGCTTGGCAAAGCTTCCTGGAGCGGGGTGGGCACATCGTCGCGATATCGCCGTCGCTCCCTGCCGGAGTGACAGAATCTCATTAGTCTAAGAATTCACGGGGGACCGATCAACCATCAACCGCCTTCGGGGGACGGCACGAAAGGAGTCCCCCCATGGGCGGCATCTGCTCCGACTACGCCAACAGTCCGTACCTCTCCGGAGGCGCCACGCGCCTCGACGGAGGTCTCTGCCGTTTGAACGACGGCCCTTACGCCGGACTGATCACGTACAATAACGGCCAAGTGGCAAGACTCGCTCCGGCGCGCGATCCGAATCGCGACCCCGACAATCCCGGCCAATTTTTGGTCGAGGTTTCCCTCCCGCCGGCGAGCGCGAACCGAACGATCACCCTCCGAATCTCCCAAGAACAACTCACGCTCCTTCAAACGATGCAAGGGGCGGAGATCGGCCTGTGCCGGAGCAACGGATCGACTTATCAGATCCAACAACTCCCGCTGACGGTGGAAGGCCAGTCCGTCTTCTGGACGCCGGAACAGCAGAGGACCCTCCTGCCGTTCTTTCGAAACGAATCCGATCACGTCTACCTTTGCGCCGACACCGACGGACGGGGCGTCTTAGGAATCAACACAAGCAGCGGGCAGGGGTTAAACGTGCGGGGCATCGTCACCGACATCCGCGACCGTTGCCGGGCGATTTTAGGAAGCGGGTCCGAGCTTCCCTGCCGGGCCTGGAGCGAGGCCGCACAACAACTGACGCCTCCTGAGGGAACACGATCCCCCTCGTGGTTCGAGTGGCTTCTCTTCGTCACGTTCGCCTACGGTCCTCTGAAAGATATCTACTCCTCCTGGCGGAAACGCGGCGGGGACGATGACGATCCCCCGACCCCGCCGTCACCTCCCATCGCTCCGACTCCGGAACCTCAACCGGCTCCCGAATCCCAGAATGCCGATAACGACGATTCCCACTCCTTTTGGGAAGGTCTCGGTTGGGGCGCGCTCGGCGTGTTGGGAGCGATCGGAACGGCCGCACTGGTTCTCTGCCCCTTCGATGGACCCGTCGGAGAGACGGCCGCCGGAACCGCGACCTTGGGGGCCTTCGCAAAGGCAGGGGCCGCCTTCGGTTTGTGAACTAAACCCTCAGAAATGAATCAGGAAATCAAAGGAGGTGTGCGATCGCCCCATAATGTTAACTAAATTAAACATAAATATTTAATTCAAATAAGCAACATTTTCTAGCATCCGCCGAAAACAACAACGGAAGCACATTCATTCGAATCAAAACCTGGGGAGGTTTTTATGGGTAACCAGTGCACGGACTACGTCATTAACGGCTACAACGGACAAACGACTCCTTTATCTACGAAACTGGGAGACGATGTGTGTCGGATTGACGATACACGGGTGACGAAGGCAAACGGACTGGCCGGCGCCATCACCTATAACGACGGCCGCATCATCCGAGTCCTTCCCAACTCGGTCCAGCCGGATCCGGAGAACCCCGGAAAGTCCCTCCTCTACTTTTTCTCCCTTTCCAACGGTGGCATCACGCCTCCGGGGCGACAGCAGCCGGTCGACTTGGCCGAAATCCAACTTGCCTATATCAATGACCTCAACGGCCAGGACCCGGTTGCGAAGGCCAATGCGGGGGCCTTTGCCACAATCGGCGGGAATTTCCGTCTCTACACAGGCGAGAGTCTGTACAAAGGCCTGGTCACTTATGACGACGGCCGTCCCGTTCAAATCATCGCCGGCGACGACGCCTCCCAGGCCGACGCCGCGCACCCGGGCCAATTTTTGGTCACCGTCAGAACGAAGGACAACACGGGCACCGTCGTGCTGAGCCTTTCCCAATATCAAATCGAACTCCTCCAGGGCATGCAGACCACGGAGCTTAACAATCTTGCCCCCGTGCAGCGCGACGCGATCTTGAACCTTCAGGGGACGGAGGTCGGACTTTGTCACAACAACGGCGGAAGCTTCAGCGTGGAAGACATCCCGACCGCCTTGGGGACGAAATCCGTCCTCTTCAGCCCCGGCCAGCAACGCGGGCTCGAGAGCCTATTTGCCAACAAAGCGGACCACGTCTTCTTCTGCATCGATAGCAGCAATCGAGGGGAGATCGGTGTCAACACAGGCACCCAATCAAAATCGGCGTTGGATAATGCCTTCAACCCCTTGAAGGGACAATGTTCTTCCCTCCTGGGATCCGACTCGCAGGATCAGTGCAAGGTCTTGGACGGCGTCGCCCACTCCTTAGGGCTGCGGAAGGATGACCCTGGTTTTTGGGACAAATATGGAACCGCGATCGAAGGCCTCGTGGGCGGCCTCATCGTCTTCTTCGTCGCCGGTCCCTGGATTCATAAAAAACTGTTCGAGGGTAAAGGCCCCACCGGTCCGATCGATCCCAACCGCCCTGGCGGCGGCCCCGGCGGCGGGAAGGATATTCCGGAACTCTCGAATAGGGATATTCAAAAACTGGAGGCGGATAATCCGGGCAAGGTTTTTTACGGATCCGACGGACTGATCGGCGTTGAAGGAAGGGGCGTCATCGGTCGCGTGCCAAAGAATTATTGGAACGAGCGGCTGGCGGGGGTAAAAGCTCAGGGAGCCACCGTCAACGCCGGCCTCACGGAGGGAGATCCCACCACCGTCTTCGACACCGTGGACACTGGAAACGCCACGATGATCCGCGCCTCGTCGGATTTCGATGAGCAGGAGATCACCGGCGAACGGAATTACACGCCCGTCGCCAAGATCGACGGCGTCCTGAGGGACATCGGCTTCGACCCTTCGCTCCAGGAAGGCAAGGAATATGTCTCCGTCTTGGTCAACGATCCGATCACCCGGGAGAGCCGCTACAAATACCATTTGGTAGGAGACATGGGCTCACCTGAGGTCAGTGAAAACGAGATCGAAATTAACGACGGTGATTACACGGCGGTGGAGGATTACTCATCGATAGGCAATAATGATTTCGACGAAGGCACATTCGTTGAAAACGTCCCCAACGGGCCCGTCGTTCCGACCTCCCCTGCCTATAAGGAATTTCTCTCGGAGTTCGGCCTCACGGAAGAAAGCTCGATGACGGATGTCATCAAAGCGATGAGCCATCATAAACAGGTCCTCTTGAAAGATCCTCGAATGGGCAGGATCTACCGGGATCTGACGGCAAAGGATGGAATCTACGGCGACAGCCGCGTCAGACTCTATTCGCCCGAGGAGCAGCAAGGGCTCATCCGGAAATTGGTCGAGGACCGTCTCACGACGGCCGAGCCGGATAGGAACAAATGGCGATCTTGGCAGGAGATCGATGGTGAGTTTTATGCCGATGTCGTGAACCCCCGTCAGGTGAGCATGTGGGAAAACTCCCAATCGGTCGATACGATCGTCGGAAGAAAGACCGCTGAGCGGAATATGGAAGAAAAAGAGGATCTTTTGGACGAAGTCGAGAAGAAATAACGGTAATGTTAATTTAAATTAACATATTAATTTTATTATTATTTAGCAACATCTCTACGCCGCCTGCCGAAAACTAGAACGAAAGTCAGTTTTCACCGCATCAAATTGGGGGAGGAGATTATGGGCGGCGTGTGTGGAGCGAATGGCAACGTATCCGGAACGAACGGGGTCTGCACTCCGAACGGAACGGATCAAGATAACCTGACGACATCCGACAATGGAACCCAAGGAGTCAAGCCCGACGGGTATTCCAGCAATTCGGGAACCTTTGACTGGACAAAGATCGCCGGGGGGGCCGTAGCCTTCACCGCCGTGGCGACCCTCATTTACATGGCGAAAAGGTATGTCAATAAGCTGGCGACGCCCACTGTGGGTCAGGAAGGGCCCACGAGCAAAGGGCCACGGGACATCAGCAAAGACGATCTCTACAAAAAACTAGAAACGTCCACCTCGGGCGAAGTGCATTTTCAAGGTGACACCGTCTCCATCGACGGGGAGATCTATAAAGTACCCGATGGATTTTATCAGCGGTACATTTCCCAATCTCTCCAGGGACGAGCCGCCGCAAACGTGCCAGACAACGCCGATTCGTCCAGGATGGCACCACCGCCCGATTTCGGAAATTCCTCGGACATGGGACTCGTCGAAAAGTGGAATCTCGTGGAAACGGACACCTGTAGTCTGGATACGATCGAGATCGCGGGCCGGACCTTCCTCGTTCCGAATAACCTCAAGGGATTGATCGGGAGCGGAATGAACGGTGATAACGTTTACTCCACCTGGGCCGACTTTGACCGGGCCGCCACCGCCGTCCAGTGGTCGACATCGGGAGACGTGACAAGCACCGTTTTTACCGCCCTTTCATCGGACAGCCGGATGTCCACAGACGGCGCTATCATCTCGGGGGAAGTCGATGAATCCGCCTCTTGGTTCAAAGGCGCTTCTCCAACCTTCAACGACGGCAGATCTCCCCTCGTCGACACGAACGGCGAATTATACGACGTCGCCGCACCGAACTACACCGCCACGGCGATGCTGGACGGGCAGTTGGTGGACATCGCGGATTATCCGGACCTCGAGGAAGGCGCCGTTTACGAGACCTTTCCCTTCGAGGGCGGCGTCGCCTATGAAAAGGTCGGGATGGCATATACCGCAGCCGATCTCCCGGGTGCCAACAACAGCGCTTATGAACAATTCTTGTAGAGCACAACCTCACGGACAAGAGTTCGATCACGGAAGTCTTGGACACCCTGGGCAAGGATCACACCGCCCTCCTCACGAATCCCCGCCTGGGAAGGATCTACAGCGATCTGAGGAAAATGAATAACGACACCCGCGTTCGAGGATACGCGCCCGACGAGCAGCGGGGGCTTGTCCGCAAATTGGTCGAGGAACGTCTCACGGCTCCGAATGGGAATTGGCGGTCGTGGGAGGATATCGACATCGATTTCCATAGAGAGGTCGTCACTCCGAAAGAGACGAGCCTGTGGGACAGCGGCGAGCGAACAAGGGTCATCCGCCGTTCCGCGGAGCAAAAAATTGAAGAAGAGCAAAAGTCTAGCGACCTGATCGACGAGGTCGAGGAGAAGTAAGGACCATGTCTAACATCGGCACCTGCAATCAGATCACGGACAAGTACACCCTGATCGGCCAGGATAAAGGTCAGGCTTTGGCTGCCCAGGACAACTTCGCCGGGGAAGGCACCGTCTGCTACAACCCCGACAACAAATCCTACTACTACCTCGAGGGCGCTCCCCAGAACGCCCCTGTTTCCTCTTCCTCAAACAACGGAACCGCCGGCCTCAAACACGATATCGATAAACTCCGAAGCGACATCTCTTCCCTCCAGCTCGAGATCCAACGAGACCAGAAGATGCTCGAGGAACTCGATGGAAAGGATGAACATCACGGCGTCCTCTCCAACTTCATCCACCACCCCTTCGTCAGCCTCGTCAGCGGAATCGCAGGGCTCACGGCCCTGTTCGGAGTCGCCGTCCCTTTTATGGAAAATCTGTGGGAACTTTCTCAACTCAACGACGCCGAACTCTTGAGGAGAACCAACGAACGCCTGAAGGAACTGGGGGCGGGTTGCGCCCCATTGACCAGCCTCCCCACGAACACGTCGTCAGGGGCCGGGAAATGGGCCGTGGCCGCTCTGGGCGTGGGGGCTCTCGCCCTGACCGCCTATGACTCCTACTCCCAGACCAACGGAGGCAATGCCGCGGGCCCCACGGCCCCTGCCCTCCCTCCCATCGATTACTCCAACATGGATGAAGCCTCCTTGCATGGTCTCTACGACCGCCTGAACCAGCAATATTCCGATCTCGTGAACCAGAAGGTCCAACTCGAAGCCCAGATCCAGGCCAAGGCAGGTCAGGGCCCGCAAAAGGAGAGCGCTTGGGCCAAGATGGCGGACAACTGGGTCGTCAAGGGGGTAGCGGCCGCCGGAATTTTTGGTTGGACGACGAAGAGTTGGACCAAGTTTTACAAGGGCACGAGGCTCGGAAATTATTTGCAGGATAAGATCGCGGCCCGCGAAAAGGCCTTCAATGACGCCGCAGAATCCATCGCGCTCCAGACCATTGCCGGTGGACAGTGCCAAGCCGAGACGGCGACCGCCACCGAACCGGTAGCGTCTACAGCACCGGAAGGGCTTCCGGTGAAAGCGACCGTCACCCAAACCGATGACACCACTAACATGAATATGAGTATGTTGGACGATGGAGAATCTTCCATTTGCGAGATGGAACCGGCCATACTCGATGGCCAACCCGTCGATGTTCTGGCCTATCCTCAATTATCCGGCGGGACGTGGTATACCTACAATGACGGTGTCAGCACCCAAATCGTCGACGCCGCCACCTATCAGCAATTGACGACGCCTCCTCCGGTGGATGTTCCCGAGGCCGATCTCAAGGCGTTCACCGAGTCGGATTATCAGCCCTACCTTCAATACGTCGATTATCAGGCGGGCGCGAAGGTCTCCAATCTGCCATTGGCGCATCTCCCTCAGGAGCTGGCGTTTCTTTATCAAGAGGACACTTCGGCCTCCAACAAGACGGATCAATTGGATGAACTCGAATCTCAATTCCCGAATCTCATGGCGGCGGCTTACGGCAACGTCGCCTCTCCCGATGCGATTAAAGCGGATGCGATCGAACTCTGGAAGATATACGCCCCCGTGAACGGAACCAGCGACGAAGACTCCTTCGAGTGGGCCCTCCAACAATACGCTCACGGATTGGAAGCCGGCATTCGGCCGGATGTCTCGAACCTCGTCAAACTGGCCGGAGAGGATGGAATCGTGAGGCGCTATTTTCGAATCCAGGACTCACAAAGATCATGGCAGGATTACTTGAACCATTCGGCATGCAAGAACGAATGGAATTGCACCGAGGCGGAAATGGCCTCCGCGCCCAAGTGGACGTTTAATCAAGCGGCCCAAAAATTTGCGGATTGGAAGCCCAGCGAGGTCCACGTCATGAGCGACCACGAGGCCTGGGAAAAGGCCATGGAACCGGTCGACCGTAAAATCGACGCCTTCAACGAAGCCAACGCCGCAACCGCATGGAAAATAACCCTCATGACCGTAACCGGTCAGGCCGTTGAAGCCGCGCCCGTCACGGCCCCGGCGGCGGCATCCGCACCGGGCTGGGGCGGAGGTCAATTGGCGGGACACGGCATTTAAGAAGATTGTTAATTAAGTTTAACATAAAACCTTGTACTAATTACACAACTTATCCCCTTTCCCGTCCGATAACTTCAGACGGGCAACCGCACTATCTACATTCCCACATGCACGCGAA
>CAZWYB010000113.1:0-7888 GCA_964637745.1 uncultured Pseudomonadota bacterium
GCCTTCCATCGCCTTTTGCAGGTCCTCGGCCGTGTCTTCCTGGAAAGAGGTGATACGGATATAGCCGTAAAAATCGTCCAAGAGCTCCGAACGCACGCTCTTGATGCGGATGATGTCGCGATTAAGCGAGACCTCGAAGGGTTCTTTGGTGCCCTCCCGAACGAGGGTCAAACGGACGCGCGTGCCGCGGGTTCCCCTCATTTGGCGGACGGCCTCGGTAAGCCCCATTTCCTTCGCCCCCACGCCGTTAATCTTCAAGATCCGGTCGCCTTCCCGAATGCCCGCCTTTTGCGCGGGGCTGCCTTCGATGGCGGTGACCACCGTCAGGAGATTGTCTTTCACCGTCACTTCCAGACCGATGCCGCCGAACCGCCCCTCGGTATCCACCTTCAGCTCCCGGTAGATGTCCGGGGGCATGAACATGGAGTGAGGATCCAAAGTCGAGAGCATCCCGCGAATGGCCCCGTAGATCATGTTCTTTTCGTTGGGACTTTCGACGTAATCCTCTCGGATGAGGTTTAAGACCTTGCTGAAGAGGTCGAGCTGTTTGTAGAGCTCCGGCGACGTCTTGGGAGGCGGAGGCGTTTCCGGGGCTTCCTTCTTCTTGCCCCAGAGCGGCGGGGCGAGGGTGATGCTTGCTAGAAGTGCGATTCCCGAAAGGAGAAAGACGCTGAGGCGTTTCAAACCGGCCGAACCTCCCTCAATCATGCTGACACGTCTTAAGGGGAAAGTATACTAACAAGTCGTCCTTTGTAGGGCCTTGCAATTCTAAAGGGACGCCGTTAAGAGAGGACGAATTTATATGAATTCCTTAGAAGACTTGGCCAAGAGGGTCCGATCCGACATCCTGACCTCCACCACGGAGGCCGGTTCCGGCCACCCGACGTCATCGCTATCGGCCGCGGACCTGATGACCGTTCTTTATTTCAAGTATCTCCGTTTCGACCTCGAGGCCCCCGAGCATCCGAACAACGACCGCGTGATTTTTTCCAAGGGACATGCAGCCCCTCTTTTTTACGCCCTTTACGAGGTGGCCGGCGCCGTATCCCCGGAGGAGTTGAAGACCTTGCGCAAAATGGGGAGCCCGCTCCAGGGGCACCCAACGCCTCAATTCCGCTATGCGGAGGCCGCCACGGGCAGCCTGGGACAGGGGCTTTCCATCGGTGTCGGGATGGCCTTAAACGCCAAGTACCTGGACCAGCTTCCCTATCGGACCTACGTCCTGCTGGGCGACGGCGAGATGGCGGAGGGGTCCGTTTGGGAGGCGATGCAGATTGCCGCTTACTACCGATTGGACAATCTCATTGCGATCGTCGACGTGAACCGCCTGGGCCAATCCCAAGAAACGATGTACGGCCATGATACGCGCGCCTATGCGGAGAGGATCGCCTCCTTCGGCTGGGACGCGGTGATGATCGACGGTCACTCCCTCGCGGAGATCGAAAACGCGTTCGATGCCTGCATCAACGGCAACGGGAGGCCGAAGGTCATCGTCGCCAAGACCCTCAAGGGCAAGGGGGTGTCCTTTTTGGAAGACAAGGCCGGCTGGCACGGCAAGGCCCTCTCCGCCGCCGATCTTGAAAAGGCCTTGAAGGAACTGGGGCCGGTGGAGAGTCGCTCGAACGGGGTCATCCGCAAACCGGAGAATCTAAAACCTCGATCGGAAGCCGCCGCGGAGATTCCTCCGCCGTCTTATAAAAAGGGAGAGCAGGTGGCGACGCGCAAGGCCTATGGAAATGCCTTGAGCCGGCTGGTCGCCAAATACCCTCATTTGGTTTCGATCGACGCCGAGACGAAGAACTCGACCTTCGCCGAGGCGCTCCTAGCAAAAAAGAAGGAAAACTATTTTGAGATGTTCATCGCCGAACAGAACATGCTGGGCGTGGCGGTCGGTCTGGCGCGACGCGGAAAAGTCCCCTTCGCCTCGTCCTTCGCGGCCTTTCTCACCCGAGCCTTCGATCAGATCCGCATGGCGGCGGTTTCGGAGGCGAACATCAAATGCGTGGGTTCGCACGTCGGGGTTTCCATCGGAGAAGACGGTCCTTCGCAGATGGGTTTGGAGGACATCGCGATGTTCCGATCGGTCCACGGCAGCACCGTTCTTTATCCCTCGGACGCCGTTTGCGAGGAGGCCTTGGTCGAGGAGGCGATCGGAAGGCCCGGCGTGGTTTATCTCCGGACCAGCCGTCCCGCGACGCCGGTGATTTACGATGTCGGAGAAAAATTTCCCATCGGCGGATCGAAGGTCGTTCGTTCTTCTACCCAGGACGTCGTGACGTTGATCGGCGCCGGTGTGACGCTCTTCGAAGCGCTGGAGGCCCATGAGCGTCTGGCGAAGGAAGGGATTATCACCCGCGTGATCGATCTGTATTCGGTCAAGCCCATCGACGAAGAGACGATTCGCCAGGCGGCGAAGGAGACGAAGGCCTTGGTCGTCGTCGAAGACCATTGGTGGGAGGGCGGGATCGGTGACGCGGTATTAAACGTCTTGGCGGCCCAGCCTACGGCGCCGGTCATCAAAATCGCGGTCACGGGCCTTCCCGGTTCCGGACAGCCGAAGGAGCTGGTCGAGTGGGCGGGGATTTCGGCCGCAGCGATCGTCCGAAGGGTTAAAGAGATTGTGACATAGCGCGAATGTGCGCCGGAGTGGTTCCGCAGCACCCGCCGATCCAGCGGCAACCCATCTTCACGAACTTCATTCCCCAAGAAGAGAAATCCTCAGGTGTTAGGATATGCCCCGGAAGTCCCGCGGCAGGACGCGCGCAAAGCGGCCCCGGGTCCACCAAGGAAAGGGCCTTGAGGAGGGAAAACGCCTCTTCGGGACCTCGCCCGCAGTTGACGCCCAGAACATCCACTCCCGCCGACCGGAGCGTGGTGGAGACGATCTCCATCGTCTCGCCGACGGCCCTTCCCGAGAGTTCCGGAAAGGTCATCAGGGCGATGATCGTTTGATCCGAAACCTCCCGGACGGCGAGTACCGCCGCCTCCGCCTCCGTGAGAGAGATCATGGTTTCGATGAGGTAACCCGCGGGGCGTTCCGATTCGATGGCCTTGGCTTGCTCCCGGAAATGGTGGAACATTTCGGCAAAGGGCATCTTCTTCGCGGCCGGCCCCAAAGGGCCGATGGAGGCGAAGGCGTTTTTTTTACCCGCGACGGACTGCGCGATTTCAATTCCGGTGCGGTTGATGCGTTCGAGGCGGTTGGCCATCCGATGGATTAAAAGTCGGGGTTGATTTGCGCCGAAGGTGTTGGCGACCAGGATCTCGGCGCCGGCCTCCCGATAACTGAGATGGATTTCACGGATGAGAGAAGGGCGAGTGAGATTCAGTCCCTCCAGACAGGAATTAAATGGGACGCCATGCATGAGGAGCATCGTTCCCATGGCCCCGTCCATTAAGCGGGGGGAGGATTTAGATTTCGACATGGCGCACATCCTTGAGGGGAGTATCCAAAAACAGCCGGCCCAGGCGGCGGAACCGTTCGGGAGAGTCCGTTACGAAATATTCCCGCCTCGGATTTTTATTTTCGGTGCGCATGAGATGTCTCTGGGCCAGGAGTTGGGAGAGGGATCGTGCCGTTTCCTCGGCGGAATCGATCAAAGAGATCGACGGTCCCATCACCTTCGCGATCGTCTTTTTCAGAAGGGGGTAGTGGGTGCATCCCAAGATGAGCGCGTCGATATTTTGTTTCCTCATGTCCTTTAAGTAGGTCCTTGCGATCTCTTCGGCTATGTCTCCCTCCCACCAGCCCTCTTCGATCAGAGGGACGAACAGAGGGCAGGGGGCACTCGACACGAAAACCCCAGGCTCACGTTGGAGAAGATGTTTCTCGTACGTTCCGCTGTCCACCGTTCCTTCGGTTCCAATAACTCCGATGCGTCGCGAATGTGTGATGCGGAGAGCCGCTACGGCACCCGGTTCCACCACTCCCAAGATTGGTATCGAAAATTCCTTTTGCAGATCTTCGAGGGCGAATGCGGACGCCGTGTTGCATGCGACCACGATCGCCTTCACCTTTTCTTTGAGAAGAAATTTGGCGTTTTGAAAGGCATAACGGCGGACGGTGTCGGCGGATTTCGTGCCATAGGGGACCCGGGCCGTGTCGCCCAGATAGAGCAGATCTTCGTGCGGAAGGATTTTGGCTATCTCACGGAGGACCGTGAGACCCCCGATGCCGGAGTCAAAAATACCGATGGGATCTTGATTCACTCGCCTGATTCAATCGATAGACTACTTCGAACGGCGGCGCGAATGGCTGCCGTTAAGCTTTTTCTTCACCATGCTGCGGCCGATGGATTCGAGCTTTTTTTCCAGCATGTCCACGCGTTTTTCATAAGCGACGATTTGTTGCTTGGAGGGGATGCTCATGGCCTTCAGAGCTTCCTGGACGTTTCGAACGATGGTCCTGGAGATTTCGTGCTTGGTTTGGATGACCTTGGCGATCGTTTCGGCGAATTTCCGGTTATTCAACAGTTCGTTCAGCGTGGCGGACTTGAGGATCTGTCCGACGATGTCCTTCTTCAGTCGTTCCCCCCGTGCCAACGCATCTTCAATGACTTCTCTTAACATAACTCCCCCTAAAACATTTTGAGACAAGGACTTAGAAAGTGAGCGCAGAACCTCGCATCTAGTAAATGAAAAATGAGGACCTGTCAACAGCATATGAAGCAGACTTTAATGGACGGATTCGCTTGACTTGAGGTCCGATCTCATCGAATTTTGCGTCATGAACGTCAAGCTACAGGCCCTCAAGGATATTTTAGGAGGGCTCGAAAGCGCCCTGATAGCCTACTCTGGAGGGGTGGACTCGGTTTTCCTGGCGAAGGTCGCTTATGATTGTCTTCAAAACCGCGTCAAAGCCGTCACCGCCTTGTCGCCGTCCTATCCGACGTACGAGCTGGAAGAAACAAAGCGCATCGCCCGCGAGATTGGGATCGATCATGTCGTGGTTGAGACCAAGGAATTGGAGAACGCCGACTACCGGGCGAACCGCGGCGATCGCTGCTATTTTTGTAAGACGGAGTTGTATCAGGTGTGTGGCGAGAAGGCGAAATCTTGGGGGTTTCGATGGGTTTTGAATGGGGTCAACACCGATGATCTCGGAGACTACCGTCCGGGCCTCAAGGCGGCCGAGGAATGGCAGGTTCGGAGTCCCCTTGTGGAGGCCGGGTTGTCCAAACAGGAGATCCGAGAGCTTTCCCGCAAAATGGGTCTTTCCACCTGGAACAAACAGGCCCTAGCCTGTCTTTCGTCCCGATTTCCCCCCGGCACGGAGGTGACCGAGGAACGGTTGCGACGGATCGATCGCATCGAGACCGAGTTGGTGCGGATGGGTTTTAAGAATTTCCGCGTTCGTTTTCACGAGCCGATCGCCCGGATCGAGATCGGACAGGACGAGTTCGAAAGGTTTTTGGATGCGGCAAACCGGGAAAAGATCGATCGTGTTTGTCGCGACAACGGGTTCCTCTATGCCGCCCTCGATTTAGGCGGTTACAAGACCGGCAACCTAAATCAGCTTCTTCTTCCTTCTCTTCGCAGGTAGAATCGTTTCATGCGCCTGGGGATTCCGCGCGAGGTCAAACCGTTCGAGAACCGCGTCGCGATGACGCCGCTGGGAGTCCGTCGGCTCGTCGAGTCGGGAGCCGTCGTTTGGGTCGAGCGCGGCGCGGGGAAAAACGCGGGGTTTGCGGACCGCGATTATCGAGCAGTGGGCGCGGTCCTCAAGTCTTCGGCGAAAGAGGTGTGGAAGGCCGACCTCGTCTTGAAGGTCAAAGAGCCTCAACCTTCGGAGTTCCGATTTTTTCGTTCCGACTTGATCCTTTTTACATTTCTGCATTTGGCCGCTAATCCCGGTGTCGAGCGAGCGCTTGATCGTGCCAAGGTCAAGGCGATCGCCTATGAGATGGTGAAGGACGACCAAGGGCAGTTTCCTATCTTGGCGCCCATGAGCGAGATCGCCGGATGCCTGGCCGCCGTGGTTGGGTCGAATTACTTGAGGCGCGACCTGGGCGGGAAAGGGACGCTCTTGCCCGCGATTGGTTCAGGAGGAACTGGCCATGTCACCGTCCTGGGCGCGGGCCACGTAGGAAGAAACGCCCTTCGGGTGGCCCACGGCCTGGGGGCGACGGTGACGGTCTTCGACCGGAACACCGAGAAGTTGGCGCAGCTCTCTCTTCAATACCCAGAACGCTTTCAATCGATGACCGATCCCAAGGATCTTCCTGAAATCCTAAAAAGGACCGACCTGTTGATTGGCGCCGTGCTAGTTCCCGGGCAGGCGGCACCAAAAATCGTGACGAAAAGAATGGTTCAGCTCCTGGAACCGGGTTCAGTGATTGTGGATGTCGCGATCGATCAAGGCGGTTGCATCGAGACCAGTCGGCCGACGACGCTCAAAAACCCGATCTTCAAAAAGTATGGGGTTCTGCACTATGGTGTAACGAACATCCCGTCGCTCGCCCCGCGCACGGCGACCGAGGCGCTCTCTCGGACGACATTGCCTTATCTCATGAAGCTGATCGGGGGCCGTTTTCATCCTGAAGTTTTTGGAGACCTTTGAGGGTCAGGTTCGGATCGATCGCATCGATCGTTTCGCAAGCGCGTCCGATTAGGTTCGCGAGTCCGCCGGTTGCAATCACCTTCGTTCGAAATCGAACTTCCTTTTGGATCCGCTTTACCAATCCATCGATCAGCGCAGCGTAACCGTAGAAAACGCCCGATTGAATCGCAGTGACAGTGGAATTTCCGACGGCGCGTTTTGGTTTTGCAATCGGCACGAGCGGCAGAAGGGCGGTCTTTTCGTGAAGGACTGTGTTTGCGATGCCGATGCCCGGCGAGATCGTCCCGCCGATGTAATCACCCTTCGGTGTCACCACATCGCAGGTGGTCGCCGTCCCCAAATCCACGATGATGAGTCCGCATTTCCAACGGGAATAGGCCGCGACCGCGTTGACGATCCGGTCCGGACCCACTTCGCTTGAGTTTTTGATCCGCACGCGGATCGGCATCTTCATTTTTGGGCTGACAAAGAGGGCCGATTTTCCGGTGAGTCTTCGGGAGAGGGCGTTCAGGACAGGCGCAAGTCGCGGCACGACACTGGAAACGACGACGCCTTCGATTCCATGAGGCAGGCGTAACCTCAACTTGCGGAGGTCCTGAGATGTCGAGGCGATCCTCCAGGTTCGGCCCAACCTCTCACCCTCAAAAATGCCGAGGACGGTGTTGGTATTCCCAACATCGACGGCGAGGAGTTTCATCAATCGGAGACCTTTCCCGCGAGCGCGACATCGCCAGAGGCGATCGGAACGATCTTTCCGTCATCCGTCTTGATCTCAAGATGGCCCGAGGCATTGAGATCCATCGCCGTCCCCGTGAGACCATCGATGGTCACGCGTCGCCCTTTGAGATAGGAATGTTGATTGCAGAAGGCGATCGTGGGGGCCGGACCTTCCGAAAGAAAAAGACGGTATCTTTTTTGGAAGGCCTCGATGAAACGGCCGGCGACGGCTTGCCGGTCGATTTCCTTGTTCGAAGCGATTTTGAGGGAGGTGGCGATTTTTCGTACCTCGGGAGAGAAATCGGCCTCGTCGGCGTTCACGTCGATGCCGATCCCCGTAACAACCCAGCGGATGTGGTCGCCTTCCGATTCCATTTCGGAGAGAATGCCCGCCACCTTCTTTCCGTTCAAATAGAGGTCGTTGGGCCATTTGATTTTCAACGACGCCGATGGCGGAAGGAAGGAAGACAGAGCCTCATGAGACGCGGCACCGGCCACGAGGGTCAGGAGCGGGGCTTGAGCGGGAGGGCAGGTGGGTCTCAGAAGGACCGACAGGTAGAGATTCTTCCCCGCCGGCGACTACCAGTCGCGGCTGGGAGGGGGCCGGGCGGG
>CAZWYB010000114.1:0-7873 GCA_964637745.1 uncultured Pseudomonadota bacterium
GCGGCGATGGCTCGACGGAACGCGCAGGCTCAGTTGCAGTCGTCTTTCGATTCCCATCGGCATTCGCAACGCTCTGTCTCTGGAGTTGCGGCTCCGTCGACACCGAAGAGGAATTCGGTAGCCACATCGTCGCGAGCTCCGTCCCCGTCCTTCTAAACTCCAATCCGACGTCGGCCGCCCGCGGAGACACCGTAACACTCGAGGGAAGCGGATTTTCAATCGTCGCGGCCGAGAACACCGTTTCCACCGCAGGGGCCTCGGTGGTCGCGTCGGACTTCACCATCGGCAGCGACGGGATGGAACGTCTGACGTTTACAGTTCCCCCAGACGCCCCTTTAGGGGAAGGCCCCTTGCTCCTGATCGTGATGAGTCACGCCTCCAACACCCTGAACTTCACGGTCACCCCCTAAACGAGGAAGTCCCGATGACGCTTGAAACGCAACTCCAGCAGATTCTTGGCACTCGGATGAAGATCCGTCCCGACGGCCTCGCTCTCACGAAGCTCCAAGGCGACGCCTCGTACCGCATCTACTACCGCCTCTCGCTCCCCGACGGAAAGAGCTTCATCGTCATGAAACTCCCGGAAGGGAAGGCGAGCGCCTCCGAAGAGATTACGAACCTGAAAGAGAAACCGGCGGAGCCGCCGTTCATCTCGGTGGACCGCTTTTTGCGGTCGCGCGGCCTTCCCGTTCCGCTGATCCACGACTACGAGGCCGCTGCGGGCCTCATCATCCTGGAAGATTTTGGAGACGAGACTTTGGAAAAGCGCGTCTCCGGCCGTTCGGTCGAGGAACGGATCGCTTGGTATCAAAAGGCGATCGACCTGCTGATCTCCTTCCAAGAAAACGCGACTCCGGACGACGGGACCTGCTTGGCCCACCGCCGCTCCTTCGATGCGACGCTCCTCAACTGGGAATTCGATCACTTTTTGGAATACGGCGTCGAGGCGCGCCTGTCGGTGAAGATTCCCGAAGAAGATCGGAAGAAGATCCATCAGTGGACCGGTTCGATCACGGAGGCCTTGACGCGTCTCCCGCAGGTCTTGGTTCACCGAGACTTCCAAAGCCGGAACCTGATGATTCAGGATGAGCAGCTCCGCCTGCTCGACTTTCAGGACGCGTTGATGGGGCCTCTCCCCTACGACCTGGTCGCCCTGCTGCGCGACTCCTACGTGGCGCTCGACACAAGTTCGTTGAATGATTTGATCGGCTACTATTTCGGGCAACGGGCCGTTTCCGGAATGAGCGAGACTGAATTCCGAGCCATGTTCGATTGGATGACGATCCAGCGCAAACTCAAAGACGCCGGTCGTTTCGTTTACATCGATCGTGTAAAAGGAAATTCATCGTTCTTGAAACACATCCCAAACTCTCTGGCCTATGTCCGTGAGGCCTTCGAGCGTCGTAAGGAGTTGAAGGAGCCTTTCGAATTGTTAAAAAAATATGTCCCGGAGTTTCGATAGATGAAGGCAATGATTCTAGCAGCGGGTCTCGGAACCCGTCTTCGGCCCCTCACCAACAACACGCCGAAGGCCCTCCTCTTGGTCGACGGGCGGCCGCTCATCTCCTATTCGCTCAAACTCCTCCAGGCCCACGGCATCAAGGACGTCGTGATCAACCTTCACCATTTGGGCGAGCTGATCGAAAAGGAATTGGGCGACGGCTCCAAGTTCGGCATGAGGATTCATTATTCCTGGGAACCCAAAATCCTGGGCACCGGAGGCGGCATCAAAAAGGCGTCCTCCTTTTTCGGGGATGAGGCCTTTCTGGTCTTGAACAGCGATGTCCTGATCGACCTCGACCTGAAAGACTTGATCCAAACCCACCGCCGCAAAAAGAGCGCCGCCACGATGGTGCTCCGCCCCTTAGAGGCCGGCGAAACGTTCACGGCGGTTTGGACGAACAAGGCCGGGCGCCTCATTGGCATCGGCGACGACATCGAGGAAAAGAAAAAGCAGACGTCCAAGGCCTGTATGTATACGGGCATTCAAATCCTGGAACCACGTCTCCTGGAGGCCATCCCGGACGGACGCGAGGCCTGCCTGATCCGGGAGGGTTACCGCCCCGCCATCCTCCGCGGGGACAAGATCTGCGGCTATTTGTATGACGGTTATTGGAACGACCTGGGAACCTTGGACCGGTACCGGCAGGCGGAGGCCGATCTGAAATCTGAACGCATCAAGCTCTCCTACCTCGTCTAACTTTTATTGATCAGGTCCACCGCGCGCCGGAGCGTCCCGTACGAGTGCGGCGCATAGCGATGGAGCATCAAGGCGCGGCCCCGCCAATCCATGTCCAGCGTCGTCGTTCCGCCCTCGCTTAAGAGGCGTTCGACCTTCTTGCGCGTTGAAGGGACGATCGTCTTCTTAAGCAAAATCGTGACGCCCTGGTCGCGCTCATAAATGATGCGATCCACGACCCGATAGAATCGGGCGATTTCCTCCGCCGCCTGCTGAGGTTTCGTGACAAGATTCAAGAGGTGCAGGTCCTCCTCCGCGATGTATTTCTTCCGCAAGGCGTGGCGGAGATCCTGTCTCAAGTGGGACGGGTCCGGCGACAAATAGAGAACCGGCATGACGGGCGCCTTGCCCGTTTGAACCAAGGTCAATATCTCGAAGAGCTCGTCCCGCGTCCCCCACCCGCCTTCGCAGGCGATAAAACCGCTCGAAAGGGAACCGAAGAAGAATTTTCGGACCATGAAATAATGAAACGTCGCACTGACACCGATGAAGGGGTTGTTCTCCGTTTCCAAGGGAAGCGAGATGCTCAAGCCCACGGAATGGCGGCTCAGCATCTTGCGATAACGGGCCGTGAGTCGCGCCTCCTCCAGGGAGATCGCCTCTTTGTCCTGAACGATTTCCTTGGCGATCGCATCCGCAACCCCTTGGTTCGCCGCCTGCATGATCCCCCGGCTGGCGCCCGTCACCACGGCGAAACCGGCCCGGTAGAGCAAGGCGCCCAGTTGTTGGGCGGACCGGTACTCCGGCGTCCCGGGCTTGGTCCTGGCGGAACCGAAGACGGAAATGATCTTGATGTTGTTTTTGGTGATCTTGTCGAAGATCTCGGTCGCGTAGAAATACTCGAGAAGGATGCGAAGCCCTCTCACCTCCGCCGTCTTGCTGTCGTCGATGTAGGCCTTGAGATGTTCTTTCACGGTTTCTTATCACCCGGAACGATCTTCCCCAGGACGACGGCCTTTGAGGCTCCCGTGACCGACGGGATATTGGCGGGACGACCCTGCAACGTCTCATAGCCCAGTACGGCGAAACAGACGGCTTCCGCGGCGTCCGCCGGGATGCCGTAGAGATCGAAGCTGGAAATCTTGACTTTCGGGAGCTCGGCTCGGATCATCCTCATCAGTGTAGCATTGTGAATGCCGCCGCCGCCAAAAATAATTTCATCCGGCATCATCCCGTAACGCGAAAAAACGAAACGGCGGTAGTTGTCCCCGATGGACGCCGCCGTCAGCGCCGTCGCCGTCGCGATAATATCTTCCTTCCTGAGCTTGAGCGCCTTCGCGCGGGCGAGAATCTTCTGAACGAAGGGGCGGCCGAATTCCTCTCGCCCCGAAGTTTTTGGAGGCCTCCGACGAATAAAAGGATGCGCCATCAGCTCCTTCAAGAGACGGAGAGATACCATTCCCTTCTCCGCGATGGCCCCGCCATGGTCGTAGTATTGGGGGATCGCTTCGCGGTTTCCCCCACCCCCCCTGAGCAGCGCGCTCCGACCGGCAAAGCCGGATCTCCGCTCAGCACCGAAATCAAGCTCACGCATCAGGCCGTCGATGACCATGTTGCCCGGGCCCGTATCGAATCCGACGACATCCGTAATCCGCGCGCCTGCGGGAATAAACGTGAGGTTGCTGATGCCACCAATATTGTGAACGGCACGGTTGAGCTTCGGATGACGAAAGAGAAGATAATGAAAATAAGGCGCAAAGGGCGCCCCGAAGCCGCCGGCCGCGATGTCCCGCGGACGGAAGTCCGCGACCGTCGTCACGCCCGTTCTCTCCGCGATCACCGACGGTTCTCCGATCTGCAGGGTCCCCTTCTCCCCCAGGTGGCAGATGGTCTGCCCGTGTGAGCCGATTACGGCGACGCGGTTTAAAGGGACGCGCGCCTTGCGGCAGAGTTTCTTGACGGCATCCGCGAAGAGTTCCCCGAGCTCGAAATTAAGGCAGCAGATCTCATCGACACCGGCGCGAGAGGGGCACGAGACATTTAAGATGCGTTCTTTAAAACCCTTGGGAAAGGGAAAGATCTTCCAATCGCGGAGCTGAACTTTGAGCTTTGGAGATTTGCCGGCAATCTCAACGAGGGCGGCGTCGATTCCATCGATCGAAGTACCCGACATCAACCCCACGGCCAGTGGCATGTGCATCTACTAGCATAAAAGATTGACCGGAGAAAGGTTTGGTTAGTGTTGGCAGGCGTCGCCAATCCCGTTTCCATCCGAATCCTTCTGATCGGGATTGTAGACGCCGGGACAATTATCGAGCTTGCCGGTGTAGCCAGTGAAAGACACATCCGGGACGTTATCCTGATCCGGATCGACCGACGGAGGATAGACGCTCGTGACTTCCGGACCGCCGGAAGCCAAAACGCTCCCGCCTTTGTCGCCGGCCGTTCCCAATTTTCCTTCGTCTTGGAGTTGTTTCAAGGGATCGGAGGCCGTATCCTGACCTCCCGATAGGCTGGTTCCGGGGTTCGAGGAACTGTTCGCCCCGCCGTTATCCGAACACCCCAACGTCAGCAAAATCAAACCGGCGTTTATCATAATGATAATCTTTATCACTTTGAGAATTTTTTTGGGCATTTCGAAGCTCCTTTTGGCCACTCAGGAGCAATATTGCAAACGCGATGCCAGTTTTATCCCCAATTTTATCCAACGATCACGGTGAGGCGCGGGCCGGGGTGGATCTCGAAGCGATCCACGGCGGTGTGGAGGTCGCCGTCGATGGTGTAGGGGACCGCTTCCTTAAACTGAATGATCATCTCGGTCGCGCGCTCCTCCACGAGATCGGGGCAACCGGAGGGGCGGCCGATGAACATCAAGGGGACATAGCGAAGGACGTTGCGCGGAGGGAGGGAAAAACCGATCGCATGAAAGGCCCCGGCGTCTTTGGCGAGATAGAAGACGCGAAAATTGAGACCCAGCTGATCGACGGAGCCCGAATAGAGAGCGGAGTAGGTGCGGAAGGGCCACTTCTTTCCGTTCACCGTCACCTCGGCGTCCATCCTCTCGAACATGCGGCAGGCGAAGGGACCGTTGATGACCGCCGACCCGATCGCCTTTGCGAGCGTCCACGCGGCCCGCGCAGGAGACGGGAGACCTCCGTGGTAATACTCGTCCATGAAACGATAGATGACGCCGCATCCCCAGATGAAACCGTAATGCTCGTTGATCTTCATGATGTCGACCTCGGTGGTCTCGAACGGCTCGTCTTCGTGGTATTTGTAAAGCAGGTTCGCCAAAACCTTTTCCGGAGAGCCGTAGATGCCGCAAGAGGCGGCGATCGTGTTGAGCGTCCCGCCGCGAAGAAAGGCAATCTTCGGCAACGGTTTTTCGCCGTAGACGTTGATGAAGGTGGTCAGCGTCACATGGTTCGTGCCATCGCCACCGCTTAAGGCCAAGACGTCGATGTCATGTTCCTTGAACTCTTCCGCCAAACGGCGGATGTCATTCAGATCTTTCGTAGCGCCGAAGTGCCCCTTGTCGCCGACGATGAAACCCATGCGCTTCAGTTTCTCCGGGTTCTTCCGGTAGCGCTTCGAATGCGGATTCAGCACAACACCTATCCCGCCCACAAGATCTCCCTCGCTTCTTGAGATGAAGCGGGAGATCTACCATGGCGGAGAGCCAGTTCAACCGCTTTCTGGACAAGTTCGTGGCTGCCTTTGGCGAGGACGCCCTTCTCTAAATAGATATTATCTTCCAAACCGACGCGGACGTGGCCGCCCATTTTGAGGGCCAGCTCGGCCATGGGAAATTCGTGACGCCCGATGCCGGCGACGGTCCAGGTCGAACCCTTCGGAATCCGGGAAACGAGAAGTTTAAGATTTTCCTCCGTCGCCTCCAATCCTCCGCGCACGCCCATCACGAACTGAAACTGCGCCGGGCTCTGAATATCGCCCCTTTCCATCAACCGGACCGCCATCTCGATATGCGAGAGGTCGTAAATTTCGATCTCCGGCTTGATCCTCTTCCGACCCATCCGAGCCGCCAGAAATTCGATGAACGGAAGCGGGTTCGCGAAAACGCCGTCGCCGAAATTGACCGAGCCTCCGTTCAACGAGGCCATGTCGGGATTCGCTTCCAGAGGTTCGGCGCGGCTCTCAAAAGAATCCCCGACGGCGCCTCCGGTGGACACTTGTAAGATGGGTTGGGTCGGACAGGCGGCACGGACCTTGTCCAGAACCTCGCGGAATCGGGCCGCATCGTTTGTCGGATTCCCCGCCGCATCGCGCACGTGAAGATGCAAGACGGACGCGCCCGCCTCCACGGCCGATCGAGCCGCCTCCGTGATCTCATCCGGGGTCAGGGGTAAGTAGGGCGTCACCTCGCGGGTCAACTCGGCGCCCACCAAGGCCGCGGTAATGATGACCTTTCCCATAAAAAAGATCTTAGCATCCTTTTCCCTCTTTTTGACGAAAAACCCCGACGGGAAAGAGAAAATGGTCGGTTCCATTCAGACAGCCTGGCATTGGGTCCCCTTCGGAAACATAACCGTCGCGGGACATTCTCCTTTTCCTCAGGCCGTGGACCCGGGATTCGCGGCGAGGGAACGGAATCCGTTTCACTACGATGCCCCTTACGTCCTCGGCAGGCTTTGGAGACCCGTCGCTGCAAGTTTCCCGGCTTCTTTGAATGAAGCCGTCACTTGGTTGGATGGTTTGATCGGAGCGCTGACAAGGAGCGGCGCCACAGACTTAAGAGACCAAGCCGTCATCCTGCAAGGTATCCTGGTAGAGGATCAAGAGCCGGAAGACTTCCAACGGAATCTCCTCGACTCCTTTTTTCAGACGCTCGAACCCGCCCTCCGTTACCTGGATCTCGTCTCGGACAGGCCGTTCGAAGCCGCGTCGGCGGACACCGCATCGGCCGATGCCTGGTCGCATCGAGAACTTTTCCGGATGGTCGAACGAACATACGGCATGTCCGTTCATGAGATTCCGTCTCAAGGAAAGGGCTTTCACGAGCTCATCATCGATGAATCGGTCCTCTCACCCAACTTGAAGAACCTGTCTCAAAACCTGGAAATCTTCTTCGAAACCATCCAAGACGCTTTGCAAGGTTCCCTGCGACTCGTGCGGAGGGAATCGGGCCATCTCAGAATCCTGGTGCCAACGTTCGCCTTTTTGGAAAATCGCTTTCGCGAACTCCATCCGGGGCGATTCGATCGCTTTACGTTCACGCACGGCGAAAGCAGTGCCGATGAGATTCAAGACCGCCACATGGAAAGGCAGGACCGCTATTTGACGCACGCCGGAAACAGAGGCCGGAGCCGCCGCGGCGGGCGCATGGCGTCCCTGCCGGAACGATCTATAAGAGAAGATGCCGGCAACCACAAGGAACGCCACCGCGGCCCCCACAGCCAACTTCGGCAGGCGTTGGCCGCGCGCCGGAGCAACCGGTCCCGGCTGCGAAACCAACGTCCTGGTCCTGCCAGAGGCCGTACAAGAAAAGCTGAAGCTCACCTTCAACCACGAGGGAAAAGAGCTGCCCAAGCTGACCACGCCCGGCTTGCTGGGGCCGCAGTACGAAGCCTTTAACCCGGTAGGAGGCTCCGACCTTCGTCAATCGATGGAGCTGCAAATCCCCCGCGAACGCTTCGACGACCGTCACATGGGAGCGAGGGATGCCGACGGCGCGGA
>CAZWYB010000115.1:0-7837 GCA_964637745.1 uncultured Pseudomonadota bacterium
ACCGCCCATCGCCGCGTGAGATAACCCTTGAGGGTCAGACCGATCGGTTCGCCGAGATAGAGACCCACCCCGAAGCGCTTGGCCTCGGGCCCGTAATCCGACGGGATCCTCGCGAAGGCCGTCCGTCCCGCCGTAAGCAAGAAGATCAGCGCCACGAGAACCATCCAGGGAGATTTCTGATTCCAACGCATAAATCACCTCCAGGAACGTTAAGGATTCGAAGGCGTCAGCTGAAAATCAGCCGTCGCGGTCGCATCGCCGATGACCGTGATCTCCGTGGACGCCGGCGTGAATCCGGTTTGGGTTGCCGTGACCGTATACGTGCCGGGCGCCACACAGAAGCGATAGCTTCCGTCCGTTCCGGTCGTGGCCGAGTTCTCGACAGCCGCATTCGGAGTCGTCGTCGCCGTGACCGTCGCACCGGCAATGGCGCTGCTGTCCGCCGCGCTCGTCACCTTGCCGCTGACGAAGGCGTCCGCCGCTTCCCCGCCAACGGTCGCCTTCACGACCGGCTTGAATAGGATCATGCCGCTACCTGTAAAAACCAACGACTTGGACGGATCGATCACGAGCGTGACGTGGACCTCCCCGTCCTCTTGGATCTCAACCGGTTTCTCCAGATTGATCTTCAAGCCCGATTCCGATCCGCTGGGCACCTTGATCTCTTCCGGAGAGCCGTTGATCACGACATAGTTCGCGAAGGGATGACCATCGATGGCCGTCGTTCCCAAAACGAGACGGATTTGGGTCACGAACTCGCCCGCAGGCAGCTTCGCGCTCCCCAATTTCTCCAAAAGACAGTTTTGAATGTCCATCAGGTTGAAGGTCTGCATCGGGGTCGCGACCGTCACCCACGAGCCTCCGTCTTCATCATCCGCCTCGTGATCGACATCGCTATCCACGTCGTTCCCTTCAGCCGCTTCGTTCTCGGCCACCTCTTCTGCATGCTCGTCATCGGCCTTGGCGGAGACGTGCACCTCCACCTTGTCAATCGTCAGGAAAATCCCATCCACCGAAGTCGTCTGAGAGCCGTCGGCGGAGGCAATAGCCAGGGCCGCCGTCGAAGATCCGGATGAAGACAGGCCGACCGAGACTTGGCCCGACCCTCCGACCCCTCCTCCCCCGCAGCCCCACTCAAACCCGAACGCCATGGCTGCGGTCAGTCCAATTAAAACAAATAAGGAACGTCGTCTGGTTCGCATAAAATCCTCCTTGTTATGGGACAGTGCAGCAATCGGCGTACCAAGAGGGCCTTTAAAAATTCATTTTTATTTTCAATGGATTAGAAAACCGAACGAACGGAAGTGACAAAGAAGCGTAACAAATCCTGACGGGAGCGTGTTCTTTTAGTCCATCTTGATTTCGAACTTTTTGACCAGTTTCGAAAGCTGGGGGCGGGCGATTTTGAGCTTTCTCGCCGCCTCGCTGATATTCCCCCGACATTCCTGGAGGGCCTGGGCGATCCTCTCCCTTTCAAAGTGTTGTAAAGATTCCCTCAGAGAAAGATCGCCGGCAGGAGCACTATCAACCCCGAATGAGGAAAACAGCTCTTCCTTCTGTCGGAGATCGACCCGATCGATTTTCGTTCCCTCGGCCAGGAGACAGGCGTTGCAGAGGGTGTTCTCCAATTCCCGGATATTGCCGGGCCACGAGTAGCGAGCCAGGAGATCGAAGGCCGCCCGCGTGACTGTCTTTTTCTTGGCCTTCTTCTCCTTCGCGATTTTTTCCAAAAAGTGATCGACGAGGATCGGGAGATCGTCTTTTCGTTCCCGAAAGGGTGGAAGGGCGATGCGCACGCCGTTAATCCGGAAGAAAAGGTCGTTCCGGAATTTTTGCTCACGGACGATTTCCTTCAGGTCTTGGTTGGAGGCGGTCAGAAGGCGCAGATTGACGCGCACCGTGGTCTGCGATCCGACCGGTCTCACCTCCAGATCCTCCAAGACGCGTAGGAGTTTCGCCTGCATCGGCAGAGGCATATCCGCGATCTCATCCAAAAAGAGCGTCCCTCCGTCGGCCATTTTGAAGAGCCCGTCCCGATCGCGGTCCGCGCCGGTGAAGGCGCCTTTCACGTAGCCGAAGAGCTCGGCCTCGAGGAGCGACTCGGTGATGGCGCTGCAATTCACGGGGACAAAAGGCTGTTTGGCCCGCGGGCCGTTGTAATGGATCGCGCGCGCGATCAACTCCTTTCCGGTCCCGCTCTCACCGAAGAGAAAGACCGGCATGTCGCTGTCGGTGACGCGATCCAAAAGCTTCAAAACCTCCAAGACGCGCGGCGACCTTCCGATGATCTCGTCATAGCTGTACTTGAGCTCCATCGCCGCCTGCTGGCTCGCCAAGGTCTGGCGGGCGCGGTCGAGCTCCATTTCCTTTTTCGACAGCGAATCCTGCAGTTGACGGTTCAGGCCCTCGATCTCCGCCTTGGACTTTTGAAGCTCGGTCCCGGAGCGCTTGATCTCTCCCGCGCTTTTTTTCAATTCTTCAAAGGCCCAGGCATTCGCGATGGCGATCGCCGCCTGATCCGCGAACGACTGCAAGAGGTCCATGTCCTCGTCGGAAAATGCGGCCCTCTGGAACCGGTTGTCGAGGTAAACGACGCCGATCACGGCGTCGCGGACACGGAACGGAACGCAGACGATGGAGCGCAGCTTCAATTTATGGATGGAGAGCGAAAGCGAGAACCGCTCGTCGATCTCCGCGTCGCGGGTCATGGTCGGTTCGCCCGTCGAAAGCACGCGATTGACCAGCGATTCGGAAAAAGTCCTTTCTTCGCCTTCTGTCTCCAGCCGGCCCCGATCCTCCAACCCCACGTCGCGCGTCACCTTGACGACGTTTTTCCCGTTCTCCCGAAGGATCAGGTAACCGCGGTCGGCGCCCGTGAACTCGATCATGGAATCGATGATGATCTGCAGGATGGGATCGATGTCCTGGAGGAGGCTGATCCGCCGGTTGATCGCGAGAAGGCGTTTCAGAAAGGGAGGGGCCGGTTCTTCCTTCGATCTCGAGGAGACGGACTGCGGTTGGGCTTGAACCTCCGCGACAGCCTCCCCCTTCTTGGGTTTAACCAAATCTTCCATCTCCGCCAAGTTCCGATCGGCGATGGCCTCCTCGTGCGGGCTTTTCAATTCGTGAAAAAGCCTCTTGCCCTCGCGGTAGACGGCCAGGGCGTCCGTCAGATTTCCCTTCTTTTTGTGGAGATCGCCCGCCAAGAGCCGGCAGTAGGCGATCAGGAAACGGTCCCCCTTTTCGATGGCGATTTCTTCCGATTGGCAGAGCTTTTCCTCCCCCTTCTCGAGAGATCCCGTCGCAATGAAGAGATTGGCAAGATTGTTTTTGACCTTCGCGATCCCGGGACGGTAGCCGATCGCCTCCAAAATCGCCTCGCTCTGGGAATAATAGGAAAGGGCTTCTTCGAATTTCTCCTTCAGATGGTAGGCGTACCCGAGGCTCATCAGGAAAAGCCCCTCGCTCTGGCCGTCCCCGCTCCCGCGGCTCATCGCGACGCTCTGCTCGTAGAAGGCCTTAGCCTCCTCCCATTTGCCGTCGCGGATCCTCAAATTGCCGAGATTGTTCAGCAGCGACGCGTGCGAGGCGCGATCTTTGGTCTTCTCAAAGGACGCCAGGGCCTTTTGAAAATACTCCTCCGATTCCGCATAACGGCCCAGGTAGTAGAGGGCCTCACCCAAGGTGTTCAGAAGAAGGCCCCGTTGCGTCTCCTCGAGGGGCTCATCGGCCAGCCGCATCGCCTCCTCCCGGACCCAGTCGAATTTTCCCTTTTTCAATCCGATCTGGAGCCGGAGCAGTTGGACGCGCGAACCGTCGAGGCCTTGAAGAAGGGTTTCGGATTCGTCCCAATTGCCCTGGCGATGGTAAATCTCCGCCAGGAGGCGCCGCGATTCCGGGTTGTCCCGGTCCTTATAATAGCGGATGGCCCACTCATAGAGCCTTCCGACGTGTTTCTTCTCGAGCTCCTTCGCCCGAGCCGCCGTCAGGACCGCCTTTTCGGGGCCTAAGGGGAAAGTGAAATGAAACTGAATGTTCAAGGCCCGGATGATGTCGTTCGCCTCTTCGAACCGGTCCGCCGGATCCTTGTTTAGGAGCCTTAAGATCAAAAAACCGAACTCCTTGGGCATGGAAGAGCCTTCGGCGATCGGATTCATGGGCATCTCGAAGAGATGCTGCTCGATCATAGCTGAAACGGCCGGGTTTTCGAAGGGCGGATGCCCGCTGACCAACTCGTAGAGCGTGACCCCGAGGGAATAAAGATCCGAGCGACCGTCGATAGGCGCGCCCATGAAGAGCTCGGGCGCCATGTAGGGGAGGGTCCCGGACACCGTGCCCGTCTTCATCCCTTGGTCAACGGGCTCCGCCAAATCCTGTCGTCCGTTAGAATGGAAGCGGCCCGCGAGTCCGAAATCGACGAGCTTGATGGCGTTGTCCGCCTTTTCGTTGATCAAGATATTGTTGGGCTTCAGGTCCCCGTGAAAGATCCCCTGTTGATGCAGAAACTGAAGGACCTGGCAGATATGGGCGGCGATGGAGGCCAGTCTTTGGAAACTGAGGCGTCCCGACCAGCGGGACAGCGGTTCGCCGTCGAAATATTCTTCCGCAAGGAAATAGTTGTTTTCGCCGTCGTCGAAACCGAAATCGTAGATCTCCGCGAGAGAGGGGTTGTGGAGGTGCGAGAGGATGGAAAACTCGTTCTTGAACTCCTCCGTCTTGCCCCCCTCCCCCAGGGAACCGGAGGTAAAAACCTTGAGGGCGACCTCCCGTCCGCTTTCCCGATCCGAAGCGAGGTAGACAACTCCCCGAGAGCCGCGGCCGAGCTCCTTGACGATGTCAAATCGCTCCCTCAATAGCTGTCCCATCGTAAGAATCCTAAAACGAAATCAACGAGGCTCCGTCAGGTAACGGCTCACGGTCGCCAGGAGGACATCGGTATCGTACGGTTTCGGCAAAAAGGCAACAGCTCCCATCTCCATCGTCAATTCGACGATCTCCTTTTCCGTGTTTCCGCTGAGGACGATCACGGGCGGTACCGGAGACCCCAAGCTCGTCCAGCGGTGGGCGCTCTGCAAAAACGCCGTTCCGCTGGCATGCTGAAACCCCAGGTCAAGAATGACGAGATGAGGCTCCATGACCTCCAAAGCCATCAAGGCGCTTTCCACCGTCGTGACGCAGGTGCAGTCGTATCCTGCGAACTGAAATCTCTTTTTCAAGAGCTGGAGCAGATCGGAATCGTCATCCACCAGCAGAATTTTCTTGCGACTCACTCGATACCTCCCGCCCCAGGCTCTCTTCATTTTAAAGGACCGGGACTAGTATGCTCCTTGATAGAAGACCCTTCAAGTTACTTTCCTCGAAGACTCCTCCTCAAGGAAGAATCGGCAATAATTTCAAAATAGGATAGCCGGGAGCCGTTTGGGTGATGGGAACATCGTCCTGGAGTTCGATCACCAGGGCCTCGACGACGCCCTTGAGGGATTGAGTCTCGGCAAAGACCCGACGCTGGCGGCTGGAACTCGATCCGATCTTCAGGATATCCCGAACCCCCTCGAGCTCCTCGGCGCAATGAAGCGAAACGGCGACCGGTTTTAGGATTTCGAGGAGCTTTTCGATCTCTTCCCGCAAAGGATGCCGCTCCTCTCCCCCTTTGGTGATGATCTGCCCATTCAAACCGTAACGCGCCGCCTGCCACTTGTTCTCGGGGGCGACCCAATAACGCTGCATGCGGATCTGGCTGGCACGCCCACCGCGCTCCAACTGATCGTCGATCCAGACCACCAGACTCTGCACGAGGGCCACGAGGGCGAGAGTCTCCTTCAGGGTCGGTACGCCGTCGAAAACGCGGACCTCGATGGTTCCGAAATCATAGTGAGGCCGGATGTCCCAATAGAGATCCTTGATGGATTCGATGGCACCGGTGGCCGTGAGCGTCTCGAAATACTTTTCGAACTCCTTCCAATCGGCCAGGAAATACGGAAGACCTCCCGTCGGAAAGGATTCCGTCACGGCGGCGCGGCAAGAGGCGAGGCCCGTATCGGTCCCGCCCCAATAGGGCGAACTGGCGGACAATGCGAGCATGTGCGGGATGTAGTTGACCAAGGCATTCATGATGGCGATCGCCCGTTCGCCGTTCTTCACGCCGACATGGACATGGAGCCCGAAGGTCGTCCAACGCCGCGCCAGCCACTGGAATTTCTCCAACAGGGCGATGTGCCTCGGGTCCGGATAGACTTTCCGTTCCCGCCAGTCTTGAAAAGGGTGAGTCCCCGAAACGGCGATCTTCACCCCTTGAGCGGCGGCGATATCCCGGAGCCGGTTCATCTGGCGCCCCAGACTCTCCCCGACCTGACGGACGGTGTCGCAGATCTCGGTGTTGATCTCCACCATGGCGACCGTCATCTCCGACTTGAGCTGGAGGCCCTCGACCCCGGAGGCGCGTTTCAAAATCGGAACCGCCGCCGCCGCGAGATCCTTGGTGGTGCGATCGATCAACTGCACCTCCACTTCAACGCCAAGGGTCGGTTTCGAGCATTCGAGAAATGAGAGAGCCATGTATCACATCCTTGGTTAGACCCCTGTTACGTGCCACTGGACTGAAGCATGCACGTGTCAACGTCGCGTTCGCACTGGTTCGAACAGGCCTTCATGACCTTCTTCTTCTCGGTATTAAAGCACTGACCGCGGCATTGTTGATAGGTCTCTTTACAGAGACGCGTGTTCTCGTCGCCCGGCGGGATCACCCGCGCCGGAGTCAGCTGTCTCTTGGCGCAGCCGACCAGCGTCACCAGGACCGCGGCCAACATCAGAGTCATATATCGATGAGACGTTTTCATGATCTTACCCTCCTTGCTAACGATTCTCCGAATCTGACGAAACGCCCTTATCCCCGGGCCCGGCCGCCTTGAGTAGCTCCAGGCTGTAGAGGCTTTTTTCCTTCTCGGGCCTCATGAGACTGACCTCGACGTAGTACGGTCCGTCTTCGGGGATCTTGAAGCTGCGGGTCACGATCTGCTGCGTGCCCCCCGAGATATAGGCGGCGATGGGCTTCGCCTTTTTCTCGGTTTCTCCGGGGCCACGAACGGTCACACGAAAGGCGCTCTGGATGGGATCTTCGCCTTTAATGGCCACCGTGTAGTATTCCTTCTTCTTCGCCGAAAAGACGTAGACGTCCCTCACATCCCCGCCTCCGAGGGAGTTCGTTTTGTACGCCTTCATAGGCAGAATCGGAAAAGCGGTCTGGGCGGTGGGGCCGGCGTCGTCCGGCGTTCCCAGGTCACCGTAAACGAAGGGGCTCTCGGTCACCTTAAAGATCATCTGGTCTTTGTGGATGGACCCCTTCTCGCTTCCTACACGAACCCAATAGGTGGCGTTCGTGGCATTCCTGTTCCGGAAGGAAGCTTTTTGATCGTCGTTCGGCGTGCCCGCGATGTCCACGGTTTCGACGATTGCTTTTTTCTCGTCCAGGAGCTGCAGCCCTGCGAAGGGCTCCGTCGTGGTCACGCGTCGGTTGTTGTTCCACGAAATCCCCTTATCAAAGGTCTTCGCTTCGATCGTAATCACCGAATCCGGAGGAATGTTCACGGAAAAATAATCGAACTCGCCCTTCTTCATATGATGCGAGAGTTTGTAGTCCCGATTGAATTCCATCGGGACCGAGGCATCGGGATTCGGGCCGCCACGCAGGGCCAAGGCGTCCTTGGTCGGGTTCTGGGAGCCGGCCGCCTTCCGGGCGAACCCTTCTCTCGCGACCAGGCCCAAGGCCAAGGAGCAGACGAGGACAACGGTTATTTTTTGTAATCCGCATTTCAAAGTAAGCCCTCCTTCTCTTGCTTGT
>CAZWYB010000116.1:0-7713 GCA_964637745.1 uncultured Pseudomonadota bacterium
CACTGATGATACGCTATGATTGGCCGGGGAATATCCGTGAACTTTCGAACGAGCTGCAAAAGTGCTGCGCGATGGGCGTCAAGATGATTGCGCCCGAAAATCTTTCGGACAAGATCCGCGAAGAATTTCACCTGCCGCGCGTGGTCTCGCTCGATCAACAGGTGACGAGCCTGGAGAAGAACGTCATCGTAGAGACCTTGAAGAAGCACCACTACTCGCGCATGAAGACGGCTAAGGCCTTGGGCGTTTCGCGGATCACTTTGTATAAAAAGATGAAGGCTTACGGGATCGCCGCCTCCCGCGGGTATAAGATGGCGGACACGCGGGCGGGTTAGGCCTCGGAGGGCTCGAGGACGACTTCCTTCGGATCGACGCCTTTTCGTGAAGCCAGCGCGTTTTTGGCGAGCATCATGCCCGTCTCCCACGCTCCGCCGGGAATTTTGTGGCAGTCGGCGACGACTTCACCCAAAGCCCGCGCGAAGTATTCCACGTCGTCTTCGTTCGTGATGAGGGGCGGGAGCAGCTTCACCAAGTCGATGTTGTGCCCCGCCACCTGCGTGAGGATGCGGTGCTTGCTCATGAGCGGAACGACGATCATCTGGCCGAAGAGGCCCTTGTTGGCCGCGTGAATCGTCTTCCAGGCGAGCTTCAATTTCAGCGATTTGGGCGACTGAAATTCGATGCCGATCATGAGCCCCTTACCCCGAACCTCCTGGAACATTTCCTGATGGCCGCAGGTCTCACGGACCTTTGTCTTGATCAGCTCTCCGATCTTTGCGGCGTTTTCGACCAGGCCTTCCTCTTCGATCAAATGAAGAGAGGCGAGGGCGCAGCCCATCGCGAGCGTGTTTTTTCCAAAGGTGTTGGAGTGGACGACGCATCGGTCCATCCGCGAAAAGACCTTTTTATAGATGTCGCGCCGCATGAGGATGGCGCCGGCCGGAACGAAGCCGCCCGAGAGCGCCTTGGCGACGCAAACGATGTCGGGTTGGATCCCCCAGTGCTCGAAGGCGAACCACTTACCGGTGCGCCCAAGGCCGGACTGCACCTCGTCGGCGATCATCAGCGTCCCGTATTTTTGACACAGCTTCGCAGCTTCCGGCAGAAACGAGTCCGGCGGAAGATGGACGCCCTTGCCCTGGATCGGTTCGAAAAGAAACGCCGAGACGTCCTTTTTCTTCAGCTCCTTCTCGAGTTCTTCCAGGCTGTGATGATGAATGGCCGTCGCAGGCAGAAGGTCTCCGAATCCGTCGCGGAACTCGGCGTTTCCATTGGCGGAGAGCGAACCCAGCGTGAGACCGTGAAAGGAATGATCGAGATAGAGGATACGCCCGCGGCCGGTCGCGCCGCGTGCCATCTTAAGAGCGCCCTCGACGGCCTCGGTCCCCGAATTCGTGAAAAAGACCGTGTCGATTTTGTCTTGAACGCGCCCGATGATCCCGAGTAGCTTTTCCGCGACAAGTCCCGCGAGCAGATGACAGTCCATCTGGACCATGTTCGGCAGGTCCATCTCCAAGAGGTCTTTGATCGTCTGTTTGATCTTCGGATGATTGCGTCCGAGGGCGAAGACGCCGTAACCGGAGAGGAAGTCCAGGTAGCGGTTGCCTTCCGCATCGTAGAGGTACTGGCCTTCCGCCTTGCGATAGACCTTGTCGAAACCGATGGTGCGGAGGACGCGGACGAACTGTGGGTTGACATGCCGCTCGTGGAGCGAGTAGTTTTCGCCCCAACGATCCTCGATCAATTTCCGGATATCCAAAGGCATTCGGGAGGCCTATCAACATGGGGTTCAAAAGAAAAGCCTCTTTTTTCGTCCTCTTACCCATCCTGATGGCTCTGATGGCGACTTGGGGCGGGATAGCCAGGGCCTCTCATGACGACAATTCGGAGATCGTCCAAAAGTGTCCCGACGCCGTGATGCCCCCTCCGCCGATCTTGGACGTGGATTTGGATCAATTGAAGGCCTCTCTCGCCTCTCTCCGGGACACAAAGGGGCGCGAGATTTGGAAGAATACGCCGGAGACGGATCAGGCTCTTGAATTCATTTTCAAGTCCTCGCCGCGCAAGACGAAGCTGGAGCAGTTCTTTCAGCTCTTGTACGTGATCCAGAAAAATCTTGATGATTCGATGACGCCGCTCGTCGTCCAGCCTCCCAAGATTACGGACGTCCTTCTCACGGCCAAGGTGTTTACCGATCCCGCGTTTCCGAAGCGGATCACGTCGGTGGAACTGAAGCGCACGGACTCAAGCCGCCCTCCGCTTTACAAAGTGCAGTTTTCCGAAAACGAGGTGAGGTTTCCGATCAACGAGGGGAGGGGCTTCTCCTCCTGGGATCAGGGCATGTGCCAGATCGCCAAGGAGCTCGTCTTTTATCCCGGCTTTTCGTTCCGCATCCGCAACGCAAGAAATTCAAAGAATCTGGTCGTCGATGATTTCGACAAGGTGGAAATTTTCGGGCAGTTCGGAACCCGCAAGATTTTCAACATTGATTTGAGTTACGTGGATCTCGAAAAGGTGGAATTCATCGCCGGCACCGATCAGGGTAAGGTGAAGGCGCGCGTGGCTAAGCGGGAATTCGAGACGAACAAGCACTCGGCGCTTTTCAAATTCATCGGGTCGATGATCCCGAATACGTCGAAACAGAGAATTGACTGGTAGATTTTTCTATTCCTGAATCCGCACTTTTTCTGCTGCTCCCATAAAGACAGATGGTTCAAAGAGGCTGAGCGATTCAGGGTCCTCTAGAAACGGCGCCACGTCTTTCTTCGCCTTTTCAAAGTTGATCTCCTGAAATCTTTTAGCGAGCAGAGATCGAAGTGATGCATTGTCGAGATGAAGCTTCAATTTTTGAGTTTGTTCGATGGCGTTCTCCAGCAGAACACGATTCACATGGATCTGTTTTCCTGTGTACCAGAGAAAATCATAGAGGTCCCTTCCCTTCGTATATGTACGGTAGAGGATGGCATGGAGTTTTCCCGCAAAGAGAGAGGCGAGATCGTAATGGCGGACCTTATAGACCCGAAAGGCAGTGATGGGGCTCGCCGCCTCGACGGCGCCTGGGGGAGACCGGGTGTCGACGTCGAACTTGATCGCCAGCTTTTGGTTGTCACGAAAATGGCGATCCACCTCATGCAAAAGCCCTTGAAACGTAAAAAAACAACTCTGGACGGCACCCACCGTCTTGAATCTTTCCACTTTGCAACTCAAACCAAAGGCATCCAATGATTTCTGAATGCCGGTTGCGAGCGAGGCCAGGTCGAAACGGCCCAATGATTGGTTTGACAACGAAAAGTCCAAATCTTCCGAAAAACGGTCCAACCCATAGACGATCCGAAGGGCCGTCCCGCCCAAGAAACAGATCTGGTTGAAGGCCTGTTTGCGATCCGCCTCCTGGAGGATCATGTGGTGGAGGGCCTCTCGGAGGCGGTTGAGTTTGTGTTCGGAGGTCTTGCCTTGCCGAGTGTGTTCAAGGATCTTGTCCTTCATCGCGCTCTCCTGAATTTAAGGATCGTTTCGACGGCGAGATCCAGTTTCTTCGAATGAAATTTCACCGCGTATTCCCGAAATTTCCTTTTTTCAAGTTGGTCGAGTTGTTGGAGGCGCAGGCTACCTTCCAGGTAGGCTTCCGTGTTTTCCCATTCAGGGGAGAGGTAAATGTAATCTAAGAAGGCCTTCTCGGGACTTGCAATGAGAATCGGCGCCCCGAATTCGTCTTTGATCTCTTCAAAGCCGAAAAAGAGGTCTTTTTTGACCGTGCGATAAGCGAACCGGCCCAGTGGGTTGTTGAAGAGGGCCGTCTTCAAAAGGGTGACGGATGTGATGGTCGCCACCCGTTCCGGGATCATGTCGTACCAGGAGAGCATGTATTCGAGGGAGAGGTAGGAAGGCGAGTAGAGGGTGTTGGCCAGCCATCGCAACGAAAGGGGTGCCTTGCGGTATGTCTCAGGCAGCGTATAGAGACCCCGCTTGAGGCGGATCACCTTGCCCTTGGCGACCCAGCGACTGAGTTGAAGATGGAGCGAAGATCGTGAGGTCGCCGCGCCCGCCGCGATGTCGTCTCCAAAGACAGGGAAGCCCTTGGCCCGTGTAATGAGCCCCTCATATTTCATTTCTTTAAATTATCATATTTGTATATTTATAGAAATTTAAATTTATAATCTCACTTTGATAAACATTCTCACTCGGTGGGTCTTAGGATTTTCATCAATTGACCCCCATTCAAGACGGGTTCATACTTCCCCCAAAACCAAACAGGAGGCCACTATGGGACAACTCACGAAGCACGTCTACGTGAAGTCCGACAACAAGCCGGGGACATTAGCCAAGGTGACCGGGGCCCTCAAGGAGGCCGGCGTGAGCATCACGGGGTGTTGCGCCTGGGGCGAAGGGGCGACGGCGAATTTCATGCTACTGACCGAGAATAACGCCAAGGCGATCGAGGCGCTGAAGAAAGGTGGCTACAAACCCGAGGAGCAAGAGGTCGTGACGACGACCTTGCAACACCGGGTCGGCAGTCTCGCCGAGGTGGCCCAGAAGCTGGGACAGGCGGGGGTCGACATCCAGTTCTGTTACGTGACCGCCTCGGGAGGCGATGCGCTCGCCGCCTTCGCGACGAACGACAACAAGAAAGCGGCCGCTCTGATCTAGGCTCGGTCTTGACAGAAAAGAGCAAACGGAGGAAGGTCCCCTTCCAAAGTGAAGCTGGTGAGGAGACTTATGGCCGAAGCGGCTCTACAAATGGAAGAATATGCGGTGAGCGAGGCATGCATCGCTTGCGATGCCTGTTGCAACGACTTCCCCGACATCTTCGTGATGAACGCGGACCACACGCGGGCCAAGGCCGTGAACCCGTCGCCAGTTGGGAAGTTCGACCCTTGGGACATCATTTATGACTGCCCCGTCGATGCGATCTCGCTGATCAAGGGAACTCTTCCTCCACCTCCCGAAGGTAAGAAGAAGAAATCCGGCGGAGAAGAGGCGGTGGACACCGGCCCCATTGAAGATACGCGGCCATGGCAGGTACGATGGGAAGAGGCCCAGCAGCGGGGGCCCGAATCGTATTGGGAGCGGATGAAACGCTACGGTATGGCGACGACGTTGGAGGAAACCGCCAAGCAGTATCTCCTGCGCGTCGCCCTTCCGGAACGGGTTCCGGACCATCAACTCAAGTACAAATGGAATCTCCCCGATAAGATGCCGGACTATAAGTTCGACGTGAAGCTCGGCGGCAGCGGTCGTGCACTCCTTTTGAAGGGTTGGTTGGAGGATCAGCGGGTCAAGAAGCTCTGCGGCGTGGCCAACTCCTTTCCCGACCGGTTCCTCCGAGAATTGGAGCTTCCCGCCGAACCCGGCAAAGAGCTTAAGTTCAACTACAATCCCCAGGAAAAGGTCCTCGACATCGTGATCGACAAAGTCGTGTGATCGACAGCCACGCCCATATCCATTTCAAAGATTTTGAAGGTAAAATAGATGATGTGCTTCAACGAGCACACGAAGCGGGCGTTACGGCCATCGTCAACGTCGGCACCGATCGCGACAGCAGCCACGAGGTCGTCTCTCTTGCCCATCGGTATCCACAAATTTTCGCCGTCGTCGGCATCCATCCCCATGACGTCGCCAAGATGCACGAGGGAGATGACGATCTCAAAGCCCTCGAGTCGCTGGCCTGTGAACCGAAAGTGGTCGCGATCGGTGAAGTAGGGCTCGATTATTATTACGAACATTCGCCGAAGGAGGTTCAGCAGAGCCGGCTAAGGGATTTCATCGCCTTGGCGAAGAGAGTCGGAAAGCCTCTCGTCATCCATTGCCGGGACGCCTTTAACGATTGCTTTCGGATCTTCGATGAGGAGGATGCCTGGAGCGCGGGCGGTGTCTTTCATTGTTACACCGGAGATGTGAAGACGGCGGAGCGCATCGTTCAAAAAGGTTTTTACGTTTCTTTTTCGGGCATCGTCACCTTCAAGAAGGCCACCGACCTTCAAGAGGCGGCTCGTATCGTTCCATCGGATCGATTCTTGATAGAGACCGATTGTCCCTTTCTGGCGCCGGAACCCCATCGAGGGAAGAGGAATGAACCGGCCTACGTGAGGTTGGTGGCGGAAAAGATCGCCAAGCTTCGGGGCGTTTCGGCGGAGGAGATCGGAAAACTAACGACCAAGAACACCCGCCGTATCTTCCATATGGCTATTGAACGTCCGGTTCTTCATCCGGGGCGGTGAGGGGATTCGGACCTAAAAGGTCGTCCAGATTCGAGAGCAGGGAACTCGGGTCGGCTCTCGCCTCGCTTCTTTCTTTCAAGACGACCTGAACGGCCGTCCGCAGGACCCGTCCGGCCGAGGAAAAACGATCTTGCACGATCTTGAAGAGGTCTTCATTGGCGGAAGAAAATGAGGCCCCCTCGTTCAGGAACTTCGCAGGATCGTCCTGAGAGTTTTCATCCGATTGAAAGTTGTAGGGGCCGTCCAGCTTCGGATCCGCAATTTTTGAAACGTCCTCGGCGAGGCGGCCATAGATCCTATTCGAGGCATCGCGGACATCGATCGCCAGATTTTCGAATGATCCCGGATAGGGAGCCAGGTCCTTGCCCCCCAAACCCTTCAGTGCAGCGTCTTTTTGCCCCGCATCTTTCCCTTCCGGGGTCGAGACATAGCTCTCGAAGAAACGATGCGAATTGGAGACGATGTGGGCGATCGTGCCGACAAAACCCAAGTCCTTTCGTCCCCACGAGAGGGCGGAGAGGCCCTTCTTTAAGAGCACCGTCGGCACTTGTCCGGCGTGATACGGTTGATGCAGGTCTTCCAGGTAATGGAAGGCGTTCGCTAAAAAACGCCAGCCCCAGTAATCCTCTCCCAAGGCGAAGGCCAAAAGGGCGGCCTGATGGTAGATCTCGGCGCGGCGCGAGGCCTCTCCGACCTTTCGAAACGGGAATCCAAAGGTTGCGATCGGATGCAGGAAATGAAAGGGCGGCTTTTCGATGTGCCGGAAGGCCTGCGAATTCGGACCTTGGAGGACGCCGAACCACTTTTGGTCGTCATATGCCGGCCGAACGCGGCCAGTTTCGTCCCTCAGAAAGAGATTCTGGTCGCGCCCGTCGTCCGGATCGGTCGAGTAGAGAGTCAGGATCTGGGCCGGCGTGAGACGGGACTGAGAAGCGAGCGGGGTGTCGAACAAATAGGACTTCGGCGTCGAGACGTCGATCTTCGGATTGATCTGGAGATATTGCGAAAACTGCCAGCGATCGCCGAGCGTTTCCCGCAACGATTGTAATTTGTCGAGAAAGGACTGAAGGGGATGAACCTCGCAGGGTTGATCAAGCCCCCACTCGGCGGCGACATCTTCCAGCGCAAGGCGGGACATTTCTCGATGATCCGAGAGATTCCAGCCGAATCCCGTAGCCGGGATGCAAATCAGAAGCGCGGCCATGAGAATCTTCTTCATTTTTTCCTCAAAAACTTTCTCTCCAAGGCGTCGACGATTTCCTCTTCGTGCCTCCGGTTGTCAATCCGATTCCATTCCCAGACGAGTCCGGGGCTCGTCATGTTGATTTCGGTGAGTTTGCCGTCGATGAGATCGATGCCTGCAAAAAAATTGCCGTTATTTTGAAAAAAAGGTCCCAGTTCACGCCAGAGTAGTTCTTCCAGCCCGGTAAAGGAGGCGCAACCAGGATGCCCCCCCAACTCCGTATACTCAATACACACGCAGCCCCAGGAGTCT
>CAZWYB010000117.1:0-7700 GCA_964637745.1 uncultured Pseudomonadota bacterium
GAAAGCGTCACCCATGTCCCCGGTCCAAAATGTTACCCATGTCCCGGGTCAGTCAGATGGGCGACACGACGACCCCGCCGGACGGGCATCAGCCGGCGGCGGCTCGCGTACCAAAGGAGGCTGACGGCGCCAAAAACGAGGATCAGATCGCGGAGATTCTCTCTCGTTCGCGTCGGATCGTCGGCGGCGTTGATGTTGCAGCCGCAGCCCCCTCCTTGGACTCCGAAGCTGCTCAAGATGTAGCCAGGTTGCGAAGCGCTGCCTCCGGCGGTCGCGACAAGTCCGATGCGCTCGCCGCTCGCAGTGCTGGGAGACTGCAGCGTGCCGTGATAAGAGAGATCCGGTACGGTCGAGGTCTTGCTCAACGCGGTCACGCCGGTCAGGGGAGCGCCCGTCTCCACATTACGAATCCCGTCTACTTGCTGCCAACCGATGGTCGCGATGCTCTTCGAAACCAGCATGCTCTTCGTCGTCGAGCCGTCGGATGACGAGTCGCTGGCCTCCCTCACCTCGCAGGTGAAGGGTGTGGGAATGGACTTCTTCGTGGAGGGGTCGGTTGTCGTCGAGAAACAGCAAGGGATTCCGTCTTTTGAGCATTCATGGGCCTCATCTTTCGGATTGTCGCAATGGCATTCGACGACCATCTGATCCGTAACGGCCCCCGGAGGTGTTCCGCCTCCCGTTGTCCCGCCCGAAGTCGTACGGCCTCCCGATGAGGTCGTCCCTCCGCCCGCCGTCGTCGTGGTCGACGGACAGGCCGCCTTGATCGTGTCGGGCGTGGCCGCCGGATCCGAAGAAGCCACGCAACAGGCGTGAATCACGGGATCCGGATTGGTGCAGGTGGCGGTATGACACGCGGAATGGTCGGGCGATACGGGCGGCTGCCAAGACAGGCAACAGATCTTGTCGTTTCCGGTCATCCCATCACAGGGACCGGGCGTCGCCTTCGGCAGGATGTAGGTGATCTCGAAGGGGACCTTGCGGCCGCTGAAATCGAAACCGGGAGCGGCCGACAAGAACGCCGTCGTCATCAAGAGCCCAAGGAGTGCGATTCGTTTTCTCATGGCGTCTCCCCTTTTAAGGATGAAGTTCATAGTCCAGCCACTTCACGGCGTTTTGATTGATCCACTCGTCTCCCAAGACGGAATTGAAGAGAGTCTCGATCCCCTTGATCGGGATCCCATGCACCGCCGTGATCCCCCGCCTCTTCTCGGCCGAGCCGTCGATGTCGTTGAAGGCGTTGATGGGCTCCTGCGGAATATCCACGGCGTTGGTTCCGGAGAAGACCGACATGATCGTATCCGCCCATTCCTCCGGCGTGCTCGGAGCCGCGGTCGTCATCGTCGCCAGCATGTCTTTGTAGCCAGGCGAGGTTGAATCGATGACGATCATATTCGTATCAGTGAACGGCTGCAATCCGCCCCGGCTCGGGAAAAGCGCCAGCTTATGGCTGTTCAGGAAACCGACGACGCAGTCGTCCAAGCCGTCCGGCGTGTCGTTGCCGTCCTTGTCCACGAGGTCCGCGCAGGCGATCGAGTACGGCCAGGCGCTTAAAGGGAGCGAATCCGGATCCTTTTCCTCCCGCACCCGAAGCATCCGGTGATCCTTGTAATCCGCGTCCGTATAGGTCGCTCCGGCGAGGTCGCAAGAGGTATCCGTTCCGGGGCAGCTGCAATCTATCAGATTCAGGCACTTCGCCTCCTTGGGGCTCGAAGGGGCCGGGAGCGTGATGTCCGGCACAATGCGGTCGATGGCGGAAGACGAGATGCTGACATAGTTGTTCGAAACGGCCGGATCTTTGAGGTTATAAAACTTCCCCGGACTCGAGGGATTATTCATGTAGACGGCGAATTCCGGGGATTTGTTGACGGCGACGTTGAAGCCGCATTGATAGACACCGTCTCGTTCGACTGGGCTCAAGAGCTTCCAGGTCTCACCCGCAGGCGGTTCGACCAGATCCTTGGTCTCTCCTCCGGCGGTGCCGGTGACCTGTTTCCAAGAATTGTCATTCGTCACACCCCAACAGTTTGTCAAGTCCAGCTTGGGCGACGCGCCGGTGCACCGACCCACATCACACTGCCAATTCTCGAATCCGGGAACTCCCGAACAGGACAGGGTGCCGCCCGAAACGGTGCATCCCCAAGACACCCATGCCGGGGGAAGTCCAGGGGTCGCGCCATCATATTCGATTTCATGGGTCATGGCATCACAGTCGAACCGATAGTCGGTTCGATAGACGTATTTGGATACATGATCGTGGTGACCGTCGAATTTGGGGCAACTTCCACCGTTCGCTTCGCCTGTGCATTGAAAGAGGTCATACTTCATCGGGCCGCCTAAAATGCCGCTCTCTCCCCAATGAGCGGGGTTGTTTGACTCGATCGAAATACGTTTGCACCTAACCTGGTTGACTTGATCGGTATTAAAATAATGCGCTGTAAAGGGAAACGCCGCCGCTGGATTAGGAATGATCATCGCAGGCGGTCCACCGTCGACGCAATCCGACTTCGAGGATCCGGGAGGGTTCGTACCGGGGTCCCAGTTACATTGAATATTCGGAGAGAAGAATGACGGTGCCGATTTATCGTCCGCCCTCACCACATCCGGAAAGACATAAGTATCCTTCTGCCCGATCTCCACGGGCGAGCGGAGGAAGGAATCGAAGAACGTCACCGCAACATCCGGATGGTGGTCCCCGTTGAAATCACCCTTGGCGATCATGACGGGATTGACGGGATCGCTCCAGTTCATGCTGACGCCCGGATTCAGGGCGTAGGTAGCAATATTAGCGGCCGTGCACGTTTTCGCATCGAAATTGTTCACAACGGTGATGCCACCGGCCGCCGCGAACTGACCCGTCGACATCACACCCTCGGCGTCGAATTCGCCAAAATTCGAAACCACGAGGTCGGTTCCCGGGTGCGTATCGAAGGCGGCATCCGCGACCAATCCCGTCGGAACGGGACCGACTCCGAACCGGCAGATGTTGCCGCCCGGTTCCGATCTTTTGAACAAATCGGCTTTCCAGGGCGCCGACGCGTTCGTGTTCAAATAGGCCGTCACATAGCCCTGTTGATGGACGTCCATCGGCGTACCTAAGGGCACGTACGGCAAGGTGACCCCATAGAGCTTCAGCTCAATCGCGGAGAAGGACTTCGTGGGATCATGCGCGGCGTCGAAGGGCGTCGTGTAGTGGTTGGCTGACTTATCGAAATTGGTGAGATAGTCCTTCCAACTCGGCGTGTAGGAGATGTTCGGATCCTTCAGGCATTCCTCCATGCAACTCTCGACCGACCATCCCGGGTGTGCGACAAAACAAGTCCCTCCCGGGCCGGCGCAGGCGTTGAATTTCGCCTTGTTGCGGAAGGCCCGATGATAGATCCGTTGATGCAAGGTCACGAGGTCCTGAACTCCGTCCGCATCCACGTCCGCCGCCACGATCGACGTCGGCTGCGAGTAGCAGTTCGTGGGATTGGTGACCTTCAGCGGAAGCCAGGAAAACGTTTCGGACGTGTTGCATTCGTTTTGGACGTTATAAGTCGGATTCGGAGGCGGCCCAGGAGGCCCGGAGACAGGCCCCAAACCGAAGTTCTGGAGCATCATGAAGATCGGGGCGTTGGCGTTCACGTATTTGGGGTTCGCATAAAACACCGGCCGCGGCATCAGAGGTAAATTCAAAAATGCCTCCGCCGTCATCCCGCTTCCTTCGGGATAGACGCCGCCCGTAAAGTCCGCGTTCTTGACGCCGGCAAAAGCCGGGTCCAACGGGAGACGGTTCAACACCGCCGGTTGATAGACGCCGTCGGCGACCTTCATCGAAACCGAATCGATCGGTTCGGCCAAGGCGTACTCCGGCGAAACCGCCGGGAAGAAGGAATCGACGGGATCCGGCACCGCCCCCGCAAGCAAGGGAGCGACATCGGGCTCATAGGCATCTCCCAAGTCCTGCTCCCCATCGACGATGAAATTCTCGCTCAACGCCTTTTTACAAGCGTTCGGCATAGCGGCCGTATTGTATCCCGCCTGATCCAAACAGCTGGTCATGCATTCGGGGTGGCTGAGGAGATCGTGGCCGCATTCGGGTTGGCAATCAGGACAGGCTACGAGATCCATACTGACGCCGTTCCAACAGGGCAAAGCCGAACACGCACTATTCATACACTTATCAGCTGTCGGCAAGCCGGGACCCGAGGCCGGAATGTTCGGTCGAATCTGGGGTGGGCCATCAATCGTGTTGGACGTCTCCACCAAACGCTCGGGCATCTCGCCCAGACATCGCGAGGCCTCATCCTTGTCGCCGTATCCTCCGATCACGGAATCCGCGGTGGGTGCCGTGCCGTCCGGGGCGAAGAAAAAGCGTACCGTGTTCATGAATTGGGGAGTCCCGGTGATTCCGCCAAGGCCTAACATCGGGAAGGCCTCGACAGGAGGAATGACTCCCGGGTTTCTCACGGTCGAAGGAATGGGATATTGAAACTCGATGGCCGATGCACGATGGGACGATATCGGAGACGCTATCACAAGCGCCACCAGAGTGGAGAATAGAAGTTTTCGATTCATGTTCACCCCGCTCTTTACTAGTTAAAGCAAAAGAGATGCCAACAAGCGGCGTGGACCGATTTTTCTAATCTACTGATTTGCTTGAAAGTTTTTTTGGAGCCCTTCGCGGCGCCGACAAAAAACCTATCGGATTCGTCTCAAAATGATAATCTTATCAGAATGAGAATCAGCGGCGAACTCGCCGGTCGCGCATCAGCCGCCGACGCGTGGCGTACCAAAGGATTCCGACCGCGGAGAGAACGAAGGCAAGGTTTCGGTACATCTTGAAGAACCGGTCATGCGGCGTGAGGTCGTTGCCGCTTTTGCTGCAAGAGCAACCGCCGCCCATGGCCGTCCCCGAAGAATCACTCCCTTCGGTACCGTTAGCGGGCGTCGCCCCCCCAGCCGGCGTTGACGGCGAAGATCCTCCCGAATTGCCGCCACCGTTGCCGACGGTCGTCGGGCTTCCCGTGGGCCCCGTGCTGCCGCCACCATTTCTGCCTCCAGCGCTCCCTCCCGTGTTTCCTGAGGCACCACTGGAACCGGAAGAACCCGTGCCGCCTGAAGGCGGAGGGGGCGGCGGCTGATTCGTCGTTTCATCGCCCAAGTAACGAGCTACGGCAAAACTTCCCTGGCTCTGGCCCGTATAAGAAACTCCGGCAACGACGATCCGGCCGTTGCTTTGAAGCGCCATTGCCATGGCCATGTCGTCGATCGTACCGATCGGATTGCTCATCTTACCGTCATGATTATGTCCGAAGGTCGAATCCAACGAACCATCGTCGTTGAAGCGGGCTAGATCAAAGACGTGACTGCCGAGGTTTCCCGTAAATCCCGCCATCAGGATCTTCCCGTTCGGTTGGAGGGCCATGGCGAACGCATAATCAAAGGCGGTCGAGGGACCGATCGGGGTCGTCGACTTTCCGCCAGCGCCGAAACCCGTATCCAAACTTCCGTCGTCTTTGTAACGGACCATGGCCCAGTCGTTTGTGGTATTGGAGTCCTTATAATAGTAACCGCCGACGACCACCCTCTCCTGGGCATCCACCGTAACCGACGTGGCGTCGTCTTCGTCGGTGCCGACGGGGGTGATGATGGTTCCATTCACAGCTTGATAGGGAGACGGAGCGCTTCCGACAAGGGAAGCATCCAGATTCCCATCCCCCTTATAACGGACGAGAGCAAAATCATGGATGGTGTTTGTTCCGACCCATCCGGCCAAAAGGATTCTTCGACGCAAATCGATCGTCATGGAGGTGACGGAGCCACTTTTCGTAAGATGGGTTGTGACAATCCCCGTATTCTGACCGCCGAAACTCGTATCGACCGAGCCCGTGGGTGTCAGGCGAGCCGCTGAAAAATCGTAACCACTCCCATTGCGGGCGTTGCCGGCCAGTACAATATCGCCGTCTTGCTGCACGGCAATCGCCGTGGCCATATTGTTTCCCGTGTGCGGCATAGGCAGGATGATCCCGCCGTTTTGGTGGGCTCCAAATGCCGTGTCCGGACTTCCATCGGCGTTGAAACGCATGACGGCGAATTCGGTCAGTCTCGGCAGAGGTATTCCCGAGTACCCCGCCGCCACGATCTTGTTGTCGGACTGGAGGGCCACCGCATCGGCGCAATCGTAATGCTGGACTGCTTGAGGATCCAGGAAGGCGAGAACCTTGCCGTCATGGTTGGGACCAAATGTAGAATCCGGCGTTCCATCGGTGTTATAGCGCGCAAGCGCAAAACCGTAATCCTGGGTGCCATCGAAGGAACATCCGGCGACGACGATCTTGCCGTCGGCCTGGATCACGACAGCGGAGGCTTTGTCGAAGGATTTACTGCCGAAAGCGGTGGTTACGATACCCGCATTTCCAAAGCTTGAATCGAGATCGCCCGGATCCGCGAGCACGGCGCGCGGAAGGTTGACGCCCACCGCAACGAAAAAGACGAGCAGAAGCTCCGCGCTATTTGGTTTCATGCTTAAGGGAAATTCTACCGCAAGAAAGGAAACAAGCCAAATCAGGAATTTTTGAGGAGCTTGTATTCAAGCGAATCGACCAGGGCCTGCCAGGAGGCCTCGATGATGTTTTCCGAGACGCCGACCGTCCCCCATTTATCGGTTTTATCTCGGGATTCGATCAAGACGCGCACCTGCGAGGCCGTGCCCTTGCCCGCGGGAAGGACACGCACCTTATAATCGACCAACTGAACGTCTTTGAGGTGAGGATAAAAGCGCTCGAGGGCCTTGCGCAAGGCATGGTCGAGGGCGTTGACGGGGCCCCTCCCCTCCGCAACCGTGTGTTCCCTCTTCCCGTCCACTTCGATCTGAAGCGTCGCTTCGGATCTCGGTCCTTCCGAGCTTTGCTCATCCAAGACCTTGAATTCGATCAGCCGGAAAAACGGCCGGTAGGTCTTCATCGCCCGGCGGATCAGAATCTCGAACGACGCCTCGGCGCCCTCGAACTGATAGCCCTTGTTTTCCAGATCCTTCACTTCCTTCACGATCCGTTTGGTCACCGGATCTTGGGGCTTCAACTGGATCCCGAACTCGCGCGCCTTATAAAGGATGTTCGACTGTCCCGCGAGGTCCGAGACCAAGACGCGCTGGCGGTTCCCGACCGTCTCCGGCTCGATGTGCTCATAAGTCGCCCGATTCTTCAAAACGGCGCTGACGTGCACCCCGCCCTTGTGTGCGAAGGCCGACTCCCCGACATAAGGCTGATGACTGAACGGCTTTTTGTTCGCCAGCTCATAGACGAAGCGTGAAACATCCCGAAGTTTCTTCAGACGGCTCGCATCGATACAATCGATGCCAAGCTTGAGTTTCAAGTTGGGGATGATGGAGACCAAGTTCGCGTTCCCGCAGCGTTCGCCGATGCCGTTGATCGTCCCATGGATCTGTCCCGCGCCCGCCTCCACGGCGGCCATAGAATTGGCCACGGCGACCTCTGCATCGTTATGGCAATGGATCCCCAAAGGCGCATCGAAACCGGAACGCAAATCCCCGATGATCTGAGCAATCTCCAACGGCAAAGTGCCGCCGTTCGTGTCGCAGAGGACGATCCGGTCCGCCCCGCCCTCTTTCGCGGCCTCGAGGGTCTTGAGGCAGTAAGAAGGATTCGCCTTGTAGCCGGCGAAGAAATGTTCAGCGTCCTAGATGCCTTCACCCC
>CAZWYB010000118.1:0-473 GCA_964637745.1 uncultured Pseudomonadota bacterium
AGATCTTCGTCGGTTCCGACCGCGGTTATTTTTACTCCCTGAAAAAGAAAAACGGCCACAAGAACTGGCGGTTCAAGGCGGCCGGCTCGGTCAATTCGGCCCCCTCCTTCCGCGACGACGCGAGTGGAGGTAGCGTCTTCTTCGGCGACGACGAGGGCCTTCTCTATGCCCTTTCGGTCGACACCGGCAAACTTCTTTGGAAGACCGATCTGGGTTCGGAAGTGCTCACGGCGCCAACCGTCTCAAAAAACCGTCTCTTCGTCGCCACGGTCGAAGGGCGCGTCGCGGCCCTGGACGCGGAGGATGGGCATATCCTTTGGAGCACCGAGCACCGGATCGAAGGTTTCCACATGAGCATCCGCGGAAACTCGCCGCCGATCCTCGACGACGGAGGAGATCGGCTCTTCGTGGGATTCGCCGACGGCACGCTGTGGTGTCTCACGGCGTCGACGGGCAAGCTTGCCTGGGAGAAG
>CAZWYB010000118.1:483-6916 GCA_964637745.1 uncultured Pseudomonadota bacterium
GGTGTTGTGGTCTAACGGGGTGGACTGGGAAGGTGTGCTGGAGATGTACGTCCACAATGGAAACGAGTGACGGATTTCAGGACATGGACGGAGCCGCCCAGGTCGACGGCGACCGTCTATATGTCGCCGTCTTCGACGGAGACGTCTACGCCTTGTCCCAGAAGAACGGACAGGTCCTCTGGAGCCAACCGACCGGTAGCGGCGTCGGAATGGCGACGCATGGCGACGCCTTATACGTCTCCGGATCCGACGGAAAATTGTACGCCTACAACAAGAAGGACGGCTCGAAGATTTGGACGACCAAGATCGGGCGAGGGGCTCTGACCGAACCTCTTTTATATAAGGATCTTATTGCCGTAGGTCTTTCCGATGAAACCATGAACTTCGTGGATGCCGGAGACGGCCACATCATCGCGCGTCGTTTCGCCAGAAAGGGCGTGTATTCGGATCCCGTGATCGATGATGACCGGATCTACTATCTCTCCAACGGCGGAAAGGTTTATTCTCTCAGATTGGTCCGCTGAACTCAGAACCCGAATGGTTTTTTCTGGACCGCCATTTTCCGCACCGATTCCTGAAAGGCCCGGTATTCGGGCATTTCCCAGATTCGATGCCCCCTGGTTTTTCGCTCTTTAACGTGCCTTTCCAACTGCTCTAAATAATAGGGGACGAACTCTTCCGCTTCATTGGAGCCGTAGGCCTCGCGCACATTCTGCAAAAACCTTCCGACGATGTTCGGCAAATAACTCATTTCATGGTCCCTGAAATCCAGATCGACGATTTGACGCAGGTCCTCTTCGGTAACGCGAATCGCAAAGCTGTATTTCCTCTTCCTATTCGCCAGCGCCTCAAAGAAAACGGCGGAGGCCCTCTGTTCCCAGAGGGGAATATAAAGAGACGCGTGGATGCGGTGATATTGATCGTGCCAGGGCCACTCGGCGGGGTGTGCCTGGCGGCCGTGCATGGGGGTTTCCTTTAGCGGCATGCCGACGGCATGAAAACCCATCTTGTGAAGAAGGTTCAGTTTTTCAGCGAGAATCTGACCGGGAACGTAACAGGAGGCGAGGGCTTGATCGCCGAGGCAAAATTTGACGGCGGCTTCCAGGAGCGTGAACGACGGAATGCGAACCACCGTCTGATCGTCGCCTTCGTGATGAAAAAGATAGAAGCCGTATTGAACAAGATCGACGTGAACCATGAAGACCGAGATCAGGTCAAAAATTTCGCGCCGGCATCTGATTTCCAGGACCTTGTTGGCGACCCGCGATTCAAAACTTTCATCATTCCCACGGTAATAATGTTTGAGATCCTCGCAGACCGCCTTTGAATCGACGCGACGGCCGACCGTCGGCATCTGCTCGGCATCTTTCGAAAACGGCTGAAACAATCTTTCGGCGCCGTATTCCTCGACCGTGACGGAGGATTCGCCGTACCGATTTCTCTTTTCTTGGACCCATCCTTGATTGAGGCTGAAGAGAAGCGAATCAGCAATCTGTCGCTCGGAGGCACCGTTGGAAATCATGTGGAGAAGGGATTCGGCGTCGTGACGGAGAATGGGGATATCGCCCAAGAAACCGGACGAACGCGGTGCGCTGACCGGCGCATGAAGGTGCGAAACCGCCGCCCCCAATTCCGTCGTCAGGTAGCTGCGGAATGATGTCTGTAATCCATCAGCCAACGGAGGCAGGGGCGTTGAAAGAAACATAAAACCTTACGCGTCCTTTAGGATTGTTTTGGCGTCTTCTTCAAGACGCCGCCCGACATCCTGAAGCTCCGGGGTCACCGCTTCGCTCTCTGTGGCCCCACAAGGCCTCACGCAGGCCCTGGCCATGATCTTCTCCAAGTCTTCCTCCCACACCCACTGAAAATTGAGGAGGGCATGTTCGAGCGTATCCACGCCCCGCGGAAGCCTGAACTTCCTTAAAACACGGAGGTAGGAAGGCAGGCGCTCTAGGACGAAGTTCGTAAAACGCCGCCGATCCTCCGAGGTAAGCCGCGCATCGGAGTTTAAAACTTCCTCGGCTTGAAGGCGGTTCAGCGGCTTGACGTCGATGGGGACGACCGTTGTCCGCTCTGCGGAGACGAGGTCTCGGCTGATATCCCGAAGCATGATGAGCTGGCCTTGGGTCGAATAGTGAGTGCCTCCATAGACCAGGACGAGCTGACGGTCTTCATGTCCTTGTAAATAGGCCTTCATAGAGTTTCTGAGTTTCCCCTCGTCCGATCGGCTTAAAAGACACAGCTCGTCCAAAATAAGGATCGGATGCGTCGGAGACCGCATGAAGCGCTTCAGCATGCCCATACCGGTGTTTTTGTCCATGAGGTCGATATAGAGGGGATTCAATCCCCGTGTCTTTGAGGCGCTGATCAAGTGGGGGATTAAGTGGTCGGTCTTTCCCGTTCCCGTAAACCCAGGGACCAAGATCAGCCGTTCCGGCGCCTCCGGACGCAAATAGTAGCCCAAGGCCGCCACTTCGATCAGACGGTAGGCGTTCATGTTGACCTGCGGAGGATCCGGAGGAAGAGGGGTGATGACCTCTCCGTCGCCCGCTACGACCTCCCAGTCCAGCAATGGTTTCGTCTCCTGCGCGGCGAAAAACCTCGCCGCGGGGCCGACCGGTCGAGCCGCATGCATCAGATCCGCCAGACTGCTGCCGCCCAAGGAATACCAATCGGACTGAAAGAGATTATTAGAGATGTCCAAGACCTGCCTTAAATCCGGTTCCTCCTTAAGCGTCCCGATCAGGCCGCCAATCTGTTCCTCGTTCACCCCGTTAAACATCGGGCTCGGTAGAGAGGAAAGTGTCGCCGCCAGTTGCCCCGCCGCGCCTCCGCCGCCCTGAATCGGAACGCTCTGCTCCACGGCCGAACGGAGATTGCAGAATTGCAGGAAAGTGGAACGAAGCGACATCACAAGCGCCTCGGAGGCGACAAGCGCCGACGAATGCCGCGATGAAGATGAAGAGAAACTAAGACTCATAGATCGGGCCCGTTTTCGGTTGGAAGATCAAAGAGTTGCTGCTTATTTCCGTCGGTTGACAAAGCGAAACCCCTTTGCTAACCCTCCACCATGGCACCCCCCAACATCCCCATCGCCTACACCTTTGACGACGTCCTGCTCCTTCCAGGGGAAAGTTCCGTCCTACCGACCGAAGTCGATACCAGCGTTCGCTTGACCGACAAGATCACACTGTCCATCCCCCTGATTTCCTCCGCCATGGACTCCGTCACCGAATCCAAGACGGCCATCGCCATGGCACGGATGGGTGGAATGGGCATCCTTCATCGCAACCTGACGCCCGAAGAACAGGCCTTGGAAGTCGAGAAGGTCAAACGCGCCGAATCGGGGATGATCCTGGAGCCGATCACGATGACACCGGATCAAAAGCTGGGTGACGTCGCCCAGGTCATGAAGACGCACAACATCTCCGGAGTCCCGATCACCGTCGGCAAGAAGTTGGTCGGCATCCTCACGCACCGCGACCTGCGTTTTCATAAGAACCTCAATCAGAAGATCGAAGACGTCATGACCAAAGAGGTCGTCACGGCGAAAGAGGGGACGACCCTCGAAAAGGCGAAGGAGATCCTCCAGAAAAATCGGATCGAAAAGCTGCCGGTCGTCGACGACAAGGGGAATCTGAAAGGTCTCATCACCATCAAGGATATCGAGCAGGCGATGAAGTACCCGAATTCCTCTAAAGACGACTTGGGACGGCTCCGTGTCGGGGCCGCGATCGGGGTCGGAAAGGCGGCCCTGGATCGCGCGGAACTATTGATCAAAGAGGACGTCGATCTCATCATCATCGATACCGCCCACGGTCATTCGCGGAGCGTCATCGAAACCGTCAAAGAATTCCGGGAACGGTTCGCCAAAGTCCCCCTGGTGGCGGGCAACGTCGCGACGGCGGACGGCGCGGAGGCCCTGATCAAGGCGGGCGTGCACGGCGTCAAGGTGGGCGTCGGACCGGGCTCCATTTGCACGACGCGCGTCGTTTCGGGCGTCGGCGTTCCTCAATTGACGGCGATCTTCGAATGCGCCTCCGTCGCGAACAAATATCAGATCCCTTTGATCGCGGACGGCGGCATCAAGTTTTCAGGCGACATCACGAAAGCGATCGCGGCCGGCGCCACGGCCGTGATGGCGGGAGGGCTCTTTGCCGGAAGCGACGAGGCGCCGGGGGAAACGGTTCTGTATCAAGGACGATCCTTCAAGGTCTATCGCGGCATGGGGTCGCTGGGCGCCATGAAGAAAGGGAGCCGAGACCGCTATTTTCAGGAAGGGGTCACTGAGACCTCCAAGTTGGTTCCCGAAGGCATCGAAGGCATGGTCCCTTGCCGCGGGCCCATCGCGGATCAGATCCATCAATTGGTGGGCGGGCTTCGTTCGGGCATGGGATACGTCGGCGCGTCCACGATCGCCGAGCTCAAGAAAAAGGCGAAATTCGTTCAAATCACGTCCGCGGGTCTCAAGGAAAGTCACGTGCATGACGTAGTGATCACCAAAGAAGCCCCGAATTATCGATTGGAATAATGTCATCCCGAGTTTTAATCCTCGATTTTGGTTCCCAATACACACAGCTCATCGCGCGCAGGATTCGCGAGCTGAAGGTCTATTGCGAGATCCATCCCTGCAACCTTCCGTTGTCCAAGATCCGCGATTTTGCGCCGCAGGCCCTGATCCTCTCCGGAGGTCCGGCGAGCGTCTACGAGGCCGACGCCCCGACGGCGGATCCCGGCGTTTTAGAGCTCAAAGTCCCCATCCTCGGTATTTGCTACGGGATGCAATGGCTCTCGCACCGTCTCAAGGGAAAGGTTCAACCGGGCACCGTCCGCGAATACGGACCCGCCACGATCAAAATTCTGAAAAGGGAAGGGATCCTCAAGGGGTTCATGGAGGACGAGACCTCCGTCTGGATGAGTCACGGCGATCACGTCTCCGTTCTACCCGAAGGTTTTGAAAGCTATGCCCAGAGCCACAACGGGCTCCAGGCGGTCATCGGGGATTCCAGCCGCCGGATTTATGGGCTTCAGTTTCACCCGGAGGTCGCTCACACAGCCAAGGGAAAACAGCTTTTGGAAAACTTTCTCTTCGCCGTCTCCGGCCTCAAGGGCGATTGGTCGATGGAGTCGTTCGTCGATCAAAAGACGCGCGAGATCCGGGAGCAGGTGGGGAAGGAGCACGTCCTCTGCGCCGTCTCCGGAGGCGTGGATTCGTCGGTCATGGCGGCGTTGATCCACAACGCCATCGGCCCGCAATTGAACGCCGTTTTCATCGATAACGGATTGCTCAGAAAGAATGAAGGCGATCGTGTCGTCGAGTTCTTTCAGAAAAATTTAAAAATCCCTTTGAAGAAGATCGACGCGGCGGCCCTTTTCCTCGACAAGTTAAAGGACGTCGTCGACCCTGAAAAGAAACGAAAAATCATCGGCAACGAGTTCATCGCCGTCTTCGAGGAACAATCGAAGAAATATTCAAATGCCTCATTCCTCGCTCAAGGCACCCTTTATCCGGACGTGATCGAGAGCATCTCCTTCCGCGGCCCCTCGGCGACGATCAAGACGCATCATAATGTCGGCGGTCTCCCTGAGCGCATGAAGTTAAAACTCGTCGAGCCGTTTCGCGAGCTCTTCAAAGACGAGGTGAGGGCGATCGGCCGGCTGATCGGCGTTCCAAACGAGATCATCGAGCGGCAACCGTTTCCAGGCCCTGGGCTCGCCGTCCGCATCTTGGGCGAGGTGACGAAAGAACGTCTCGATATTTTGAGAAACGCCGATCACATCGTCGTCGAGGAGATCAAGAAGGCCGGTCTCTACACGAAGATCTGGCAGTCCTTCTCCGTGCTTTTGCCGGTCAAGACCGTGGGTGTGATGGGGGATAACCGAACCTACGAAAATGTCATCGCCGTCCGCGCCGTCGAAAGCCAGGACGGGATGACCGCCGATTGGGTGCGACTGCCTTACGAGCTCCTCGCCGTTATTTCCAGCCGCGTGATCAACGAGGTGAGGGGTGTCAATCGTGTCGTCTACGACATTTCCTCGAAACCGCCGGCGACCATCGAGTGGAAATAAATCATTCATTCGTCTTCGGCCCCCAAGGAACCATTTTTACAACCGGGTTGTATTGCTCAATTGCATCGGGCTAAAGCCGTACCATCACGTACGCGCGGCCAAGAAAGTAATGCGCCTGCACGTCTTTCGCATTTTTATCGATAACTGTCTTCAACGGCGAGATGGCGCCTAGGGGATTACCGGAGTTCATCTCGAAAATCGCCGCTTTCACCGGGCTGTAGGCGTCGGCAGCTGCCTTCTTATCCGCCTTGCCGTCGGACTTGGCGGTCTTTTTTTCGTCGGATTTTGTATCGTCGTAATCTTCCGTTTTCTTCTCGTCGTCTCACGTGCATTTTTTACTTTCTTCGTAGTCGGCTTTTTCTTC
>CAZWYB010000118.1:6926-7651 GCA_964637745.1 uncultured Pseudomonadota bacterium
ATCCGGCTTTCTTGCGTAACAACAGCGCCGTCCATGCCAAATCAGAAGATGGGAAGCGCGTGTCCAATCCTTTTGCGGGATCAATTTCTGCAATTCGAATTCGAGTTTGACCGGGTCTTTTTGTTTGGAAAATCCAAGCCGCTCCGAAAGCCGGAGGACATGCGTATCGCAGGTGATGCCCGGGATGCCGTAGGCGTTTCCCAAGATCACGTTTGCCGTCTTTCGCCCCACGCCTGGAAGTTTCACGAGCTCATCCAACGTCTTAGGAACTTGACCTCCGTATTTTTCAACGAGGATTTTGCAACACCCCTGGATCGACTTGGCCTTGTTCCTATAGAACCCCGTCGAACGGATGTCCTTTTCAAGCTCCGGCAGCCTTGCTTTAGCGTAGTCCTGGGCCTTTCGGTACTTGGCGAAAAGAGTCTTCGTCACCACGTTGACGCGCTGATCCGTACACTGGGCGGAAAGGACCGTCGCCACGAGAAGCTCTAAAGGATTCGTGAAATCGAGCTCGCAATGGGCGTCGGGGTATCTCTTTTTCAGGGCCGAGAGGATCTTGACGGGATTCATAGCAACTCCTGGATTAAAAACCGCTGATAATCTAGAATAAGACATATAATTCTCATGAATCTCATGAAAAGCATTCCTTTAGCGGCCTGCCTAGCTCCAATTTTGACGTCCTTCCATGGAGGAGGTCCCGGAACGGAAAGCTTGAAAGGGGATAA
>CAZWYB010000119.1:0-7589 GCA_964637745.1 uncultured Pseudomonadota bacterium
CCAGCGACGATGATTCCGATGAATGTTTGTTTGGTGTTCATAAATTCCCCTCTTGCTCTGTTATTATTTTGGTCCCGTCGCGCGGGTGCCTCCCGCTCGAACCGGCCTCGGATCGGCATTCGGCAGATCCTCTAATTGATAGATGGTCGGATCCCCTTCGATGCGGATCTCTTCCAAAACGGTGACGCTTCCTCGAGGCGAGGACGGCTGGGGCTGAGGTACCGCGACCGGATCCTTCGGTGATTCTCGTCGGTCGAGATAATAGGCAAGTCCCGCCACGGCGCCGACGGCCACCAATGTGGCACCAACACCGATGGCAACGCCCCTCGCCATCAGATTCGGAACGGCCCCGCCGCTCTGGCTCACCGAAATCCCGGCGCCGCGCACGGCCGTTCCGACGCGTCCCACGGCGTTCGCCGCGGCTCCAGCGGACTGACGGAATGCCACACCCATGCTGCGGATATTGCGAAGGGCTTCGGAGCTGTAACTCGGCGCGACTCCGGAGACGGTGACCTGGGCCTCTCGAAGTTCTTGGCCGAGCTTCACCCCCGCTCGGGCCTCCGAGACCATTCGATCGTACTGTTTCATCGTCTCAAAGGCCTGCTTCAGGGTCTTTGCATCCTCGGAAGTAAGGACACCGCTTCCGATGCGTTCCTTCAACCCACGGCTCCACTCGCCAAGCACGACGGCTTCTCGAAAGATCCTTTTGAATTCAGGATTGGAGCGACAGAGCTCCGTGATCAACGGGTCGTTCACTATCCTTTTGGATTGGTCAAACTCGGGGGCATGACGCCGCGCGATTTCAGCGGCCGTCTGTATTTCGCTGCGAAGCGCCGGATCGATCAGGGGCGACTTTGCGACCTTCTCAAGATAGAACGCCAGCATATCGATCTGCAAACTCGACGCCTGCTGCAGTTCAGGCTCCGGGGCCACCTCGACCGGTTCGCGGCCGGGAGCCGGCGGAATCGCAGGGCGGTACGTCAGCATATTAATCAATACCGACTGGATTTTGCTCTTGTCGGGCGTGTCGACGATATCGGAGACGACGCGGCAAATCCGTTCCTGCTCCTGCCAACCGTCAACAACGACCTCGACTTTGCCATCGCGACCGCCGTACCAAGAGTCATGGCTGTCCAATTCGCCGGCGATCTCCAGGGCCTGATCCTCGCTAACGCTCGGATCGGCCTTCATGATGGCCGCGGCGACATCGCATGTCCTGATGGGCTCTCGTTCTCCGACTTCTGACATAAAGCCTCCTTGTTACTTTGCGTTCGGCAGACTGCCTTTTCTCCGTCAGTTGGTTTTCTCGAAAACGATGTCGACCGTGTCGCCGTAGATGTCTTTCATCGCGGTGAACGTCAGGGTGTCTCCCGAGAGCGCGATGGGAAACGGCTCCTTCAGTTTATCGATCGTCATCCAGTTGCCGGTCTTGACGCTGAAATGATCCAGATACGGGGTTTGAGTTCCCTTGCCGTCGTCAAAGACGAACTTGAGGTATTCGTTGATCTTAATATTCACCGTGACGGACGCCTCGGGATGCGTTTTCAAAACGTCCTCCGAGGGCCCTACGTGATTATGAACACATGAGCTCGTCTCCTTCCTCTTGCCAGTAGTTTCGTAGAAGCTCAGGTCAAACGGTGGGGGCACATAGGTCGAGATTCTTTGCCAGGTGGCATCGACGAAATTGCTGGCGATCTTGAAGGGAACCGCCATCGCATACGGTGCGGCGGTCCAGGTCATCGTGTCGTTCGACAAGACGACATCGAAGGCGTCTTTCCCAAACATATCGGCCTTGAGTTGGTTTTCACCTTCCACGCTTAAGGTCGCGTGATAAACGATGGGATAAATGTTGCCGGTGTGGATCGTGAGCGTCAGCCTTCCATCGGCCGTAACCGCGATCGTCGGATCATAACCCTTGAGGTCGACGGCCTCTCCCGAGGCATGATCGATAAACGACGTCGCCTGCCAGATGCCCACCAAGTTGTCGAGCGTCAGGGCCGAAGACGCCGCTGCCGGTCCGGACGGCGCCACCCCATTTTTGTTTCCTGCCTGAGCAATGTTTCCGGAATCGAAGCTGGGTGCAGGGTCCGTCTTGTCGCCCTGATCAGGGGATGAGCCACAACCGGCGACCAAGAAAATGGCCGCAAGCACCAAGGAACCGAAAAAGGAAATTTTCTTCATAAGCCCTCCCCTCATGCAGGTAAAAGGAGCAAGGATGATGCCAATCGGAAACATTTGTAACTTATTAATATTATTAATATTTATTAATACTCAATTTGTTGATTGATCCTACTTTGTGAACTAATCCATCACCAAAAAAACAAGGCCCCCTGAGCCATAATGGCAACAGGGGGCCTCGCAGGGTGGGTGTATGGACGCCTTAAATCTTTTTCCAAGTCACGTCAGCCGTCACGGTCTGAGTCAGCGGAACCTTTTTCCAGGTCATCACATCGTTGACGATGGAGACCTCAAAGGGTGTTCCGCCGTCGATCGCCAACTTGTTACCGGCCTCAACGCTTAACTTCGCATTCGAGGTGGTGGGCACTCCTTGAGGATTGACGACGGTGAGCGAGTACGATCCGTTCGCATCGATCGTCGCCTTCACAAAATAACCGCTCTTGATGAGATCGACGACCTGTCCTGAGCTTGAGTCCGTCATCACATCGCTGGTCGCCTTCCAATTACCGGCGATGTCGGAAAGAGAGAGGCCGGCCGGGGCCTTTGACTTGAACCACACGACATCGACGGTGTTTCCGAAGGCGTCTGGCATGCCGGTGAACGTCAAAATATCATCTCCGAAACGCCCGATCGCGAAAGGCAGCTTGTTTTTGTCGATGGCCATCTGATTGCCGGGCTTGAGCTGGAAGGAACAGGTGTAGGGTGTCTGATTGCCCTTGCCGTCATCGAAGAGGAAATTGATGACCTTGCTGTTGCCGATCTCCGCTGTCAGCGTCACTCCCGGCTGGCTAGCCAGGATGTTTTCACGGGTTCCGTCGGCCTTTTTAACGACGTAACTCATCGCCTTCCAATTGCCGACGATGTCGGAGACGGCCAGATCCTTTGCGGGGGCGGCATCGGAAACCTTCTTGAGGACGAAGTCGCGCGTGACCTTGCCGTAGGGTAATTGGGAGATCGTGAGCTCATCGTTATCTAAGGACAAGGAAGCCATTGCATCCAACTCTTCGACTTCAAGCTTGTCGCCGGAGAGGATATTGAAGTGAACGACGTCATAGACGGTGGAAACGCCCTGGTCGTCCGTCAGAGTCGTCGTCCAGATCCCGTCCGACGTGAATTCCAAGGTGAGCGTCTCTCCCTTCTTGAATAAATCGATCTTCTTTCCGCTCGAACTCGTTTGGGTGGCCGTTTTCGCCTGCCACTTTCCAGCGATATCCGAGAGGTTTAAGGCCACCGGCTTATCGGAATTCATGCAGAAACCGGAATGGCAGCTTTCTCCCGACAGACAATCCATATCCGCCTTGCAAAAGACGCTCTGACTGTTGTCCCCCTTGCCCTTCGGAGGGATAATGCCGCCTTTCTGTGCGGCCACTTGAGCCTCAAGTTGATCGATCTTGTCTTGAAGTTGCTGGATCTGATCGTCCGAGATTTTGCTCGGCGCCGAGGCACAACCGGAAGCCGCCAAGGCCAAAAGAACCGCCAAACCGCCTAAAAATCGATGAGCCGTTTTCATGTCCATTCCCCCCTTGCGTCGTCGTTTACTGACGTACGCGTAAGTAATAAATTGCGTCAGTACTGAGCTAAATCGTTCTATTATTTTTGCGTAGCTCTGTGATTACGGGCAGGTCTTGCTGGGCCACTTATCGGACTTGGAGTCGAAGGGCCTCCAGTCGATGTCGACCTTCGCTCCCTGTTTGAAGGGGAAATCGAGCTGGGTCCAATTCATGTTGGGGCTGTTGAACGTCGCACCGAAGTCATGGCCGTTCAGCGAAAGCTGGCCGGCGCCTGCGGCCGTGAGCGTTCCCGTTCCGTAACTGACGCAATCGGCCTTGGGGGCGATGACGCCGAAGAGGACGTTGCCGTCCTTGATCAGGGCACCCACGGTAAAGCCGTCGGCAATGGCCTCCCACTGCGCGGGCTTGCCCGGATCGGGATTGGGATCTGTAACCTCGTAGCGGGTGGCCAGCCAGGCCCCGTTGGTATCGGCGAGTTGAATCGTCGAACCGCTCCCACCGCCATCTGGAAGAATATTATTATTGTCCGAAGTCTGGTTGTTGTTTTGCGTATTCCCGCTGACCTTCTTATTGAGCTTGGAGGAACCCCCTCCGCACCCAACCACCGTGAAAACGAGCGCCACGGCTACGCCACCGATCATTGAAGAAATCTTTTTCATAACTCACCCTCCTGCCAATAGAGAATGCAAGTGTGATACCAATCAAAATAAATTTATAACCTATTGAAAATATATAATTTTCAAACTTCTATCCAATTTCAATATATCTCATAGTGTGAACTATTAAGGCGCATATTTGAAAGCAGGATTCAGACAAAATAAAAGGGACATCTCAGCAAGGATTGCTGAAATGCCCCTTTTAGGCAGGTATCCAGATGGGTTACTGTTGGCCAGGGACCGGTGGAATCGGAGCTATTTGTGTATAGGTGTGATGCCAAACGCGATCCGTCGTCATGTAGACGTTGGTCTTTGCATCTTTGGGACCTAAGCCCTGTCCTCCATGAAGCACGAATTTATAAGGCACTCCCTCTTTCGGAAGGTCCTGCAGTTCAAAGACGGCGATTTTATTGTTTCCGTTCTCAGGCTTGACGGAAACGGCATAGAAAGTCCCGCCATCGACTTCGAGAGAATCGCGCAGAATAGTGTCGAAACTGATTTCACGATCGAAAGTCACAATAACGGTCTTGCCTTTGTAGGTCGCGTCAGCGGCCACTTGGGGGCATTGGTCGGCGCCGTCCTGTTTCACCGCATTTGGATCGTCCTGACACTGCCCCTTATTGCAGAGCTGCCCAGAAAGACAGTCGCTGTCTTCCAAACAGAGCGGTTTGTATTTGTCGTTGGGATCCGAATAATCTTTTTGCGTGTCCTTTTTCTGGTCGTTCGAAAAATCATCCGAGGACTGGCTGGGGACCGGATTGCCCGCATCCACTTGCTGTTGGAGGGCATTGATTTTGTTGTGAAGAGAAGAGACCTCGCTTCCGTCGTCCCCTCCTCCGTTCGTATTGCAACCAGCCACGCACAACGTCGCCATGGCGAGGATGAGGGTAAAGAAGGCTCTGAAGTTTTTCATGACTGGCTCCTTCAGACCTCTTGACTAGCAAGCCAAGTGCCAGAAAGAAAACCATTTTAATTATCTGAAACTATTAATGAAATTTAAAACCAAGGGAAGAATAACCGCTGCAAAGTACTCAGTGAGTGAACTAGTTATGCACAATTCTACTGAATGGGATTCGAAGGCGGCGGTGTTTGAGGCTTTGCCTGTTTCAGGGCCTCGATGATCTTCTGCATTTGGGCGGGATCAATTTTGATTTCCGCTCCGTTGAGGTCGGGCTCTCCTAGCGATCCGATCGACTTGATTTGAGGTGGCGCCTTAGAAGGGTCCTCCTGTTGGCCCGGATTGTCAGGCACCGTTGAAGACCCGGAAGATCCAGGATCTATGGCCGGAGGCTGGGAGTTCGGTATAGTGGTTACTACACTACCCAGGCTTGGTGGTAGAGGTAGAACCACATTCGTCATTGGCTCCGACGGCAAAACAACCGTCGGCGGCTTAAAGATGGTTTCGTCGTGGATAATGCCGCCCAGGGGAGAGGTATCAGATGGAGCTGAAACGATTCCTCCATTACTACCGCCACCCGCGGCGGCTGCCCCCATCTCTTCCACAAGAGGAGGCGCTTCCACAGCCTTCATCTCACCACCGCCGCCCGGCGCCTGCTGACAGGCTGCCAGAAACACTCCCATCGCCAGTATCGTGATCAAAACTTTGGGGTACCGCGTCATAAATATTACCATTGTATTCTATATTATCGGCCGAAAGCCGTCCAAGAGTTACTCCCCCCCGTTGCAACTTCCATCTTTCCATCTAATCGTATAGGAAAAATTGCAGGTGTTGGTAACTGGGATCTTGGCCGTATTTCCGTCGTAGGTCGTCACATTGAACGTACACGTATGGCTCATGGCGTGATTCACCCCGTCACAGTCCGCCCCCTCATCATGATGAGCTTCAGAAGCCGTATACGTGACGACGTACGTATTGCTGGAATACGCCTCGGCCGATAAATGCTCCGGGAAGTTGATCTTTTTACCACTACTGTCCGCGAGCGTGACGGTCGCCCCTTGGCAATTATCCACGGAGAAAGTCCTGAGATGATCCGCATAGAAGACAATGTTTTGCGTGAGTGTCGTTGTCGAATCGTTGGAACACTCGTCATCGTCACCATCGCAGTCCCAGGACCCGCTGCGGTTACAAGTGCCGTTGCTAGAGGAACCTAAAATCTCGAAATAGCCGCCGTTGTCGAGGGTCGGATACTGATATTTAACGGGCTGGGTTTCAAAAACATTACCTGACAAAGACTCAACGTGCAGCTTCCACTGAAAGTGGTCGTGATCGACGGTCAGCCCGGTGAAATTCGCCCCATCATTAGTGGCCGACGTATCGTCATCATATGCACCAGTTTTGATGTTGAAGGTCTTGAGTTTCACGGCCTTGAACAAATCCGTAGACGAGATGGCCCCCGTTATTTGAGATCCGTCGCCGACATGCGTTAGCGTCGTAGAGACAACTGCACTCCAGTGCAAGGTGATCGTACCCCAGCAGCTCGAGGAAGGGACCACCTTGCAGTCGGAGGCGGGTGTCAAGGCCCCCATATTAAGGGTCAATTGAGGATCACCCAGGGTAAAGCTCCAAACATCCGTAACCATCGACGAAGCCCCCAACCCATAGACGATCAAATCCATCTCATAGATCTTTCCCGTCGGGGTGCAGTGGGCCTCATAATGACCCGAACCTGAATTATCCGGAGGAAGGCTGTTTGAATCGCATACCCCTTGGCTACCTTCACCGTCACCAATGGTCGCTCCAAACGACGGGTCCACGTTTTTATAATCGAACTTGACGTGAAGTTTTTTGCTGCCGTCGTCATTCCATGCAATCGAAACATTGGAAATGGTCGGAGCCGCCATGGTAACGGAGGCGTCCGCTGTCTTGACGGATCCATCTTTGTAACGAGCTACGAGCGTGAACTTGGCGTCCGCAATGCCCAGAATCGTCGTCAGTTTCTTGATCGCCTTGTCGTCATATTGCATGACCCCGGCCTTTTTGAGATCGATACGGCAATACGGCACAGAACTATTTGCATCCTTCACATACCCTTCGCAATCATTGGAAGGGTCATTATCTTGGGCGTCGCTGCAAAGAGTTCCGGTTACTAAATTCTTATATTTGTCATAAACGGGAGAACCTGGATTGAATTGCTTCCCGCCGTCATCGGTCAGCAGCAGTTTACCCGCCTGACCACAATCTGTGTCTTGTTTGGTCTTTTGAAAACCGTCGCTCCAGATATAGATATCATCGGCATCGCTGGGAAGGGACTTCAGTCCGACATCCACCAAACCCAAACGCTCG
>CAZWYB010000120.1:0-7559 GCA_964637745.1 uncultured Pseudomonadota bacterium
AATCGGAGGGGGGCCCCTGCGATTTTGCCGTGTTTGGAGTCATTTTTCAAGGCGGTTTCGCTGACCAAGCCGCCACGGGCCGTGTTGATCAAAAAGGCGTCGGGCCGGATCAGGGAAAGCCTCGAGGCGTCGAGGAGGTTCGCGGTCGCAACGTTCAAGGGCAGATGGATCGAGATGAGGTCCGCTTCGCGCAGAAGCCGCTCCAGGGGAACGGACTCCGCACCCGACTGACGGCAGAAGTCCGCGAGATCGGCGACGTCATAGCAGAGGATTTTGCATTGGAAGGGTTTGAGGAGATCCGCAAAGTCTTTCCCCACGTTGCCGCAGCCAATGAGGCCAAAGGTGCGGCCGGTCAGATAATTTCCCTTTTTCTGTTTCCAGACGCCGGATCGGACTTCCAGTGCCGATGGCAAAAGATGCCGCAGAAGCATGAGGGCGAGGGTCAATACCAACTCTGAGACGGAGCGTTTGTTCGTGCCGCCGGTCCAACCGAAGAGAACGCCGTGACGATCGAGCGCGCGCAAGTCGATCATATCGATGCCGACGCCCACTTTGCTGATGGTTTTCAGTTCGGGAAGCTTGGAGAGGACGGCTTCATCGATCGTTTCAAGGGCCGTGATGGCCTTTTGATGTCCCTTGAGAAACTCAATCAAGGATGCACCCTCGAGGGAACGGCCCTCATCATTGAACGTGACCTTTTCATAGCGCGCCAAAATCTCCGCCCGGAGGACGGGATGTCGGGAAAATGAGCGGGAGGTCACGGCGACCGGCACGGCGTTCTTCATTTGCGGCGTTCCTCCAGGAGATATTCGGAGCAGATGTCCTTGAATCGCCCATCATTGGGGATCGCCACACGGTGTACTCGCGCATCCCGATCCAGGAGAATGAGGTTCAGATCGGCACCGGCATTTTTTTTGTCCTTGGAGATGGCGTTTAAAAAGAGGTCCAGCGGGATCTCCTGACCCTCGAAGCCCTGAAAGTTGGCCTTGAGTGGAGGACGCATCCGTCGGTAGTGGGAGGCGTCGGTCAGCCCCAGCCGAGAAGCCGCGAAGTTGGCCATGTCCATTCCCATTGTGACGGCGATGCCGTGAGGGACGGAAAAATCGGTCGCCGACTCGATGGCGTGCCCGAAGCTGTGCCCATAGTTCATGACGTTCCGGACGTTTTGGTCGAACTCGTCAATTTCTATAATTCTCTTTTTGATGAGCAGGGAGTGGCGGATGTATTCCACGAGGGTGGTTCGACTCGACAGGAGAGCGGCGTAGTCGAAAGCGATGCGGTCGAACGACGCCGGCGAATCGATGGCGTGCACCTTGAGCATTTCGCCGATGCCAGAGCGAAGTTCGACAGAGCTCAACGTGTCCAAGACCCGCGTGCTGATGAAGATCGATTTCGGGGGCGTGAATGTACCCATCAGATTCTTAGCCTTGCCGACGTTGATGGAGCTCTTGGATCCAATGCAGGAATCGGCCTGAGCCAAAAGGGTGGTCGGGTAAAAATGCCACTCCAAACCGCGAAGGAGGGTGGCCGCAAGAAAGCAGGCGATGTCCTGTAGGATGCCGCCGCCCATGGCAACGAGCATGTCTCCCCGTCGGACCTTCTTCTCCACCAGATGCTCCACGTAAGCCGTGAATTTGTCGAGCGACTTGTTAGGCTCCGTCGCCTCGATCAGGAGCACGGACGAAGACGATAGGACATTCTTTAAGGTCTTCGCGTAGAGGGAGGCGATTTTCGCATCGATCAGGAAATGGGCCTTCGCGGGAACGGAGGCGTCGAGGCGGTCAAAGGCCTCTTCGTCGAAAGCGACTTCGTAAGGGCCACGATGGGATTGAATGACGAGGGGGTCAGACACGAGTGAAACCGCCGTCGATTGCGATGTTCTGGCCGCTGATATAGGTGTTTTCGGGCCCAGCCAGCCAGGCGACGAAGGCCGCAATCTCTTCGGGCCGTCCGAGCCTTTTGGCCGGAACGCGGGCGGCCAATTCCGCCATGCCTTTTTCGCCTAAAATCTTACGTGTCATGTCCGTATCGATAAAGCCGGGGGCGACGCAGTTCGCTAAGATTCCCTCGGCAGCCACTTCTGCGGCGAGGGCCGCGGTCATCCCATCCAGCGCGAACTTGCTCGTGGAATAGGAGGCGCGCAGCTCCTTGCTGATCTTGCCGAAGACGGAGCTGACGTTGACGATCCGCCCCCACTTCTTTTCCTTCATGCCCGGAAGGACTGCCCGGCAGAGAAGGAAGGGAGCACGCACGTTGACCTGTTGAATCCGGTCGAAATCGTTCAGATCGATCTCGGCGTAAGGATCGATTTTATTGACGCCGGCGTTGTTGACAAGGATATCGAAACCGGCACCGGCTATTTCGGCTGCGAAGTGTTCCACCGCTTTACGATCGGAGAAATCGACTGAAAGATAGCGGCATCCCGGAGGGGGTTTTCCATTCGAACGGGTGCCCGTCGTCGTCACTTCGGCCCCGTCAGCATGGAGTCGGGCCGCGATGGCGGCGCCGATGCCACGCGTTCCCCCCGTGACGAGTGCTGTCTTCCCATGAAGCGGCTTATGAATAGGCGTGCTGCTTTGCAAAGGAATCCTTTCTAGGAGAAGTTGTTTGAGCCGGTTCCATCAAAAATACGTTCCTATTGCTGTCCGTGATCGGAGAAAAACAAGATTTTATAACAGATATGCCGAACTCGGTGAAGTGCGTCCTTTCAGCGGCCGAGGCGTTCAAAATTTTCAAAACGGCGTCTTGCAGGTCGACCGGATTCGTGATGACATCGTCGTGCCCGGGGAAGTAGGCCAAAGGGTTGAAGTCTAGAGCCGTTTCCCTTCCTACGACCACCACAGGAATGCCTCTTGCGAGCAATTCAAAGATCGATGTTGAGCCGCTGGAAACAGCCACCTTCACTCTATCCGCGAGGTCCCTCAGTTCGTCATGCACGAATGTCATGTGAGTGGGAAGCTCCTTCAAACCGGCGCTCCTAAGGATCTCGGTGGGAGTCCCCATGGGATGCACTTTGAAGAGTATCTTAATGTGACGGGTATCGGCGAATGCGCATAGAGCTTTGCAAACGAGTTCCGCCGCTTCAGACAACTGGAAAGGCAAAGCCACTAAGACGTTTTTGTCGCAGGTACGCGTTTTTTGGCGGGATGGATATTCCAAAGAATCAAAAAGATATAAATAGCGGAGAGAAGGGCCGACCGCAACCAATTCGGAAGGCAATCCGTCCCGGGTTAAGATATCTCGGAAATGGTCGCTATGACAGACGATGCGGTCGGGTAATGGGGCGTAGCGGGCCTCACGTTCCGTGAGATATCCGCAGAGCAACAGCGGAAACAAGGCCCCGTGCTGGTAGCCGATGCGATAAGTGTCGGGCATGAACCGCTTAAAACCGTAGAACAGCAATTTTTCATTGATCATATTCTCGAATTCAGCGATCAAAGTATGAATCGGAACGCCTGAATTTTCGAGTCTCAGAGGAAGCCTCGAGTAGAGCAATGCCTCCAAACCGCCAAAGCCCGTGCGCAAAGCCTCCGCGCGACATAGACGTCCGATTTGCATGCCCTCCAGTGTGATTTCCTGATTGAAAAGCGACAAGGCTTTCCAAGATTCTTTGATTGCAAAAAGATAATCCCCGAATCGATAATAGCCAAATGGGTTCAGAACGATTCCCTTCGAGGATTGGAGACGCCTCCACATGGAGAGACGGGAGCTCTTGAGGTTGAAGAGGACTGGCAGAGTCACGACCGAAAAACCTTGCCCGGCGAGCCAGGACGAGAGGTTCGGGAAATACCGATCATGCAGATATCCATCCGATCCCAAACTACCTTCTTCCAAATAGGTATGAATCAAGACGCATGGTGTCTTGGGATGGATCTTTTTGAACCCGATCAGACCCTCTGTTGCTCCTCTCCAGAAGAGGCGTAGAATTCTCAGCCCGATCCTGACGGCGTTGGATAGCCCGATTCGAAATCTCGGACGTCGGCGGACGCGAACGGTCTCGATCCCGCGGCTCTCAGCTTCCTCGGAGATGCAATCCAAGAGCTCCCAGCTCTCGGAAACAATGAGAAGGTCCTCGGCGCTTTCCTCGAACAATGACCCCGCGATTTCGAGGTAGCAACAATAAAGGAACAATTGGCTCACGGTCGTATTGCGTTCGGAGACGCGCGACGACCACCACGCGGGGGAATGTCGACTCTCGCCCAAAGAAGCGATCAAATCAAGAAAGGGACTCCTCAAGCGTTCCGATGCATTTTTGATGCGGATCGAGACATCCACATATACGAATTGACGTCCCAGCCGATGCTTCCATTCCAGGAGATTGGAATAATCCTGGGCCAGAAAAACCCATCGAGCGCCGTCATGGGATGCAATTTTGTTGAGTTGCCGCGCAGGGAATCGATGATGAGCTAATATGACTCGGCCGCGTTTCATTCAAGATCAGTTTTTGGAACCCTTCGAGGGTGTTTTTTCGGCGCTCTTGACGAGGTCATCGAAATAATTACGGGCCGTCTGAAATCCATCCCGCAAGACGGCGCAATCGACGCGGAAGGAGACGAAGCGAAATCCCGCTTCGAAAAGAAACTTGATGTAGTCGTGATCCCTGGCGACGGAACCGGCAACCAGGCCATGAGTGGCGATCACTTTCACGCAGTCACTGACCACTTGCATGACCTTGGGATGGCTGACGTTGCCGGCCAAGCCGAGGGTTTGCGAAATGTCGTAGATTCCGACATAGACCATATCGAGGTCGGCGATCTTGCAGATGTCTTCCAACTGCTCCAAACCCTTTTTGCCCTCGACGAGGACCCCCACGAACATCTCATCGTTCGCCTTCTTGAGCTTAGGGGCGAGCTCGACGTCCGAATAACCATGATTACGGGTAAAAGGGGACAAGCCTCGATCCCCCTCAGGCGCATACTTGCAGGCGCTCACCACTCGTCGAGCCTCTTCGGCCGAGGACACATGGGAGACCAACAAAGACTGCGCTCCGACCTCCAAAACATGGAGGATATTTTGTTCATTGCTGTTGGCGACCCTAACGATCGGGTCGTAGCCGGCGGCTTCGGCGGCGAACAGCTGCTGTTCCAAGGTCTCGTAGCCGCTGGGGCCGTGTTCGAGGTCAAGGATGACGAAATCCATGTTGGCGTAACCGATCGCGTTGACCGCCGTCGGCGACGACAGCATGGACCACGTGCCGAAGACGGTCTTGCCGGATTTGAGATGGGTTTTAAGGCGGTTCGTCCTGAGTATCACAGCGATCCTCCCATCATGAATCTTTCATTCGATTCACGAGTATTTTTTGTAGATTTCATCGCGCTTCATCGCCTCTTCCGCTTCCTGACGGTCGGGCTCCGTATCGACCGAAATGGTCTTATAATCCGATTTCACCGCCCGGACTTTGATGCCATGCTCTAACGCCCGAAGCAGTTCCACCGATTCCGCGATTTCATGAGGCGTTTCGGACATATCCTGAAAATCTAAAAGAAATTTTTTGCGGAAGGGCATGATGGCCACTTGTTTGAGGCGAGTCCCCACCCGGTTACGCGTGTTGGAGGGAACCGGGCTGCGGGTCATGAAGAGTATGTCGTTGTTCAAGTCGGTGACGACTTTCACTTCATTCGTGTCGAGCCATTCCCGTTCATTCGCTTGCCCCACCAAAGTAATCACTTGAATTTTTGGATCCTTAAGCATGGGTTCGACGGCCAAATCGATCATGCCGGGATGGACCATCGGTTCGTCGCCTTGAACGACCACGACGATGTCGTCGTCCTCCAGACTCATTTGTTTGCAGGCTTCCGCGACCCGCAGACCGGGCCGGCTGATCTCGGGAGGGGTCATGTAAACCTTGCCTCCAAAATCGAGCACCGTCCGCTTTATCTCTTCATCGCAGGCGGCGATGAATAAGTCATCGATGTTTTTGGCCAATCGGCACCGCTTATAGACGTGCTCGATCATCGGAACGCCCAGGATTTTCACCAAGGGCTTTCCCGGGAAACGTGATGAGCCCATTCGGGCTGGAATACCAACGACGACTTTTGCCAAGGTAGGATCCTTTATCTGCTCTTGCGTTTGGAGACGCGCCAGCTGTCGAACCGATGTTCGAGGCCGTCCTTATTGACGGTCCCGAAGCCGGCGTTGATTTGAAATTCCGAATTGAAATAAGCGAAATAAGGGTCGTCAGCGAATTTTTCCTTATAATAGTCGGGCAAAGATTCCACCGCGTCCCAGTACTCTTTCAAAAGGCCCTCGATTTCGACATAAAACGGTTTTGATGAATTGTTCGCGGGATTCTCCGCCGCAGGCAAGCCCAACTTTCTCCGCTGCGTGTTGATATAGCCGATATTGGTATGAAGGAATTTCAAATTCGCGTCATCCAAGGCGACGATGGCCCCGTCGCGCAACAGAGGGATCACGGTCATCACTTCCTTTTTGACCGTGTTCCACGTGTGTTCGCTGTCGTGAATGAACAAATCCACATGATCGACCATATCCTTAAGAACGGGCAGGCCGAGATAGGGTGAAAGGCTGTCGAAGGCGACGAACTTCCAGTTTTCATCGATGTTCTTTCTGAAATAATTACCTATCGTCTCGGTGCAAATCGTTCTGATCAGGGAGCCCTTTTCGCCGTTCATGTCCCACGTGAACGACAGGCCGTTGTACTTCAAGGCGTAGAAGATGAACGCGATGCTGCTAGCCCCGGCCCCGGTCTCGACCGCGACGAATTTTTGGTTCCGCTTGACGGATTCCTTTCCTTGCGCGTCCAGCAATTGGGCCATGGCGATGAATTCGGAATCCGGAATCGAGTTGACCCAACGAGGCATCATCCTCTTCACGCTGATGAGAAACTTGGTCTCGTTGGTGGCTATTTCCTCGCGAGAGCCGAAGTAAAAATCATACATAGATTCTGCCTTTCCTTTTGTGATTCAAACTTTCTTCAACGCGAATTGGTTGCTTAAATCGCCGAGCCCCTCGACGCGGGCGACGTAGGTATCCCCGTCGCCGAGAAAACGCATCCCCACCGTATCCGGAGGGTTTCCGGTCAGGACCACGTCCCAGGGTTCTAAAGTCATCCACGTACTAAGCCAAGAAATTATTTTTGGCCATTGCCAAATCTGTTGACTGGAACGCCCTCGACGAATGACTTCGCCGTTCTGAACGGCTTCGATGATGCAATCGGAAGCGTCGAAATCCGTATCGATCCAAGGGCCCAAAGCGCAAAAATGGTCCAGGCATTTCGAGCGGGCCAAATGATGATCTCTGTGGTCTACGTTTTCCACCGTCGTATCGTTTCCGATCGTAAATCCCAAAATGTATTGAGACGCATCATGCAAGGACACGTGGCGCATTTCCTTTTTGATGACGACGGCCAGTTCCGCTTCGCCCCACCACGGCAATTCGGGGAACGGGTTGAAGATAGTGTCTTTCGGTGAAGCCACGCATGTTCCCGGCTTCACGAAGACTAGTGGTTCGGACATGTCGGGGGAATAATTCAAGATGCCGGGGAAGTTGATGGCCATGGCCACGATTTTTCTCGGCAGGCAGGGCGCTAAAAGTCTGAC
>CAZWYB010000121.1:0-1809 GCA_964637745.1 uncultured Pseudomonadota bacterium
ACGGCTGTTCGGCGGCCGCTGCCCCTGTTGCGGCGAACGGGCGAGCGCGCCGGCTTGACCTCCTCCCGAGTGACCGAATGCGCCGATTGGCGGCAGGTCGAGCTTGCCACGAAAAAGCTCCATCGGCAGCCGATCGAGGACGAAGCGGATGTCCCGCGCCTCGAGCCGATAGGAGCACCTGCGCAGCCCCGCGCCCGGCAAACACAAGCTGAACGACCAGCATGAAGCCATGCCGCGTCATCGCACCTTCTTATTTAAGCGGCTTCGTCAACTTCCTTCGACAAGTCAATAGCGTTCAGACCCTGCGTCTTGGCATGGAGCGATTGACCGGCTGGGCCCCAGGTCCGAGGACCGAGTTCGTGGAGTCGCCTCCTTCGGGCGTTCAACTGGTCCGCGATTCTCAGAGGTTGATCCAAATCATCTCCGGTGGCATCTCCCAACGCCTCGATTCCGAGCGCCGCTCCTTGAGGGTACGCATTTATTTCCTGGAACAGGCGCGCGCGCTTCTTGAGCCGCTCCACGGGGCGGGGACGGCCACCTCCGCATCGGCTTTTGAGGAGGCGCGTCAACATTTGGGGATTGCCGCGGAGTTGTTGAAGCGCATGCACTTCGAGGAAGTGGCGATCAAGGTTCAGACGGCGATCACCCACGCCGAACAATCGCTAGCCCTCGGGCATGTCGAAAATCTCTTTTCGGACCCCGATCTGATGCGGCTCGTCTTCGCCTGCGATTTCGGCCGCCCCGACGAGCATCTGAAACGAAAGGAGGACGTCCTTGCGAAGATCGAAGGCTCCGGGCTGGATGGCTATTTGGAATTCTTGGTCTCCATTCTCAATCAGCATTGGGCCCCCGTCGTCTCCCTGGAGAGCCTGCGCGGACGGTTCGCCCAGGGCATCGATGAGGAGATGTTGGAGGAGCATCAAGGCTCCGTCGTCCTCATTTTGGGTTTGCTCTCCGCGATCGAACGCGATTCCCACATCGGCATGCGCTTTCGGGATCGATGGAGGGAGTTTTCTCCGAGTCATACGTTGGAAGAGGTGAGAAGCACCGCCGAAAGCGCCCTGTACCGCAAGAAAGACGAAGGTTGACTCCGATCCATTTCCCGCCATAATGCTGCGCTTTGATTAATTAAGGTGGCGCGGTAGCCAAGTGGTAAGGCAGCAGTCTGCAAAACTGCTACACGCGGGTTCGATTCCCGCCCGCGCCTTATTTCCTCTTCGATATGGATTCCAAGGATTCCGGTGCACTTGCACCTTCCATTCCTCTCAAGCCGATGACCTTTAGGATTCTTCCGTGGCTGTGGATCGCCTTGGGTGTGGGTTTTTGTTTCGTCATGGGGTCTTTCATCAAGACCTTGGCTCATGCCAACGGTCCGGATACGGGAGGGGCCCTGATCCTTTTGCCGTTCACGGTCGCGGCCTATCCCGTGGGACTCATCTGGATCGGTGTCGGCCTCCTCCTGCTTTTCAGTCATCGTTGGGCTGCAGCCTTGGCCGTTTTTTCCTCCGTCACTCTGCTGTTGATCTGTTCCCTGGCCCTCTATCTGCCGCCGCTCCTCGTTCCGGTCGGCGTCATCGCTGCGATTCCGATCTTCACCCTCGTCACCTTAAGTTCCCGCTCGACGAGGAATTACCGGGCCGCACGAACGGAGCTTCAAGAGTGGCGGCTGGAGCGCATACGAAACGGCCACGAGATTCCGGCCCGCCTTCCGACACTCTCTTTACTTTTTGTCCACGCGGGGTGCCGTTTTAACACCATTTTTTTCTTTTATTTGTTAGATTTTCTCGCTGAACACAAAGGTTGTACAGC
>CAZWYB010000121.1:1819-7509 GCA_964637745.1 uncultured Pseudomonadota bacterium
GTCGTGCCGATCCTCTCTTACTGTTGGATCGCGGCGGGATTCGTTTTCACCTTCAGTTTTCCTTTGAGCTGGCTGCTCTTTCGGATCTTTCCGGCGCTCTCCCAAGATGCCCACCAAAGGGAATTCGTTTACCTGGTGGCATTTTGTTCCGTGCCCTTCGGCTTGACGATGATTGGGATGGGTCGGCAGTTTCGCAAGCCCGGGATTCGGACCGTGACCTACGCCCGGGTTCTTCTTGTCTTGGGGTGGCTGGGATTCGTCTTCGACGCGATGGCGGTCCCTTCGGTCGCCATCCTCTCCACATGGGCCTTTTTCTATGTCGCCAGCTGGGTGGCCCTGGGACAGCCGGCGTTCAAGGCCTATGGGGAATCCTTCGCGACGTCTTCTTAATGTTTCCGCATTTTAATAAACACACAACTCCTTCAGATAATCTTCGATTGACGGCTCAGTGATTTTCTGTCGATCCACGTCCCCGGTCTTGATGGCGGGTTTGATGACCGCCTCGGGTGCTTGTCTTCCCGCGGGAAATGAACCGGGGAGCAACCATCTCCCGGCTCCGGCCTTGTCGCCATCGGCGTCGAGCCAGGTGTCTCCTTCGGCCTCCCCCTCGGCCTCTAACGACCCGACTCGCGGATGGGTCCGTGTGCGTGTCGGAGAGCCCTTAAGGAATCCGGACAACCACCGTCCGACGATCAATAACGACAACAAGGCTTATATCCTAGGAGGGATGACGTATCTTTGCCCCACCGCGCCTTCGGCGGTCCGGGCCGCCGCGGGGAGTGCCGTCGCGAACCTCGGAGGGCAGTGGGCCGTCTCTTTGACCCAGTGCCAGCAGATGCCGGAGGCGGCCGACGAGCCGGCCAATATCCGGTACCTCCAGACGGACCGGCAGATGGCGCATCCTTACACCGTTGTGACGGGAGAGCCCATCACCCGCCCCTATACCCCGGACGCCGGCGACGACAAGACGCTGCCCTGGGTGATCCGTCCGCATGAGGATACGTCTCGGAATATCTATCTGATCGAGAGGGGCTCCGAAGACGTCCGCCTTTATTGCCCGCGGATACCCGAGATCCGATTTACCGGAACAGTCGAGTTTGAGAGGAACCATCGCAGATACACGGTTAGAAACTACAGCATCGGGACGGACATCTGCGTCAATCGCGGTGGGGTCGTACGCAGCCGGGTGGTTGCCGAGATGAACAGGAGAATCGATGAGGAAAACCGACGGATCGATGCCGAGGATAGAAGGCGAGTCGAGGAAGACGAACAAAACATTGTGACAAGGGAAGGGATCAGCATCCAGGTTTCCGGGAATATCGTTCTCTATGGGGTCGTCCTGCTTTTGAACTTTCTCTTGTTTCGATTGATCAGAAAGGAACGAACATGACGGATACAACGATGAGCCGACGCGCCTTTGGTCTCGGAATGCTCGCCGGCTTGGCCACCCTCGCGGTGCGGCCCGCTTCCGTCCTGGCTCAGCCGGCCAGGCCCCCGCAGCCCGCGGCTCCGCCTCCGCCGCCGCAACCGGCGGTTCCACAACAACCGGCACCCGAAAGCCCCAATCAACCGATTCCGGTGGATGCCGCCGGCGATCACGTCACGCGCCTTCACTTGAAACTCGCCGATGCCAATGACGACGGACAGGTCACTCCGCATGAATTGCAGAACTACCGTTCGACCCTCAGGAATCCGGCCAATTTCACCGGCTACAGCCTGGGAGACCCTTCACAGATGCGAGAATCGGTTTCGAGATTCGGGCAGCCCTATCATTCAGATAGGGCTCGGACGTGGAAGACCCTCACCCAGCCGTCCACTCTGGGACGCCTGGCGTTTTCGACGCTCCTTGAGGTCGTCATGACCGAGCCGAAGAACAAGTATCCTGGCTTTACCAATTGGGTGGCTTCCCTGGGAGAGGCCTATTACTACTCGTCTCCCTACAGCCTTTCGCCTCTTCAGTTGGTTTTATTAAGCACGCCCCTTTTGGCCCTCGAACATTGGATCGGGGGGAGCTTGGGGAGGGGTGTCTATGAGAGGCTCCGAGATCGGGTGGTCCTGGGCAGTCGCATCTCGAAACCCGAGGCTCAGGTGGCCAGAGTCGTGGTCTCCAATGTCGCTCGAGAGTCGGTTCACTACGGATTGAATCGAGTCATCGGCCTCGTCCCTCCTCAAAGAGGTCGTTTTATCATTCTTTGAGCGGTTCGATTTTCTTGGACTGCGAATGCAAATCGGTTAAAACCAACCCGGCCCTTCAAGCCCGGGTGGTGGAATCGGTAGACACACAGGACTTAAAATCCTGTGCTCCGAAAGGGGCGTGACGGTTCGAGTCCGTCCCCGGGCACTTTGGATGACCTCGATCTGGTTGCCATCCCGAGGGGCCAAGTGTATTATTCCCCAATATGACTCGACCGACCATTTTTGTGGTGGACGATGAGGAGGATGTGGCCAATCTGATTGCAAAGCGCTTGAAGGCCTGGGGCTATGACCCCATTTGCTTTTTTGAAGGAAAAGGGGTTGTCGAGGCCATCCAGTCGAGGCAGCCGGACTTGGTTTTGCTGGACATCCGCCTCCCCGATATTTCGGGAATGGAGATTTACGGCCAGCTGAAACAGAACGGCAAATGCCAGAAAATTCCCATCGTCTTCTTTTCCGCCCACAGCGAGGAAGAGTCTTACTGCCTGAATGAACTCGGCGCGGCCGGGTTCGTCAAAAAACCTTACGATCCCCAAGACCTCAAGAACCTGCTCACAAAGCTCGTGACCCAAAACGGCAACTAAGCTTTCAAAGCCGCGTCGGTATCAGGACTTTGAAGCGGCTTCCTTTCCCCGGGCTGCTTTCGACGATGATTTGTCCTCGATGCATATCGACGATCAGTTTGCAAATGGCCAGTCCGATTCCGGATCCGTGGCGCCTGCTTTTCCGGCGAGGGATCGCTTGTCCGAACATCTCGAAGATCCTTGCCTGATCTTCCCTCGCGATGCCCGCCCCGTTGTCCTCGACTTCGAGATGGATCCAGTCGTTCATCCGCTCCAGTCTCAGAGTGATTGTGCCGCCTTCATCCGTGAATTTGATCGCGTTGTCGACTAAGTTGATCATCAGTTGTTTGATCTTATCTACATCGCAGACACAAGGGACGGTCTCCTCCGGGGCCTCGAACTTAAACGCGATTTTTCTGCTTTGCGCCGCGAATTTCATGAGGTCGTAAATCTCTTGAACGAGGGCCGTCATGTTGGTTTGCTCGAAGAGGGGCTCCATCTTGCCGGATTCGAGTTTTGCATAGTCCAAGACGTTGTTGATCAGACGGGCGAGGCGGCCGACATTGTTTTTAGCGACGCTCAGAGTCTCCTTCTGTCCTGCGGTGACCGGGCCTTCGATGCCGTCGAGGACGATTTCGATCCCTTCCTTGATAGAGCTCAAGGGCGTCCGGAGTTCGTGCGACACCATGGAGGCGAACTCCGACTTGATTTCGCTCAAGCGGAGGAGCTCCTCCTCGCTTTTTTTCCGCTCCGTGATGTCAATGATGAAGGCCATCACCAAGGATTCGCCCCTCATGACGATGGGCCCAAGGCCGACCTCGACGGGAAACTCCGAGCCGTCCTTGCGCCGCGCCATCAAATCGCGCCCGACGCCCATCTGCCGTTTTTCCGGATTCGCCAAATAACCCATCCGGTGCTTGCCGTGGATCGCCCGAAAACGCTCGGGGAGGAGGGCCTCGATGGAGCGCCCGATCACCTCGGCCCTGTCGTAACGGAACATCTCTTCGGCATGGGAGTTGAAATAGACGATAAAGCCATCCAGATCGACTCCCACGATCCCGGCCGGGGACGATTCGACCAAAACGCGGAATTTTTCCTCGCTGGTCTTCATCATGCGGCTCGTCGCGGCGAGGATTAGGCCGGTGGAGGCGGACGTGGCCATGAAAAGCATGAGAAAGACCAGTCCTTCCTCCGGCGTCTCCCGAATAAAGGGGCCCGTGCCTTGGGAGGTGGTCCATACAGCGAATGAGGAGATGACCAAAGTGGCTAAAGTCGCCCCGCGGGGCCCGAATCGGATTGCAGCCCACATCAGAAATGGAAAAATGAAGAAGGTGACGTGTTTGATATGAAGGCGTCCGCCCCAGCTCCCAAAGATCGTTTCGATCAAAACGGCGAGGAGCATGACAAAAAGGAGGATGCCGCTTAAGCCTCTCGTGTCGAAGGAAATCTTCTCCTCTTGGCGGGGGTTGCCGATCCATGCCAGTAAAAATGCCGCGACGATGAGAATCCCCAAGGCGTCTCCGCTCCACCACTGCAGCCAGAGAGCGCCGAAGAGATTCCAAGGCGCGCTTTTCCCCAGACAAAGGTTCGCGACGCCGACGGTGGCGCTCACGGCCGTGGAGAGGACGCCGGACAAAAAAATCAATCCCAAGACGTCCTTCAGCCTCTCCATAGGGTTTTGGAATCCGACGACGCGCCGAAGGAGAAGTGATCCGACGAGCGCCTCCAAGGTATTTCCCGCCGCGATTCCCAAGGACGCCGCAAGGCCGACGTGCGTCCAATCATTGACAAGAAAAGCCCCGAGAAAGATGGCCGGCCAAAAATACTCCCCCAAGATAAGAAGTGAGGCGAGGGCGATTCCCGACGGCGGCCAAATCAGCGAGACGTTTTTGTGAAGCGAGGCCAGGGAGAGGCCCAGTTTGCCCGAGGCCGCATAAACGAGGGCGAGAAGGACAGCTTGAGCGCCGTACTGAAAGATCTTTTTCATCGAATTTTATCCTAAAGAGGCCGGTGTGCGGATGCAAACAGGAATTAAGAAGAGAAATGGAGAGGGAAACGATGCCGGGCGTATGAACCCGAAAATCAGGTTTTATTTGCCGAGCGCCACTCCGCTCATTGACAATCGATAGGGATGGGAGAAAAATTCCCTTCATGTCTTCGTCTCCGCATCACATCGCCACCGTAACCGCCTTGATGCCGTCCCTGGCTCCGCCCAAAAAAGAATCACTCGATAAGAAAGAGATCCTCGCGGCTCTTACCAGCTTCAAAAGAGGCGATTTCACCGTTCGCCTGCCCCGTTGTAAAGGAGTCGACGGACAAATTGCCCATGTCTTCAATGAAATGAACGAAATGTTCGGTGAATTGACAAAAGAAATCATGAGGGTCAGCCGTCTCGTTGGGAAAGACGGAAAAATTCACGAGAGGTTGGAAAAGGGAAGTCTTGCAGGGGAAGGGGCGGATTGGATCGATTCGATCAACGAATTGATCGGCGATCTTGTCTGGCCCACGAGCGAGATGGCCCGCGTCATCGGCGCTGTTGCCGACGGTGACCTTTCCCAAAGTATGAGCCTCAAGATCGGCCACCGTCCGCTCAAGGGGGAATTTCTAAAAACCGTCCGGATCGTGAATACCATGGTCAAGCAATTGGCCTCCTTTGCCTCCGAGGTGACGCGCGTCGCCCGCGAGGTCGGTACGGAGGGCAAGCTCGGTGGCCAGGCGGTCTTGAAGGGTGTCGCCGGGACCTGGAAGGATCTGACCGACAACGTGAATCTGATGGCGAACAACCTGACCTCCCAGGTTCGAAATATCGCGCAGGTGACCACCGCCGTCGCCAAGGGTGACTTGTCGAAAAAGATCACCGTCACCGTCAAGGGCGAGATCTTGGAGCTGAAAAACACCATCAACACGATGGTGGACCAGTTGTCGTCCTTTGCC
>CAZWYB010000122.1:0-7414 GCA_964637745.1 uncultured Pseudomonadota bacterium
GGGGGTGTTCGTCGCGCCCTCCGCAATGGACTTATAGATCTCCTTGGCCTTGTCTTTGGTTCCGGCCGTCTCTTGGACTTGGGCGAGGAGGAGTTGGGTGTAGTCCGAATCTTCGTTGCCGGGATCATGGGCCGCCTTTTCCAGTCCGGCAAGGGCTGCGCCCGCATCGCCTTTTTTGAGGGACGCTAAGGCCCCGTTTTGTTGGGCGGCCACTCGGAGGACGGGTGTCGCATTCGCATTCTGGGTGACCTGTCCGTACCAGAGGATCGCCTGATCCCAGTTTTTCTGATCCAAGGCCGTCTTGCCCAATTTCATGCGCGCGATATCGGCGGCATGCGAACGCGGATAGATCTTGGTGACGTCTTCCAGCGATCCTTTATCCAGCAAGGCCCCCGCCTTCTCCTCGTAATGTGCGGAATACATCTTCATTCCGACAAAGATCAGGAGGATGGCGACGGCCACCGCGGCAAACGGCGCCAAGGCCCTTCGTTTTTCCCATATGATTTCGATCGCATGATCGACGGGGCGGTAGAAAGGAAGCTGTTCGGATTGCTTTTTGCTCTTTGGAATTTGCTTATAGATGGGCATATTTCCGGCTACGCCTAACCGCAACGCCTTGGTTTGTCAATTGACGACATGCCCGATTTCCTTTATTTTTTCTGTTAAGAATGGATATCGCCCAATTGAAGAAATATTTTCGAGAGATCAAGCGAGACCTCAGCACGACCGTCACTTACATCCGCCTGGCCCTTCAGGGGAACAAGGTTGATCGGCTGACCGATTTCAGCTCCTGCAAGCACCCCGTTCTCCTTTTGTACGGATTCGGGGCGACGAGGCGGGTCTTCAGCATCTTAGAGAGACGCCTGAGAAAAGACGGATTTTGCGTCTTCAGTTTCAACTTGGGCGGCGTCTTTGACACCTTCAACACGCGTTGCATCGAGGAAATGGCCCAATTCGTTCACGATAAGATCGAGCGCCTTTGCCAGAAATACAATCTGGAGAAGATCAGCATCATCGGACACTCGAAAGGCGGCCTGATCGGCCGCTACTACGTCAAACGGTTGGGAGGCTCTCATCGGGTCAGGGCATTGATCACCTTGGGAAGTCCGCACGGCGGTAACCCCTGGGCCCTGGTGGGTCTTTTCTCGCCCCTGAGCATTTTTTCCAAAAGCTTGTGGCAGATGTACCCGATGTCGCCTTTCATCCGGCGTCTCCAAAAAGGCGCGTGGCCCCGGCATGTCCGGTTCGTTTCGATATACTCCAAGGAAGACCGTGTGTGTTTCTACAAGAGTTCCATTCTGGATATCCCGGAAGGCGTGTCGAACATGAAGAACATCCTGCTCCCCGGGATGAGCCATTCCGACTACCTGATCCGCAAGGCGGCCTACAATGCGATCAAACGGGAGCTGTACGAGGGCGAAAAGAATAACGGCGCTTGATCACTTCTTCCGACGGAACAAGAGTTCGATGGGCGCCCCGTCGAATCCAAAGGCCTTTCGAAATCCGTTCACCAGATACCGTTTAAAGGAAAAGTGCATCCCTTCCGGGGCGCTGACGAAGGCGACGAAGGTCGGCGGCCGCGTCTTCGTCTGCGTGGCGTAAAAGAACTTGATGGGCTTGCCTTTGTAGACGGGAGGATTGTGGGAGGTCACCAGGCCCTCGAACACGCGATTTACGTCGCTGGTCTTCACGCGGATCCGTCAGGCGTCGTAAGGCCGTTTGATGTCTCCCCTGAGGCTGGGGAAGCGGTGGCCGGTACGCGCCGAAACAAAGAGGTTCGGGGCGTGGCTCAGGAATTTGAGATGGTCGTAAGTTTCCGTGACGAACCGCTTTTCGTTTTTTTTGCCCGGATCGACGGCGTCCCATTTGTTCCACAGGATGACCAATCCCTTCTTGGCCTCGGCAATGTGGCCTGCGACGTGGGCGTCCTGACGGTGGAGGCCTTCTACGGCGTCCAAGACCATCAGGCAGACGTCGGAGCGTTCGATCGCGCGCAAGGCGGTGATCACCGAGTAGCGTTCCACCTTCGAGGCCGATTTGGCCCCCCTTCGGATGCCGGCCGTGTCGATTAAGAGAAAATTTTGTCCGTCAACGGTTAGAGACGTATCGATCGCATCGCGCGTGGTGCCCGGCTCGTTATGGACGACCGCCCTTTCCTCTCCCAGGAGACGATTGAGCAAGGACGACTTTCCGACGTTCGGTCGTCCCAGAATCGCGACACGGATGGGCTTTGCCTCTTCTTTCGACTCCCCTTCGGAGGACGGCAGGAGGGAGACGACCCGATCGAGGAGGTCGTTGACGGCGTACCCGTGCTCCGCCGAGACTCCTAAGATCTCTTCTCCCAAGGCATAAAAATCGCCGAGCTTGTCTTGGTGCTGTAGTCCGTCGATCTTATTGGCGACGAACAGGACGGGTTTGCCGGAGCGCCTGAGATAAGCGGCGATCGCCTTCTCATCGGGAATCAGCCCCGCCCGTCCATCCATGACAAAGAGGATGACCGAGGCCTCACGGATGGCCAGATCCACTTGTTCGCGGATCTTTTTTTCGACGGAGCCCGCTTCCGTGAGAAAGAGTCCGCCCGTGTCGATGAGGGAAAAATCGTGACCGTCCCAATTGGCGGCCCCATAATGGCGGTCGCGCGTGACCCCGGGTTCGTCCAAGGTGATGGCCTTGCGGCCGCCGAGGATGCGGTTGAAAAGCGTCGACTTGCCGACGTTCGGCCGTCCGACAATGGCAATGATATGTTTCATGGAATAGTGAGCAAGGCCGGTTTGGACGAATTAAAACCGAAACGCCTGGCGTGGGAAAGGATTATTCCCCCCGGCGTCCAGATGGGGTTATTAAGGGGAGAGCGGTATCTCCCCTTAACTTTAATGGTGGCAGAGGAGGGATTTGAACCCCCGACACGGCGGGTATGAACCGCCTGCTCTACCGCTGAGCTACTCTGCCGAAGCGAGCCGCGAGCATATAGACGAGTCTTACTTGAGTGGCAATGAAATTTGAAGAAGGACGATCAATTGAAAGACGGCATTTTGAGCTGCTTTGGCCAAGCACTCGGCAGGCAAGGAGGTACGACCACCGGTGATTCCTGAGTGACCTTGACGTCCACGATGAGAACGATGCGGTCGACGATGGATCCGTTGCACGCCGCATGAGGTTGGTTCCCCTGAAAAATGAGCGTCTTGCCCTCTTCCCACATCTTCGTCTCCAGACCGACGCTGAAGAAACAGGCCTCCGGCGTGATCAGACCCAAATGAGACCGATAAACGTGTTTGCAATACTCTTCGACATCGTAATGCCAATTGATGTTGGATTGGGCCCGAAGGATCGAGAAGAAGGCCGTCACCATATTGGGAATGGATTCGATGATGCGGGCCGTCTCGGGGCAAATGGAGCAGCATTCATCGACACGTTTTCCGAAGGCGTAGAGAGGAAATTGATCCCAACCCTTGGGGCTGTACATTTCCGGCTGGGGATAAGGGAAGATCAAGTCATGGTCTTTGCCGAGGTTTAAAAATTCCTGCTTAATGACGTCCTTCTGGGATTCCAACAAAGTGAGAAAATCAAAATCTTTGACGTTTAAAAACATAGATTCTCCCGAATAAGGGAAATTGCAGCAAGTTCCGTGCCAGACAGAGATGAAAAATGATGAGGGCAACTCTTCTAAATTATTTGTCTTTTTTAAAACTGGGTTTTACTTCCTAGGGCTTTGTGGAGAATTTTTTCTTTCATTTGGGGAGTTCACACCCTCCCCCTCACCTAAGAAGCCATCTTATCACGATCATTAGAGAAATTGACTAAAAGCATTCAAAAAAGTAGGATGAGCTCTAAATAATGTCTTCTGAGAAATCCTACAAGACCCTCCAATCCATCTGGGAGAAGCTTGCTAAGCCTGCAAAAGATGGGAAAAAGTCGCTGACTTTCAAGGACAGAAGCGACCTTGTCTATCTCTACAGTACGGGGTTCGTTGATGAAAAGCAGTGTTCGCTCAAGGATTGGGTGAAGGCGTTTGATGATTCGCGCCTCGGAGATGGCTCCTACGCCCTCAATGAAGGCCAGTGGATGGACAAGGTGAAGTATCATTATGCGGGTCCGATCGGCGTCCCGTTTGATCCCCTCCAGCTTCGTGAGGGGGACTGGACACCCGCCGACATGGAGCAACTCATCAAAGAGAAGATCCTGCCGTCAATCTACTTCACCGAGGCGGAATTTCGAAAAATTTTCGAGGAGGTCAAGCCTACCTTCTTCCTGAACGGCCTCTACAAGCTCTCGCCAGCCGTGAAGAAGGATCTGAAGGAATTGATCGACCTGATCCCCTCACCCTCTCAGGTTCGAGCCCTTGGGGTTGCCGAGGCCCGGGGACGCCTGTCACCAGGCGGTAAGGCGGGTGGGCCATCCAGCGGATTTTCCAAGGGACCGAGCCAAAGCGAGATGGCGGCGCAGAGGCTGGCGAATATACTCCTCAAAAAATAGATCCGCACAGCAACTCTAGGCCCCATCGCTCCCGATAATTCAAATAGGAGAATGTTATGGCTCAATTGACGGTCCAACCTCAGACAGCAGTCGGAAATGCAGGGCACGCGGTGACCGCCAGTGGTCGTTTTGCCAGCAGCCACTCCTTTCGGGCGATCAAGGCCCACCGTGACGCGACGGGAAACAGCCACCACAGCTTATCGGAGCTGAAGAAGCATCCTCTCCATGCCCCGCTTACGACGGGTACTCCAGAGCAGTAAGCGCTTTGTTCGTTCACTAAGTTTCATTGACGAGTTTAGGGTCCTCATTTAGCATTGAATCACAATGCCTTCTCAACACTCCTTAAAGACGTTTCAAATCGCCTGGAATCAAGTGGCCAAGGCAGGTCCTGGCGGCGAAAAGAAGCTTTATTTCAACGGACGCAACGACGTTGTCGCCCTCTTCTGCTCCGGCTTCGTCGATGACTCCAAACACACGGTCCAGGAATGGGTCGAGGCGTTTCAGAAGCATGTGCAACCGGACGGTTCTTATCTCTTGACCGAAGAAGAATGGATGGAGAAGGCAGTTTTCCATTTCGACGGGCCCGTCGGGAAGCCCTTCGATCCCTTGATGCTGCGCGAGGGCGAGTGGTCCGAATCCAGTATCCAATCGTTGATCAAGCACCACATTCTGCCGGCCGTCTATTTCAATGAGAAGGAATTCGCCATGGTGTGGGACGAGGCCAGGCCGCAGTATCTGGTCAAAGGGAAGTTCATCATCTCCAAAAAATTCAAAGAAGATTTGAAGAATTTGGTGGAGTCCTATCCCTCGCCTTCCCAGGTCCGAGCCTGGGGATTGGAAGACATGCGGAAAAAGGCGGCCTCCAAGGGAAGCGGTTTCGCGAGCGGGCCGGCCCGAAGTCAGGTGGCGACGCAGCGTCTGACTGACCTTATTTCGAAGAGATAGAGCAACCGCTCAGGCGGAACGTGACGATACTCTAACAACGAGAGGTTCTTTATGAGCGTTTCAAGGATTCAGGGAAGTTCGCAGGCGGCTGGTATTGAGCGTGGAACCCGCGTGGAAGGCGGCACCGGCTTCCTCGGACTCACGTCCGTGAAGACGATCACGTCGGGCTGGGCCAGCGAAGGAACCTTTGTCTCGCCCGGAACCGGATCCACCAGTCACAAGGGCGTGGTCACAGCCCATCATCAGGCCTGCCACGCGAAGCACGGCTAGCTTCCGTTACGAGCTGGACTAGTCCTTCTTTCGAGACGATTTTCCGTCCAATCTTTTCAGATAGTCTTGTGCGAATTCGTAGGGATTCTCGATCGCCTGAGGCAAGTCCCTTTTAAGAGATTCGGCGATCTTCGCCGACATTTCTTCCAGGACAATTTCCTTCACCTCTTCCATCACAATCTGGCGCTTCTTGGCCTGGTCTTTCAGGCGCCCTTTTTCGCGCCGGTAGGTGTGGTGATCTTCGATCGCCTTTAACAATTCCCCGACTCCTTGGTCTTTGTTCGCCTGAACCAACAGCACCGGCGGGATCCAGTCCATATTGTTAGAGCCTAATTCCAGCATCGCCTTCAGCTCGGCCTGCATGAGGTGCGCGCCCTCGCGGTCGGCCTTGTTGACGACGAAGACGTCGGCGATCTCCAAAATGCCGGCCTTGAGTGTCTGGACCGTGTCTCCCGACTCCGGAGTGACGATGACGACGGTCGTGTCGGCGATGCCCATGATGTCGAGCTCGGTCTGACCCACTCCGGCCGTCTCGACGATCACCGTATCCATCCCGAAGGCGTCGAAGAGTTTGACGACTTCGCGGGTCGCCCGGGAAATCCCCCCGTGGCTCCCGCGGCTTCCGAGGCTGCGGATAAAGACGCCCTCGTCCCCCGCATGGTCCTGCATGCGGATGCGGTCGCCCAAAACGGCCCCGCCGGAGAAGGGGCTGGAGGGATCGATGGCGACGACCCCCACGGTTTTTCCCTGTTTTCTCAACTGAGCGATTAAGCGGTCGGTAAGCGTCGATTTGCCGGCCCCAGGAGGACCGGTGACGCCGATCTTATAGGCTCTCCCGCACCGCGGCTGAACGCGGGACATGATGGAAACGAGGTCCTTGGACCGGGCCTCGACCTGGGAAATGAGGCGGGAGAGCGCTAGGCGGTCCCCTGAGAGCATTTGTTGGATGAGATCGGCCATTTAGTTGATTTTATATGGGATTTATTTGTCGAAAAACAATCTAATTTGAAAGAGAAACTTGAAATGGGTGACCATTCGAAAATATACTTAAGCAAAGGAAGACCGTTTCATGGGCAAGGGTAATGTAACACCTCCGTCAAATGTGTCAGCGCCATCGGGCTCTGAGGCATCAGCAGCGACTAGCGCTGGTTCTGGCTCAGGGTCTTCATCGACTCCCGGTGCCAGCCTCACTGCTAACAATGCGATGAGTTATGCCACGGCGTTTATGGCGTTATATCAGGCTGTGGACGCCTCTTCGCAACCTCCGACGCGAGGTACCGCCGCAGTCTAAACTTAGAGCGAAACGCCCGAAAGCGTTTTTTTGATCTCTTCCTTCACGGAAAAACAAGACTGAGGATCAGTGATGTAACGCGCTTGCATATCGTAGGCCTGCGTCTCGATCGGGATGAAAAAATAGTTCATGTGAAGCTTACGGGCCCCCGCAGTGTCCGACATCTTTCGCAAACGGAGTTGGACGATCTCTTGAGTGGCAAATCGTATCTGGTAATGTTCGCCATGTTCAACTACAACGATCAGTTCGGTGAGCACTTTACGAGGTTCTGCGACACGAAGTATTTCGGGGATCAAAGTGGTGGTGACCCTCTTAACGACGATACGTGCATTTACTGGAATGCAACAGGGGAGGGTCCGCCTCAATATCAGCAACAAAAAATGCGTTACGAAAAGCTTCCTGAAAACCCCCACTAGCCGTGCTATGTCGCTCGAA
>CAZWYB010000123.1:0-7321 GCA_964637745.1 uncultured Pseudomonadota bacterium
CCTGATAGAGCGACGACTTGTCCTTATAATAATAATGAATGAGGGCCTTGTTGACTTGGGCCTTTCGGGCGATCTCCTGCGTGCGCGCTCCGGCGAAGCCCTGCTCGGCGAACTCGTCTTCCGCGGCGTAGAGGATTTTTTCCTTGGTGGACCGTTCTTTCTTTGTCATCTTGGCTGGCAGCTAACATACTTCAACCATGAGCGCCATCACTCTTGAAAAGGTCGTGAAGGATTACAAAGGCCTCCAGGCCTTGAAAGGCGTCTCCCTGGAAATTCGTGAGGGAGAGTTTTTCGGTCTCTTAGGTCCGAATGGAGCGGGCAAGACGACGCTCATCAAGACGATTGTGGGACTTGCGCGGATCACATCTGGTAACGTTTCCGTCTTTGGGATGGACGTCCAAAAAGACTACCTGAAGACAAAGGCCGTGATTGGTCTTTCACCCCAGGAGCCGAACATCGACCGCTATTTTTCGGTGCGCCGGACTCTGGAGTTTCAGGCAGGGTATTACGGGTTCTCCCGGAAAGAGAGCCGGAACCGCGCCGATGAATTGATGGAGCAGTTTGGCCTCGCTTCGAAGGCGGAGGACGAATACTGGAAACTCTCCGGCGGCCTGCAGAGGAGGGTTTTAGTGGCCCGCTCGCTCATGACGCATCCGAAAATTCTCATTTTGGACGAGCCGACGGCGGGTGTGGATGTGGAACAACGATACGAGCTTTGGGATTATTTGCGGGGTTTAAACCGGGACAAGACGACGATTATCCTGACGACGCACTACATCGACGAGGCGGAGGCGCTCTGCGAGCGCGTGGGCGTCATCGACGAAGGGCGGATCGTCGAGATCGGATCGCCGTCGGACCTCATTGCCAGGCATTGTGAACGTTACTTTGTCGTGCAGGGGGAGAGGCGCGCCGACATAAGCGGGCTCGGCGTGGAAGACGTGGAGATCCATCGGGGGAGCTTGGAGGAAGTTTTTCTCAAACTGACGGGGCGTTCGATACATGTTGATGAAAGCAAACGTTAGATCTTCGTGGAGGGGGTTCGTCACCTTAGTCGAGCGCGAATACTACCGCTTCGCGCGCCTGGCCGGGCAGACGGTCGCCCCTCCGGTCATCATGACGATCCTCTTTGTGGTGATTTTTGGCTATTCGCTGGGCAGCCGTATCGAGACGATTTCGGGATTCCCTTACATCGTCTATATCCTGCCGGGCCTGGCTGGGATGGGGACGATCACAAATTCGTATTCCAACACATCGACCTCTCTCTTCATGGCGCGCATGGATCGGTCGATAGAAAACATTCTGGTCACACCCATTTCCCATTTGAAGATCGTCGCGGCCTTTGTTGTCGGCGGTGTGACCCGGGGCGTGACGGTGGGCGGCATCACCTTGATTGTCGCGAGTCTCCTGACGAAACTTTCCATCGTCCATTGGGGCTACGCCTTCGTCGTGCTGTTCCTGATCTCCTCGATCTTCTCGTCCCTGGGCGTGATTTCGGCGCTTTGGGCCGAGGATTGGGATCACCTGGCGTCGTTTTCGAATTTCGTCATCACGCCGTTCGTGTATTTAGGAGGCGTTTTTTTCTCGGTCAAGATGCTGCCCGGGATCTGGGGGCATGTGGCAAGGCTGAATCCGATGTTCTATTTCATCGACACGTTTCGATGGGCGATTTTGGGCCAATCCGACGCCGGATTTTTTTGGTTTTCCGCAGGAATTACGGTTGTATTCGCTCTCTCGATGCTTTCGGCAGCCGTCTACCTTTTTAAGATCGGTTATAAGCTCGTTGTATAAAACTGTAACACACCTTTCGTGTAAAACCCGCGCAACTTTTTCTGCACTGCGGCGAAGAGGTTCTTGGAGCCCCTACCTCTATGGCGTCAAATTTAGAAGCCGAGGTCCGCGGATTTTTGCGTCTTGCGCAGGTCCCGGCCGCAGAAATCGAGGTCGAGTCCTGCAATCCCGGCGATCCCAACCGGACCGACGACGACAGTTGCGTCTTGACGATGACCGACTCGTTGGACGCCGAACCCACGCGTAAAGAAGTCCGAGTCGATGATGTTTTTTCCTTTATCAACACGTGGAATTTGAGCCGGGGCAATTCGCCTGGTCTCGATCCCCGAAATTATTTTTTCAGACTGGATCCGAATGCCGTTTTTTTCCGAAGAGGATCGGCGTCCGGTTCGGATCTTGCCGACGGCGGACTTCTGTATCGTACGCCCGGGGGCACGGAATGGAGAAACCTGAGTTTTAAAGATGTTCAGTCGTCAGCGGAGCTTCGGTCCGCGATTGTTCCTATTTTAAGCCGCATCGCTTCTTCCAACGATGGCTATCGTCGTCTGAATACCAATCCCCGTCATCAATCGGATGAGGCGTATGCCTATGCCCAGGCGAAGGCTGTCTTATGGTTGATCAATCTAACTCCGACGGGAGATGCCTCGGCGCGGCAGGCCTTGCTTCAAGGCTTTCCGACGATGAACGCCGACGCGGCCCAAGCGGCTTTTCTTCGTTTGAAGGAAGAGGGCGGCGAAGCGGTTCGGAGGTTGGTGCCGATTCTGGTCGATTGGATGAGCGATCCGGCCAGGAGGGACATGGCGAATCGCATGCTGGCGGAGATCGCCCCGTCGATCTCTCCGGAGGATCGATCGAATCGTACCGTCGTTCGGCCGTCATTCTCCTGGGAATTGTCGGGTTCCGTTTCCGTTCCTTGGAACGGCGTGCCCGTGGGCACTTATGCCGCGGCCGATATCGGCGTGCAGACCTGCATCGGCCGCGCCTTCAAGTGCGCCCAAGGCGAGGGCTTTCGCCTCGGTGCCGCTGGGGAGATCGGGAGAATGGTCAACGGATTCGGTTATGTCTTTTTCGGCGGGAAGGTGTTTGCGGGCAACGAAAACTTGATGGGCTTCGTGGATGGGGGTGCGAACTGGTATCCCACCGGCGGGACGCCGGGAGATCTCTCGTGGACTCCGGTCATGGGCGGAGGCGTCAAGATTGTCCCGGCTCTTTCTTTCCCCCTCGGATTGAAGGTCGGTCTGAGGGTGAACCCGACGCACCCACGCGATGGGGCGCTTTTGGCGGGTCTCGGCATCGGTCAGTGAAGAAAGGAAAATAGAATTATGACTTTTATCACTCCTAATCCCTCCGTCGCGAACGTGCTGCAAAACGCCGCCTTGGCCCGCAGCGGGCTCGGTACGGGTGCTCCCGTCGTCTGCGGAAATCCGACAGCGGCCTCCTCCTTTTCGTTGTCTCGCCCCTTAGGGATTGCGGGCAGGGTCACGCGATTTGTCGGCGCTGCGGCCCTTGTTGCCGGATATTTTCTCTCGGGCGGGTGCGAGTTGGATCGACGAGGATTGGGTAGTCCTCATGACAGCGGCGAGGGCGGTGTGATGGACGCCGGTGTTGATGGGGCGGGAGGAGATGGCGGGATGGATGCGGGTGTGACGGTGATTACGGGATCTCAATACGTACCGAGTCCGACGCGACCGACGGGGGCGAATCCATTGTCGTCGGCGTGGGCGTTTTTCGAGTGGCAGGCGGGGATGATGGTGCCATCCGGAGAGACCTTGCAAGGGCATGACGTGTGCTGGACGACGGGGACGTTTTCATCGGTGGATGATTGTCCGAACACGGTGCCTTTGAACGGGATCGGGGACGATCAGTTGTATCGGGTTTTGACGTCCCTGACGCCCGGAGCGACGTACCGATGGAAGGTGAGGGCCCGGTATATGAGCGGGAAGGTATCGGAGTACAGCGCGGAACAGACGTTTACGGTGAGCACCAGTCTGAAACTACGCCTTCCGTTCGAGGGGAATGCGATGGACGCGAGCGGTGCGGGTCATGATGGGGTTGTGCAGAATGGTGCGGGATTTGGAGCGGGATTTGTTGGGCAGGCGGTGCAGTTGAACGGGACGAACCAGCTGGTGACGGTGGCCAGTGACCCGGTGTTCAATTTCGGGACTGGGGATTTTACGTTGTCGGCGTTCGTGAATCTGAATGCGACGGGTGGATATCAGGTGATCATCGGGAAACGAGCGACGGGGAACGGGTATGAGCTGTATCGGGAGCTAGCTGGGACGTTGGCGTTTTACGGGGCTACATGCGGAGCGGTGATCCAGACGACGCCGCTGCCGACGGGAGGATGGCATCATGTGGTGGCGCGGCGGAGGGCCGGTGTGGTGACGTTGACATTGGATATGGCGCCCGCGGGGACGGCGACTTGCGCGGACGGTTTTACGAACACGGGGGAGCTTGCTGTGGGCTGCAATTCGCCGTCGATCGGGTGCATGGACGCCGCGAGCGGGGCGATCGACGAGCCGCAGGTGAGCGTTGGTGAGGCCTTATCGGACGAGGCGGTGAACCAAATCGGATGTGGAGGCCATGCCTTGCATGGAACTTCGCCACTGCCGGCTCCGTGTGTTCCATGACCGAGAGAGAAGAGAACGTTAAAAAAAGAGAAAGAGAGATTTTATGGTTGGATTGAATAACAATCCCTTGATGATTGGACCTGTTTCGATGCCGTCAACGGCTTGTCCGACGAGCCCTCTTCGGCTGAGCTCATTGTCCACGCCAGTCACTTCGACGGCTCAGGAGGCCGGAAGCCGCTTTGAGCGATTGGTAAGTGGTGGTGCGGGTAGCCCCGAACTCCGATCCGTTAGCGGCTCTAGACCTGTTCTTTCTTGGCATCGACGTTTCCTTGGAGCGCTTGCCCTGGGTGCCTTGACCCTCTGTGGTTGCCAGTTCCAAGTGGGAGGGCTTGAGCCTCTTGATGGCGGCGTAACGATGGAGGGGGATGCTGGGGGAGATGCTCGGATGGACGCCGGCACGGACGCTGGTGTGACAGTGATTACGGGATCTCAATACGTACCGAGTCCGACGCGACCGACGGGGGCGAATCCATTGTCGTCGGCGTGGGCGTTTTTCGAGTGGCAGGCGGGGATGATGGTGCCATCCGGAGAGACCTTGCAAGGGCATGACGTGTGCTGGACGACGGGGACGTTTTCATCGGTGGATGATTGTCCGAACACGGTGCCTTTGAACGGGATCGGGGACGATCAGTTGTATCGGGTTTTGACGTCCCTGACGCCCGGAGCGACGTACCGATGGAAGGTGAGGGCCCGGTATATGAGCGGGAAGGTATCGGAGTACAGCGCGGAACAGACGTTTACGGTGAGCACCAGTCTGAAACTACGCCTTCCGTTCGAGGGGAATGCGATGGACGCGAGCGGTGCGGGTCATGATGGGGTTGTGCAGAATGGTGCGGGATTTGGAGCGGGATTTGTTGGGCAGGCGGTGCAGTTGAACGGGACGAACCAGCTGGTGACGGTGGCCAGTGACCCGGTGTTCAATTTCGGGACTGGGGATTTTACGTTGTCGGCGTTCGTGAATCTGAATGCGACGGGTGGATATCAGGTGATCATCGGGAAACGAGCGACGGGGAACGGGTATGAGCTGTATCGGGAGCTAGCTGGGACGTTGGCGTTTTACGGGGCTACATGCGGAGCGGTGATCCAGACGACGCCGCTGCCGACGGGAGGATGGCATCATGTGGTGGCGCGGCGGAGGGCCGGTGTGGTGACGTTGACATTGGATATGGCGCCCGCGGGGACGGCGACTTGCGCGGACGGTTTTACGAACACGGGGGAGCTTGCTGTGGGCTGCAATTCGCCGTCGATCGGGTGCATGGACGCCGCGAGCGGGGCGATCGACGAGCCGCAGGTGAGCGTTGGTGAGGCCTTATCGGACGAGGCGGTGAACCAAATCGGATGTGGAGGCCATGCCTTGCATGGAACTTCGCCACTGCCGGCTCCGTGTACTCCCTAATAAAGCTTCAAAAACGTCACCCTCAATCCTCGTGACGTTCTCCCGACGTCGAAGCCGACGGGTGCGCCTTCCGAAACGTATCTGCGGTCGCCCTTCTCGCCGACGAAGCGCACCTCGTCCAAGTGGAAGTAGACTTCTTTCCCGCCTAAATCCCGGACGAATCCATAACCCGCATGCGGAAAAAACTTGATGATCCGACCCTTGCGAAATTTGTCTTCGGGGTAAGTAAAAGAAGTCGCCGTGGGAGTTGGAGTCGAGACCGGTTTTTCATCTTCTGAAAACACAATGTAAAAGTAGGGGATCGTTGCGGAATTATCAAGTTGAGTTTGACCGGGGGCGGGCGTATAAAAATCGTTCATGAAAAAGGTCAATTTCGCTCTGCTCCTCGTTGCGGCCGTCGGGCTTACCGCCTCCATCGTCATGACGAATATCCACTACAAGCTGAACGGCATGGGGATGGATGAAAGAAGCTTTTGTCATGTCTCTGAGTTTTTTGATTGCGATTCCGCCCTTGCCAGCCGCTACGCCAAGATCGGTCCTTTCCTCAATTCGGAGCTCGGAGTTCTTTATTACGTCCTCGTGATTTTCGGGATCCTCTACGCCTGGTTTTCGACGGACGGTCGTTCCACGCTCTCTTATCTTTTCCTCTCCTCGATTTTTGCCGTCCTCTACAGCGCGGTCATGGCCTACATTTCGATTGTTAAATTGGGTGTTCTCTGTTTGCTGTGTTCGACGAATTATTTGACGAGCCTCCTCTTGGTCCTTCTTTTTCCTCGGGCACTCAAGATACGCTATCGGGATATCCCCAAATTCGTCGTCGCCTACATCGGCTCCCTCTTCAGCCCGCGCGAGGTAAAGCCCCGGCTTTTCTTTCACCTCGCCGTGACCTCGATTCTCGTCGTGCTCGGGTTCGTCTTCTTTCGGGGCTTGAACCCGGAGATCCATAAGGCCCATGCCGAAGTGCCTCGGGAACAATATTTGAAGTTCTTCGAGAGTCAGGCGAAGCAGGAGATCGACGTGACGGGGCGTCCGGTTTGGGGAAATCCCGACGCCAAACTGACGATTGTTGAATTTTCGGATTTCCAATGCCCCTTTTGCCGCCGGGCCGCCTTTACCCTCAAACCGTATCTGCAGGAATTTCGAAAGAATCTTCGATTCTATTACTTGAACTTTCCGCTCGATTCCGCCTGCAACCCGGCCTTGGAGCATTCGATGCATCCCGTCTCCTGCATGGCGGCCAAGGGAGGCATCTGCGCTCTCAAGGAAGGAAAGTTTTGGAAGTATCACGATCTGGTTTTCGAGAACCAAAGCAAACTCTCTCGCTCAACCCTGATCGAGTTGGCGAAAAGCGCCGGCTTGGATCCGGCGAAATTCGAGCAGTGTCTGGCTTCGGATGACGTGGCGGCGGTTTTGAAGAACGACGTCGATCAGGGCAACAAGGTGCAGGTGAAGGGGACACCTTCCGTCTTCATCAATGGGCGTTTTTTCGGAGATTGGCCGAGCCCCG
>CAZWYB010000124.1:0-7282 GCA_964637745.1 uncultured Pseudomonadota bacterium
GGCGGTTTCGATGAGGTCCTCGACGTCCGAGACGTTCAGCCCGTAGCGAGCCGCATTCTGACGGTTGATCTCGATCTGGAGTTGAGGGATCTCGCCCGCGCGGTCGATGAAGGCGCGCGCGACGCCCCGCACCTTGGAGACCGCATCCAGAACCTCTTCCGCCTTTTTCTGCAAGGTCTCGGCGTCTTCGCCGAAGACCTTGATGACGATCTGCCCGTCGATCTGGGAGATGCTTTCGAGGACGTTGTCGCGGATCGTTTGCGAAAAGGACGGATCGATTCCCGGAATCTCGTCCAAGGCCTTTTCCATCTCCTCGATCAGCTTCTCCTTGGTCATTCCCTTCCTCCATGCCTCGGGCGGTTTCACGTCCACGAAGAACTCGAGCATGTTGAGGGGCTTCGGGTCCGTTCCATCCTCGGGCCGGCCGGCCTTGGAAACCACGAGTTTCACCTCGGGAAAGCGGAGGATGATTTTTCGGATTTCGCCGGTCACGCGCGAGACTTCGTTCATAGCGATGCCGGGGGGAAGCGTCGCGTTGATCCAGATGGTGCCTTCGTTCAGCTCCGGCAAAAACTCGGAACCCAGTCGCGGGAAGATGAGCAAGCTCATCAGCAGGGCTCCGACGGCTGCGAGGAGGACCGTCTTGCGGCGTTGGAGAATCGCCTGGAGGGCCTTGCGGTAGAGTCCCTGGCACCAGAGGACGATTCTGGGCTCCTTTTCCACCAAATTTTTGCGCAGCAAAAAAAAGCAGAGGAGAGGGACGAGCGTCATCGAGAAGAGGAGCGAGCCCACGAGCGCCGAAGTGACCGTGTAGGCCATGGGGGAGAAGATCCTCCCTTCCTGGCGTTGCAAGGCGAAAATCGGGAGATGGGCCGTGATGATGATGAGCATGGAGAAGAGCGTCGGCCGGCCGACCTCCTCGGTGGCTTCTCGGATCACGGCTTTTAGCGAATTCGGATGCTGCTCTCCGTGCAGGTGAGAGAGCCGGCGATAGATATTCTCGACCACGATCACCGCGCCGTCGACGATGATCCCGAAATCCATCGCGCCAAGCGAGAGGAGGTTTGCCGGAATCCCCTTGATGCTGAGGCCCAGAAATGTCGCCATCAGGGAGAGCGGAATCATGACGGCCACGATCGCCGCGGGACGGATCTGACCGAGGAACAGAAAGAGGATGAGGGTCACGAGAACGGCGCCTTCGGTCAGGTTGTGGAAGACGGTGTGGAGAGTAGTGTGGATCAGCCATGCGCGGTCGTAATAGGGGACGACCTTCACGCCCTCGGGGAGAATGCTCGTGTTGAGAACCTGGACGCGCACCTTGAGGGCGTCCAAGACGTCGGATGGATTTTCGCCCTTCCTCATCAAGACGATGCCGGAGACGACTTCCGGATTTTCATTCATGCCGATCAAACCCTGACGGGGCACCGCGCTCTCCGTGACCTCGGCAAGATCCCTTAGAAGGAGAGGGGTTCCTTCGTGCTGGGATACGACTACGTTGCCGATATCAGCCGGAGAGCGAAGCAGACCGATGCCCCGAATGATGTACTGCTGCTCCCCCATGTCCAGATAGCTGCCGCCGGCGTTGGCGTTGCCGCGGCCCAAGGCGGTCAGCACCTGCTGGAGGGTGACGCCGTAATATTTCATTTTCGCCAGGTCGATGCTGGCCTGGTATTGCTTGATGAATCCGCCAAAACTCACGATGTCCGCGACGCCCGGTGTTTGCAGAAGGTAGCGCGAGACCTGCCAGTCTTGGATAGTGCGGAGATCCGTGGGCGAGAGGCCCTGGCCTTGGAGGCTGTAGCGATAGATCTCTCCGATGGGCGTGGAGAGCGGGGCCAACTGCGGTTGGACGCCTTCGGGCAACCCGACCATCTGCAGGCGCTCGAGCACCTGCTGACGCGCGAAGTAGTCGTTCGCCTGGTCGTCGAAGGTCACAATGACAAAGGAGAGGCCGAACTGGGTGTGCGAGAACATTCGGATCGCATGCGGCAGGCCCGAGAGCCCGATCTCCACGGGAATGGTGACCTGTTTTTCCACTTCCTCGGGGGCGTGTCCCGGAAAGAGGGTGATGATCTGCACCTGCGTGTCCGTGATGTCCGGGAAGGCCTCGATCGGCAAAGATCGGAAGGCGGCGACTGAGGCCCCCACGAAGATCAGGGTCAAAATGGCCAGGAACAGGGGTTGATGCAGGGCGAATGAGACAAGCTTTCTGACCATGAGGGCTATCCTTATTCGTCAGGAGTGGCGGTTTTATGGAACTCGTTCTTGAGGATGAAACTTCCCTGTCCGATCACCGTCTCGCCTTCGTTGAGACCCGACTTGATCTCGACCTTGCCGTCGATTTTTTCACCAAGGACGATGGGTTTGATGACCACCGTGTTCGGGCCTTGAAGGGCCAGAACGGACGTTTTGCCGTCGATGTCTTGGACGGCGGTCTGTGGGACGGCCACGCCCTCATGTTGGTTCACCGCGATCGAGCCGTTCACGAACATACCGAATTTGAGTTTGCCCTGGGGATTTGAGACGTCCACGCGCACCTTGATGGTGCGTGTGTCCTCGTTCACCCGGGGCGAAATGTAGGTGATGTGGCCCGTGAAGGTCTGATCGGGAAACGCCGACACGTGAATGGTCGCCTTCTGTCCCTTGGCGATCCGACCGATGTCCTTTTCAAAGACGTCCAAGATGCAGCGCAGTTGCGAGACGTCGGCGATCGTGGCGATGGGAATCGCGGGTTCGACCAGATCCCCGCGGTCAGCGTAGAGGCCCAGCAGGATGCCGCTTTTGGGGGCGACGACGTCGTGGGCGTCGCTTCCGCGGAGGCTCGTGGAATATCGGAGGAGGGTCTGGCCCGCTTTCACGTTATCGCCGACGGCCACGAGGGCCTCCTTCACCCAGCCAGTTCCCTCCGGATGGACCTGGGTCACCTGATCCGTATCGGAGGCGATTGTTCCAAGGACGTCGACGGTTTGCGTCAGGTCTTCCTTTTTGACCGTCACCATTTGGAGGAGGGAAGACGAAAGTTGCTCGTTTGTGAGTATGATCGTATTCGGATTCTGAGTGACGGGCGTCGGAGGGACGGCCTCCGCCGCCTTGCCCGGATGGCACGCGGACGTCAGGAGAGACATTCCCAAGAGACACAGGGCGACGATGGCTTTCATGACCGGCCTCCTTTGATCAGGTTCGTACCGACGGCGCGCTCCAAGGCCGCGATGTTCACGCGGTAGTTCTTGAGCGACTGGAAATATTGAACGGTGGTGTCCACGAGCTCCCGCCGCGCCTGGATGAAGATGGCGAGATCGACGTCGCCTTCGAGGTAGCGTTGTTCCGCGAGGCGGGCGGATTCGGTCGCTTGGTCGACCGTCTCCTTCCACAATTTGATTTGCTGGTCCGTCAGTTTGATTTCTTGGATGGCCTGGTGGACGTCGAGGGCGATCTGTTGGTTCAGATCCTCTTCCTGGGACTTGAGCGCCTCGATTTTGGCCTCGGCGGAAACGCGTTCCCCCTTGAAGTGATTGAAAAGGGGGATGTTGAGGCCGATCCCTCCGCCGAAGCTGTCGTTCCCGTCGCCCCGCTCCCCCTTTTGATAGAGGGCCATGACTTTCAAGTCGGGGGCCCACAGCATCGTTTTGGCCAGCCGCAATTCCGCGTCGCCGCCCTCTTGAAGACGCTCCAGCGTCTCACGCTCGGGGCGGTTTGAGAGAGCGAGGTCGACCAAGTGATCTTCGTTCAAGGGGATCGTCATCTCGGTGAGATGTTCCGGCCAAGGCAGATTCGCGCGAACGCTCTGTCCCATGAGCTTATTCAAAGTCGCCTTTGCGTTCTCCAGATCCTTTTCGGATTCGAAGAGCTCGTTGAAGGCCTTGGCGACCTCCACTTTGGCGCGCGTCAGATCCGCCAGGTTGGCCTTGCTGATCTGGAATTTTTCCTGAACTCGAGAAAGAAACCGTTGTTGAAACTGAAGATTCTGGAGTCCGAAGTTCAGGCGTTCGCGAGCGAGCGACAGATCCCAGTAGGCCTGCTTGACCTGCTGTTCGATATCGAGCTTCAAGGCGTCGTACCGGGCCTCTTCGGCGCTGAGTTGAGCCTTGGCGGCCTTCGTCCTTAACTTTCTTTTGCCGCCCGTCTCGATCGTCTGTTGGAGGCTGAAATCCTTTGCGGAATCCGAAAGGCTCGGATTGTCGGTGGAAACCTGACTCAGATTGAAGTCGAATTCCGGGTTGGGGATCGCCTTGGCGGTCAATACCTGACCTTCAAAAATTCCCAAACTCTTTCGGGCGGAGTCGAGGGTCTTATTGCCTGCGCCGGCCCTTTGGAGGGCCTCACGGAGGGTCAAGAGACCTTCGGTCGAGGAAGGTCTCGCCGAAAAGGGGACGCAACAAAGCACGACGACGATGAAAAAAACCCGTCTCATGTCACTTAAACAGTTTGTTATAGCGTTTGATGTAGTAAGCCGCCGCCAATCCCAAGATGGCGAAATCGTCGATCAGGCCGAATCCGTAAATGAAATCCGGAATCAAATCGAAAGGGTTGATCAGATAGAAGAGGGCTCCGTAAGCGGGCAGTTTGTCGGTGTTGTAAATTTCGGAAGAGCGGATCACCTTCCAGACCGTGGCGATGCGCGCCGCCCACTCCGGCCCGATCTTCTTGAATCCGCTGATCTTCTTTTCGTTGCGCTCGACTTCCTTCTTTCGTTTGTCGCTTACGCCGATTTGCGAGAGGCTGTCGATGACGTGGGCCGTCTGATCCTGCGTCATCGATTCCTCGGAAATGGCGCCGGAGGTCGCTTCGGGCGAGATGCCCATGTTCCGGATGATGTTTTGAAAGTTGTCGAGACCCGCGCCGTCCATGATGGCGCGGACCGCGGATGAATTCGGGGAGATCAGGCCCTCGTGAATCAATTGGGGAACAAGGTCGGCGAACGCCTTGCGATAGATTTTAGGAACTTCGGCTTTTGGATCTTGGGAACGCCAACGACGGATGGTCATGCCCGAGATGTCCATCCTCTGACCGAGTTGCTCGGGAGAGAGCCCGCTCTCGTCGAGGAGGCTTAACAGATGTTGAAAGGTCATTAACAAATGTTAAGATCAAAATGCGGAAGAATGCAACAAGTATCTAGCGCCGCTGCGCGGCATAAGAGCCTGTAAGCTCCTTCGTCGCTAACAGGCTCTAAACCGTTCTTGAAAAGACGGGGTTTTTTGCGGTCGATCGGATCTCTTCCAGATGGTGGTCGAAGGCCATCGCGATGTTTCTTAAGAAAAGGTGCCCTTCGCCCAAGACGCGCAACTCTCCCGGGGTGATCTGGACCAGACGATCGGCGATCAGGGGTTCCAGATGGGGAAAGTCATCCCGAAAGTAATCCGTGAACGAGATCTGCCATTCGCGTTCGAAGGTGGGAATTTCGACGACGCCGCGGCACATGATTTGGCGGATGAGTTCGCGGCGGATCGCGTCGTCCCGATTGAGCAGGTAGCCGCGGTACGTGGCCAGACGCCCGCTCCGGACGGCGGCGTCATAGGGCTCTAGATCCTTTTCGTTTTGAAAATAATTTCCGCCCACGTAGGAAATCGCGCTGACCCCGACTCCGATCTGATGCGCATCCGCCCGCGTGGAGTAGCCCATGAAGTTCCGGTGGATCGTCCCGTTTTCGTGGGCCCGCGCCAGATCATCCCCGCGTAACGCAAAATGATCCATCCCGATGGGCTGATAGCCGTTCGCCGTGAGCGTTCGGTAGGCAGCTTCGAAAAGCTGGATCTTGAGCTCCGGGGCCGGGAGGTCCTTGTCCTCGAAGGAGCGTTGATACGGTTTCAGCCACGGCACGTGGGCGTAACTGTAAACGGCCAGGCGGTTTGGGTGCAGGTCCAAGACTTGCTGGAGGGTTTTGGTCCAACCTTCCCTCGTTTGTCCGGGCAGCCCGTAGATGAGGTCAAAGTTGAACGACCTGAAGCCCAACTTGCGGAGGAGGCCTACCATCTCGGACGTCATTTCATAGGTCTGATGGCGGTTGATGAGTTTTTGGACGACGGGATCGAAGTCCTGTACGCCCAATGAGATCCGGTTGAAGCCCAAGGCCGCCGTCATTTCGCAGAATTCAGGGGTGCTCGTTCGAGGATGCATTTCGATCGCGACCTCGGCGTCCGCTTCGAAGCGGAAGTGGCCGTGCACCCGCTGGAGGACCTCTTTCAACTCTCCCGGCTGGAGGTAATTCGGACTCCCGCCTCCGAAATGCATCTGCGAAACCCGTCCCGCGGTCTTCGGGATGGCTGCCGCGACCCGGTCGAGCTCGGCGAGCAGGACGTCGACATATTCGCGCGAACGCGAATGGGCCTTGGTGATGACCTTCATGCAGCCGCAGAAATGGCAAAGAGTTTCGCAGAAGGGGATATGGAAGTAGAGCGATAGAGGCTCGTTGTGCTTGAGGGAAGAGAGCCCTTTGCGGAACTCCCTTTCCCCGACGGCCTCGGTCCAGGCGGGGGCCGTCGGGTAGCTCGTATAGCGCGGCCCCGCGACGTCGTATTTTTTCAAGAGATCAAAGAGTCGAAGGTCCATACTTCTTCGCCGCCTCTACGAAGGCGTGGGCGTGGTGCACCGGGATGTCCTCCAAAATGCCGTGACCCAGATTCATGATATATCCGGGCCCTCGGCCCCAGTCCGCAATCATTTTCGAGACCGCTTCGTTGATCTTCGGAACGGGAGAGTAGAGAACCGTCGGATCGAGATTCCCTTGGAGGGCGACCTTGCCCTGGGTTCGGGCGCGCGCTTCCGAAAGACCCACCCGCCAATCGAGGCTGATGACCTCCGGCCCCGCGATCATCATCTGCTCCAAAAGATGGCCGCCGCCCTTGATGTAGAGCAAGGTTGGGAGTCCCAAGGCGCGGATGGACCCGAGGATCTCGCGCGCATAAGGCAGGGCCATCGTCTGATAATCCTCGGACGAGAGCGTCCCGGCCCAAGTGTCGAAGAGCTGGACGGCGTCGACGCCCGCCTCCACCTGAGCGGTCAGATAATCGACCGTCGCCGCCGTGATCTTTTCCATCAGTTGATGGAAGCAGGAGCCGTTTTCGTGGGCGAGCCTCTTTAAACGGTCGCCGTCGTAGGAGCCGTCTCCACCCACCATGTAGGTCCCGACGGTGAAGGGGGCGCCCGCGAAGCCCAAGAGCGGGAAATCCTTGGGCAGGCGTTCGCGGATGAGCTCGATCGTTTTGAAGACGAACCCGCATCGGTCGGCGATCCCTTTCGCTTCGAGGGTTTACGCGGTGCGGCCGCACCTCGTGGCCACGGCGGG
>CAZWYB010000125.1:0-7216 GCA_964637745.1 uncultured Pseudomonadota bacterium
ACAGTGCGCAGAGATAGGGCTGAGCAACCATACCCTTCTGGATGCGGATTCCGGACGACAAGAAACATCCCTGGAAACCGGGCCATTACGCCGGCGGGGATTTGACCATCGACAGCCGACCAATCCCAGAATAACAGTTGTCTTTCCGGGACGCATCCATTAAGGACCCACTTTAACGTCCATGCCTCCTCGTATTCTCAGAGACGTCCTCGTGGTTGATCGTTCTCTGCTCGCAAAGAACATGTACCAGCTCCTTTTCTCCGCGCAGAGCCGCTTTCGTGTTCTTTTTGCGGAGGAATATGAGACCCTCTTCAAGAGAAGCCGCCGCTTTCGGCCCGACCTTTTGGTCGTCAACAGCAACTCCTTGGAACAAGGAGCGGAGCTTCGTTTTCCGTGTCCGGCGATACTGATCGTCTCGAAGGACCGAGTCGATCTCCGGGAACACGTGTTTTCTCAAAAGGACGTCGTCGTCATCGAAAAACCTTTTTACCCTTACGATTTGATCTCCGTCGCCAATCGCCTCATCGCGAAGGCGAAGAGCCGAGTGGGAAAAGTCGGTGGAAGGGGAAGGCCCCCAAAAAATCTGAAGAGGAAGAAACATGGCTAAGAAGGGGGGCGAAAAATCGATGGCTGAGAAGAGGCTCTATCCGAGGAGAATGCTCCGTTCTCAGATCATTTTTGAAGATGAGTCCGGTGAAGGGTTCATCTATTTTTATTCGACCGACGTCAGTATCGGCGGCCTCTTTTTGGAGTCCGATATCCCTTTGAAGTTGGGGACCCGCGTTTTTTTATCCTTCTGTCTGCGGGAAGGAGAGACTCCGATCCGGGCCATCGGCCGCGTCGTGCGTTTGGAGCGCGAAGCGGCGGAATCGCAGCATATCGTCGGAATGGGCGTCCAATTCGTCGACCTTCCCGACGCCGTGACGCAGGCCATTCAGGCCTACGTGGACGGCGGAAAGAGCGCCTGATTCATTTCCTTCAACCCTTCGAGATCGTGGACGTCGTTTGTGAGCAAGGGGATCGTTGCGTAGGAAGTCTTCTTCCCGCCCATTTTTTTCAGCAGCATCACGGCCTTCTGGTCCCGGATCGCCAATTGTTCGCTGTTCCTTAAATATTCCAGGACCTTCTTGCGCAGATTCGGTGAAAGCGACGCCGCAAGTTCCGCATCCTTGGAAACGCCCGACTCGTGCAGGCGATTCACCACGAAACCGACGAAGGGAAGTTTGGAATCCTTGATCACCTTGTAAAAGTAGAGCGCGTCTTGGATGGCCACGGACGTCGGGCTCGTGACGAGCAGGAAGCCGACGTCATCCTGCCGCAGCAGTTTGTAGACCGCTTGGGACCTTTCGTGAAAGCCGCCGAGGAGGCTGCCCAAGAGGGAAACCATCTCGGAGAGCTCATGGAGAAAGCTGAAGCCCGCGAGGCGGTCGAAGACCGAGAGGATTTTTTCCGCGCCTTTTTGAAGAAACCCCAAACCGTAGCGCCCGGCGAAGAGACCGGGGCTCAGGAACCATTCCAGCAGGCTGTTGCCCGTCATATTCGTCATTCTTTTCGGCGCTTCCAGAAAATCCAGGGCATGGCGCGTCGGAGGGGTGTCGAGGACCATGAAATCAAACTCGTTCTCAGCGTTAAGCTCGTAGAGCTTCTCCATGGCCATGTATTCCTGGGAGCCGGCGATCATATTGGACATGTGCTGATAGAGGCGGTTCTCTAAAATCGCCTTTCGCTTTTCGGGATCGGGCGTATGACGTTCGATCAAACGATCGAAAGTCCTTTTTATGTCCAACATCATGGCGAACAGACGGCCTTTGGCCCCCTCGAGGGGGATCTCCTTGGGCGTGCCTCCCAGCGCGTCGAGGCCCATCGCCGTCGCGAGTCGTTTGGCCGGGTCGATCGTGAGGACGATCGCCTTTTTCCCGTTCATGGCCGCCGCCAGCGCAATGGAGGCCGCCGTCGTCGTTTTCCCAACGCCGCCGCTGCCCGAACAGATGACGATCCTTTTCTTCTGAAGGAGGACTGGTAGGTTCATGCGGACCTCTTTTCCAAGGTGCCGGCAAGCGTTTGGATTTCGCTCAACCCGAAATGGGGCGAAAAAACGAAGGGAAGGGGAAGAACCGGCCGCTCGGGGATTTCCTCCCGCAGTTTGAGGAGGTATTCCTCCGAGTGGGCGTTTCGGGAAAGCAGAAGACGGATCATCCTGCAAAAACGGGCGGCCGAAGACCGTCCTTCCTTTCCATTCAAATAGAGCCGCAGTTCTTTTTTCTCTGAAGCGGTCAGGGCGACCTCCTGATGCTGATTCAGGAAGACGGGCCCCAGAGGAAGGCGGAGTTTTTCCGTGAGGGCTTGATTCATCTCCAGGGCTTCCGAGACGGGCATTTCCTCCGGCAGAGTCACGAGCAGGGCTTGCGTCGCTTCGGGATCGTGGAGAAGCGATTCGATCTTATCGGCATCCGTCTTCAGAGGACCTACCCTGACCGCGCTGGAAACGATGGACGGTATTTCCAGAAGGGCGATGCCGTGGCCGGTTGCGGGCGCGTCCAGGATGACCAGATCATAGCGGCGCGTAAGGTCGTAAACCTTGCCGATGCACATCAGATCGGCCAGCCCCGGCGTTGCGTCGATGAAATGACGCACGTATTTGTTTTCAAAGACCGCTTTGTAAAGGCTCCGAAACTTGATTTGAAGAAGGACGTATTCCTGAAAGGACTGATGGGGTTCGATGTTCATGCCCCAGAGATTGGGGAGAAGCTCCCTTTCCGAATAACCGATCGGAGGACGTTCCAGAAGATGGGCGATCTGTTCCTCGGAGTTGACCTCCGCGATGATGGTTTTTTTCCCCCTCTCGGCGGCGAGGAAACCCAGGGCCAGGCTGAGAGTCGTCTTTCCGACGCCTCCCTTTCCGGAGATAATGAGAAGCCTCCGCTCTAAGAGGTGGTTGAGACGAAAGACGGGCTCCACGGACGACTAGCCTTCGTATTTCTTGAGTTTGGTTTCGAGGAGATCGATCTTTTTTCGGAGGGCGCGGATTTCGGAGTGAAGGGATGGCAGGACCGCTACCGCATCCAAGGCCGACTTCACCTTGTCGTCGACGAACTCCTTGATCATGTTGCGGCCTTCTTCGAGAGACATGTCGCCCTTCTTGATGATTTTTTCGAGGTACTTTTCGGCCTCGTCGCGGGCGTGGGTGATCGAGCTGACGCCGGTTTCGATCGAGCTCTGGACGAAGTCGACGATCTTTTCGCCGCCGCTTTGGATGATGCCCCGGAGCGTGGAAAGCGGCAGGAGGCTCTTCTTCTTTTTCTCCTGCTCGAAAATGATCTGGGTCAACGTGACGCTGGTCAGGTCTTCCTGATTCTGATTGTCGATGATCTGCACGTCCTCGCCTTCCCGGATGAGGTTCGCGATGTCGTCCAAGGTGACGTAGCGGCTTGCGTTCGTATCATAGAGCTTCCGGTTCTGGTAACGTTTGATGATGCGGGGTTTCTTCGCTTGAGTCGTCATAAGGATTTCCCCTCCGTGGATGTTTCCTGCTCGTACATTTGCTTCAACAAAACGTTGCGGATCGCTTCATAAACCTCGGCCTTCATCTTGGCCTGCTGGCTCTTCAGTTTCGCGTTCTTCCGCATTTCCCTTTCTAGGACCTCGAGAATGGAACCCATCACCTTGCGGTGGAGGGCCATGTATTCCTCTTCATCCCCGCGCGGCAGTTGTTGGGCGAGGGTACGAAGCGTCTTTTGAGCGTACGTGATGGCATGGCTGATCGTCTGCTGATGATCGGAATTCGAGGTCTTTGCGGAGACATATTGGTCCGCGAAACCCAGGAGGCCTTGGACCGCCATCAAGACCTCCCGCCCGGCCCGTAAGAGATGCCTTTTGACGGGTCCTAATTCGGAAAAACCGTTTAGAAGAGACGCAATATTCAAAAGATTGCCTGTGAGAGACGCCATAGGATTACTTGGGTGGTTCCTCTTTGCGGACTTCCTTGTTATCTTCTTTTTTATCGGGCTCTGATTCCTTCATCGCCTTTTTAAAATTCTTGATCGCCTCTCCGATGGAGCCGCCGATGCTCGGAAGTTTTCCGGCCCCGAAGACGACCAGAACGATGACGAGAACGATGGCCAGTTCCCATGGCCCCAATCCTCCCAAACCCATGGTCACGATTGGAAATGAAGGTGACGACATTAAAAAATGCTAACAAATTATGACGCACCCTGTCTAGCGAAATGACGCATTCATGACGCGAGTCAGGCTATCCGTTGTTTCATGTCTTGGATTGTCCGGCGGTAGTCGGGGCTTTTGAAGATGGCTGATCCAGCCACGAAAACCGTGGCTCCCGCGCGGGAGACGGTTTCGATGTTGTCGATCTTGATCCCGCCGTCCACCTCGATTTCGATGGAAAGGTCCGCGTCATCGATGACCTTCCTCAGCTTTGCAACCTTCTTCAAGGCCGAGGCGATGAAGGCTTGGCCGCCGAAGCCGGGGTTGACGGTCATCACGAGGATCATATCCACTTCCGGAAGGTGGGAGAGAATCCCCTTGAGGGGTGTGGCCGGGTTCAAGGCGATGGACGGTTTGGCGCCTAATTTTCGGATCAGCCTCAAAGCCTTTTTAAGACGAGCCGGATTCTTTAAGACCTCCAAATGGACCGAAACGTAATTGGCCCCGGCTCCGACGAAGTCGGGAATATATTTTTCCGGATTCTCGATCATGAGGTGGGCGTCCAGCGGGAGACGCGTCGCCTTGCGGGCGGCTTCCACCAGGATGGGGCCGGCCGTGATATTGGGGACGAAATGGCCGTCCATGACGTCCAAATGAATCAGGTCCGCTCCGGCTTCCTCCACGGCGCGGATTTCCTCGCCCAGACGCGAAAAGTCGGCCGAGAGCACCGAAGGGGCGATCCGCTTCACGCCTTTAGGATCCAAGCTTTTCTCCTTCGCCCAGGGAGTGGCCCTTCAGAAACGAGGTCGCCGAAAGCCGTTTGCCGCCTTCCATCTGGACTTCCTTAATCAGAAGGACGCCCTGCCCGCAGGAGATCTGAACGCCGTCGTCGTTGATTTCGATCACCTCTCCGGGGGCGCCGCTTTTTTTATGGTTCTTCTCGGCCAAAGGCTCGGCGGCGAAGATCTTGAGACGCTTGCCCTGCCAGGTGGTGAAGGCGCTCGGCCACGGATTCATCCCCCGGATCCGCCCCCAGATGATCTTTGCCTTCTGGCCCCAATCGATGAGCCCGTCCTCTTTCTTCAGCATCGGTGCGCGGGTGGCCATACGGTCGTTTTGCGGCAAGGCCTCCAGGTTGCCGGAGCTGAGGCCGTCCAAGGTCGCGACCAAAAGCTCGGCCCCGATGAGTGATAAGCGATGTCCCAAGATTTCCGCGTTATCCTCCTCATGGATCATGACCTTCTTTTGCAAAAGGGTCGGTCCGGTATCCACGCCGGCGTTGAGGCGGAACGTGGTGACGCCCGTTTCCTCGTCGCCGTTGATCAAGGCCCATTGCAGGGGCGCGGCGCCGCGGTATTTCGGGAGGAGGGAAAAATGGACGTTCACGCATCCCAAGGGCGGAAGCCTGACGATCTCGTCCGGAAGGATTTTCCCGTAAGCGACGATGACGACGACGTCCGGTTTCAGGCCCTTCAACGTTTCCAAAAACGTCGGATGGTCTCGGACCTTTTCGGGCTGATGGAGCTGAAGGCCTTGCCCCTTGGCGAAGACCGCAACCGCCGGAGGGGTCAACTCGCGGCCCCGTCCGGCCGGCTTGTCCGGCTGGCTGACGACGCCGACGACTTGATGGGACGTTTCCAAGATCGCCTTCAAAGAAGGAACCGCGATTTCGGGGGAGCCCATGAAGACGATGCGAAGGGATGTCATGATTTATCCGATATACGCAGGCCCGGAACCTTTTTCGACCTCTCCGCTCGTTTCCAGGCGTTTGATTTTTTTCAGATAGAGATCCTTCTTCAAATGAGAGAGTTGGTCTACGATCAGTTTGCCGTCCAGATGGTCGATTTCATGCTGAAAGGCGACGGCCAAGAGGTCTTCGCCTAAGTATTTGACGGCGCGGCCGTCACGGTCCAGGCCTTCCACGATGATCTTCTTCGTCCGTTCCATGGGCACGATGAGTTGAGGGAGCGAAAGACAACCCTCCTCCCAAATGATTTTTCCCTCGCGTGTCGTGATCGTCGGATTGACGATCGCCTTCGGATCGGGCCTGTGCACGTCCGCGCCCTTTTCGTCCTTTTCCAAGACGCCTACGTCCACGACGAGGATTCTCTGCGAAACACCAACCTGAGGCGCTGCCAGACCCACGCCGGGGGCGGCGTACATAGTTTCATACATGTTGTCGATCAGCGCTTGTACTTCCTGATCGATCTTCGCGACGGGTTTCGCCACTTTCTTCAAGACGGGATTCGGATATTTGACGATTTCTAGAATCATGGTTTCCGACTCCATAGGACCTATACCATCTCAAGAGGGTCAACGTTTACCAGCATTTTCATATTCGATGGTAGGTCATTCGCCGCGAAATCGTCAAGGATTCGGCTCAGGGCCGGCTGGATTTTCGTGTATTGGGGCGTCTTGATCAGGACCCTCCAACGGGTCATGCCGCGCACGCGCTCGATGGGACAGGGAGAGGGGCCTAAGATCCTCTTCTGATCTTGAGGCAACTTCGAATCCAGATGCCGGACGAGGGCGTCCATCTTCTGATGGACGATCTCGGGTTTTTTCGCCGCCAGGCGGATCTCGACCAGACGGACGAAGGGCGGATAGGAGGCCTCTTTCCGGTGCCGAATTTCGCGGGAGAGAAATTGGTTTCCGTCATGAAGGGCCGCCGCCCGGAGCCCTTCATGGTCGGGACGGTAGGTTTGGATCAAGACTTCCCCCTTTTTGTGGGCCCGCGCCGCGCGACCGGCTAGCGCCGCGATCTGCCGGTAGGCGTCGTCGGTGGCGACCTCGCAGAGCATGGCCCTCGCCGCCGCCATCGCGAGCGGGTTTCCGTTGAACGTTCCGACCATCTCGTAGGTGCCGTCTGCGACGTACTGCATGACGTCGCGAGTGCCGCCGATGGCGGCGACGCACACGCCGCCGCCGATCGCCTTGGCCAGGCAGATGATGTCGGGCGAGACGCCGGTCACACCCGTAGCGCCGGACGGCCCTGCGGTCAGACCCGTCTTGACCTCGTCGAAGGCGAGCAGCGCACCGTTGGCGTGCAGCAGCTCCC
>CAZWYB010000126.1:0-7214 GCA_964637745.1 uncultured Pseudomonadota bacterium
AAGCACATTAAGAGGACGATCCACGAAAGTTATGCGGCCCTGGGAGGGCATAAACCCATCCCCCTCTGGCAGCTGCACGCCCCGGATCCCAAGTTCGAATTGAGCGAGACGTTGAAGCCCGTCAGGGCGGCGGTCGACGAGGGTTTAATCCGTTTCGTCGGACTATCGAACGTCTCAGTCGCGGAGATCCGGAGGGCGCGGGACATCGTCGAGATCGTCTCCGTCCAGAATCAATGTAATCCCTGGAACCGTCGCCCGGAAAAGGACGGCGTTCTGGAATATTGCCACAAGGAAGGCCTGACCTTCCTTCCCTGGAGCCCGTTGGGAGGGAGCGGCCGCGTGGACCGACTGGACCACATCGCGATCATCGTTGGGTTGGCCCGAGAAAAGAAGATCTCGACCCAACGCTTGGTCTTGGCGTGGTTGATGGCCAAGTCCCCGTGCATCGTCCCCATCCCGGGTGCCACTCGTGTCTCTAGTATCGAAGATTCCGTTGCCGCGGCGGAGGTCCACTTGAGCACGGCGGACATCAAGAAGATCGACGAGGCGACCGCGAAAGGCGTTTGAATCTTATGGCCACCTACACGCGTTTTCTGGAAAGGTTTCGCTGGCCGCTGGCGGTTTTTTTCGTTTTGCTCTTCGCCGGTTCCATCAATGTCGCGCGCCATCTGAAACTCAAGAGTGATTTTAAGGAGCTTTTGCCGAATACCTTCCAAAGCGTCAGGGATTTGAACCGCATCGTGGAACGCGTCGGAGGGACGGGGACGCTCATCGTCGCGATCGAGTCCGATGACCCTCAGGCGTCGATCCGTTTCGGACGGGATCTCGTCGACAAATTGAAGGAGTATCCCCCCGAATACATCAACCGCGTCGAATACAACGTCGACGCCGCCAAGAAATTTTTCGAGGATAACAAATACCTTTATATGGATCTCGACGACATCAACGAGATCTATGACCGCCTGAACCGCCGCATCCAGCGCGAGAAACTGAAGAAGACGGGCATCTACCTCGACTTCCAGACGAAGGAGGAGGCCGACCGCGACGTCGGTTTTCAGGACATCGAGGACAAATACAAGGCCAAGTCCTCCAACTATCAGAACTACCTGGACGGCTATTTCTTCGACGAGGGCCAGAAGATGATGGCGGTGGTGATCAAGCCGCCCGGCTCGGCGACCGGCATCGATTTTTCGCGAAAACTGGTGGCGAAGGTCAATCGGACGATCCAGGACTTGAAGCCCGAGACCTATCATCCCTCCATGAAGGTGGGGTTGACGGGAAAATTCCGCCGCGTCCTTTTCGAGTACCAGACCTTGATCGACGACATCGTCTCGACCGCCGTCCTCTGCGTCTCCTTGGTGGGGCTCTCGGTCCTGATCTATTACCGCCGCATGCGGATGGTCCTGCTCATGGCGTGGGCGACGTTCAACGGCGCGGCCTGGGCCTTCGCGATCACGGAGTGGAAGATCGGCTATCTCACCACGCAGACGGCCTTTCTGGGATCCATCATCGTGGGCAACGGCATCAACTACGGCTTGATCCTCATGGCCCGCTATCTGGAGGAGAGAAAACTCGGGCGTTCTCCTTTTGACTCTCTCCAAATCTCCATTCAGGCGACGCTCGCCGGAACGCTCGCCTCGAGTGTGACGACCAGCGTCGCCTTCGGAACCCTGATGATGACGGACATCCGCGGCTTTTCCCACTTCGGGTTCATCGGGGGATTGGGGATGTTTTTGTGCTGGATCGCCACCTATACGGTTCTGCCGGTCTTCTTAAGCGTCTCCGAGACCATTTGGCCGGTCGTGCGGCCGGGGAAGGAAGACAAGAAGCCGCGTTTCAACTTCTCCCTCATGGAGCCCTTGGCGGCCCGGCTCTCGCGATGGGCGCCCCGCTTAACGCTCACAGGCGCGCTCCTGGCGGCCCTTTCCGTCCCCGTCCTCATCCATTTCGTTCCCAATTCGCTCGAGTACGATTTCACAAAACTCCGGGTGAAGACCAAGGGTGCGGAGGTCTCGGAGGAGGCTGCACTGAACGAACGTGTGAAGAAGATCTTTTCCGGCTCGCTCACGCCCGCGGTCCTGGTGACGGACCACGTGGAGGACGTCGCCCCTCTCTGCAAGGAGATCCTAAGAAGAAATGACCTGGATCCGTTCGACAAACGCGTCGTGGACACCTGCAAGTCGCTTGAGACCTACGTTCCGGAGAATCAAGACGCGAAGATCGCGTCTTTGACCAAGATCCGCAAATTAATCGAGGACAACACGCTGAATTTCCTCAACGCGGAGCAGAAAAAGAAGATGGAGGATTTCAAGGCGCAATTCGTCGCGCGCCACATCGAGATCAAGGATCTGCCCCAAAGCGTCGTGGCCAATTTCAAGGAGAAGAACGGCGACCTGGGCAAGATCGTCTATGTCTACCCCACGGACAAGGCGCCTCTCTGGAACGGAAAGAATCTCATCCGATTCGCCGATATCATCCGCGACAACAAGCTTCCGAACGGCCATGAGGTGACTGGTTCGGGCGACTCGGCGATCTTCGCCGATATCCTCCGCGCCGTGATCCATGACGGCCCGCGTTCCACCGCGATCGCGTTCGTGGCGGTGTGTCTGGTGGTCATCGTCATTTTCAGGGAAGTACGCGGCTCCCTCTATATCATCGGGACCTTGACGATCGGCAGTCTCCTCATGTTCGGAGTGGTGGCCCTCCTGAATATCAAGATCAACTTCTTCAACTTCATCGCTATTCCGACGACCTTCGGGATCGGCGTCGATTACGGCTGTAACATTTATCAACGCTACAAGCTGGACGGCCGGGGTTCGTTGCCGAACGTCCTTCGGACCACGGGGGGAGCGGTCGCCCTCTGTTCGCTGACGACCATCATCGGCTACGGGACCTTGATCATCGCCAAAAACCAGGCCCTTGTTTCCTTCGGATGGATCGGCATCATCGGCGAGATCACCTGCCTTATTACGGCCCTGGTCTTTGTTCCCAGCTTTATGATGGGGCTTGAGAAGAGGGCGCCGTGAGGCTATGAATAGGCTTCTCGTCATTCTGCTTTTTTTAGGGTCCGCCGTCGCCTCGGCCAACGAACGGTCGATCCTGAGGATGAAGGTCGAGCATCTGGCCTGCTCCGAGTGCGCCGAAAAATTCCGGCGGGATCTGTCTTCCCTCTGCAAAGACTTGGTGATCGACGTTCCGAAAGGGGAGGCGGTTTGCAAGTACGATGCCCCGACATCCCCGAAGGAAATCCTCAAAAGGGCCAATAAGAGTGGCCTGCGAACATCAAAGATCGATTAACTCTAAAAGTTGTAAGTTACGGTCGATCTCACCCGCACGTCGGGCGTTGTCTGGAAAGCCGTGTTGTGAATGAAGATCGGAATATCAACTCCGAGACCCGCGCTTAACTTGTTTTTCCAAGTGAATAAAAAATCGGGTCCGAGAAAGACCGCGTTGATGCCGGTGTCGTCGGCCGGAGTTCCGGCCAAATTATCCAGCGATTTGCGCTCCCCCGAAACCTTGAGGGCGACCGCCAGAGTCTCTTGGTGATTCATGAGGGCGTATAGGCCGGGGGCGACGCTCCAGTGCAAGTCGTTGGCGAAGCGGTATTCGATCGTTCCGCGGCTGCGGATGATGTATTGAACGTCCACGGTCGTCAGGAAGCGGAGCCAACGCGTGTAGAGGGCGGCCCCGATGACCCCATCCACCGAACCGCTGCCCAAAGTCAGGTCGTGCCCATGAACCCCGCTGGGAGGGCCCGTGTCGTCGGCTTCGGTCAGCTCCTCCTTAAGACGGCTGGTTGAGCCGGTGGGCAACTTGATGCCGCCCAAAAGACGCGCGTTGAAGCTGAAATTCTCGGTGAATTTTTGGTACGGGATGAAGCTGCCCGTGATCGTGATATCGCCGAGGCCGAAGACGTTGCCCGTTTCCACGGCCCCTCCGTTCGGTCTCTTGAAATGACGTTCGATGATCGGAAGCGTCAGTTGGATGCCGAAGCGGTTGTTGAAGGTGTAGCTTCCGAAGATCTGCGTGATCCAACTGTCCATGCGTTGTCCGGCGGGGTTGGACACGGTCTTGCCGTCGAGTTTTACGGTCCCGAAGGACGTGTATTGCTCGGCCAAACCGGCGCTGAAGCCGCGCGCATCCGCGCCTGAGGCGCGGGTGGCGCTGTAGATCGCGCAGAGGTCGCAGGCCTCCGCGGTATTCACCGCGAGGGCAAGGGCGCAAACAAAGGATAAAAAAGACGAGAGAAGTCTCATGTTAATCTCCGCTTAAGGCTTTTTTGTGATGAATCGTTGAAAAAGAGCTCAGCCGAGAGATTTCGGCGGAGGGGCCTCGGGAATGCGGAAAACGGAAGGCAAAGGAATGATCGCTTTGGTTACGGATCGAGTCTGGAGAGAAAGGATAACGGGCTTCGATTCGGAGGGGACGAAAGGGTCGCCGCGGAAACTCAAGATTTCGTCCTGCGTCTTACCGCCGCAAGGGAGGGCGGCATAGCCTGGATTTTTATCTTTGTGGGAAGAATGAAGGGCGTTGTGCCCATGATGGCAGCGACAGATTTCTGCCGAGCCGCGGCAACAGCAGATGTGTCTGGGCGAATTTTTGTACATCCCCCACGCGACGGAAAAGGGATAGGCTTGGCCTAAGGAGATAATGCCGAAGAAAAAGGCAATCGCGGCTCGGGAACGCAGAAATTTCACAGTATGAAGTTTTAGGCGCAAACGAAAGACGTGTCAATGAACGGTCAGGATTTGAGGAACCACGAATGCTTGAGCCAATGTCTGTCCGGATAGTAAGCGAAAAGGAGCGATCCGTTTTTGATCGCGTTGATCAGAGAACTGGAGGCCGCGGGGTTGACGGCGAAACAGCCTTGGCTGTGTCCGATCCGTCCGGTGGTCTTGACGAAATTCGGACTCATATAAGGAGCCGGATGAACGACGATGCCGCGAGCGGCGGCGTTGGCGTTAAAACCCTTTTCCAGTCCTTCCAATTTTAGAGAAAAACCGTGCTTCCCGAAAAAGGTGTCTCCCGTTCGGAAGACCCCGATACTGGAGGCCTTGCTTCCCGGATGATCGGAAAACCGCGCCGCTGTTTGGTCCCCGCTTTGTCTGCCGTGCGACACCAATTCCTTGAAAACGACGGTCTGCCTTTTCAGATCCAAAACCCACAGCCGGTTCTTCGTGCAGGGTTTGGAATAGTCGACGATGGTCAGGATTTCTTTGTGGGTCAGACCCGCGGCGCGCGCCTTGTAGTAGGCTTGCAATCCCAGTCGCACAACGTGCGGATCGAGATCCCTCGTGCGATGGCTGAAAGAATGAGAGAGTTCATCCAGAGAGAGGACGGGGCGTTTGACGGCGGGGCTATCGGGAAGGGTCTTCTTGATGGCCGCATCGGGTGAGGACGGCAGCCAGAAAAAGGCCGCGACCGCCAACCAAACGCTACAGGTCCATTTGTTCTTGATTCCCATGGGTTGATCTATCTATCGTTTCGTATGCGGGGAAGTTGCGTGTGTCAATGAAATCGGTTGCAATGACCTTGGTACGGCGGTAATTCATGAGTAAGATATGACCAGAAATCGCTTCTTGGCCGTCCTCTTGACCGTCTGTATGCTGGCCTTTTCGTGGACGGTCTCATCGCACTTTCACGCGAAGGAAAGTGCGAAGACGGCAGACGGTTGCGCCGTCTGCGTTGCGGGCCATCAGGTCAAGTCCGGTGCCTCATCGGTCTTGGATAAGGCCGAGTCTCCTCTTGTCGCGGTCTCGTCTTTCGTCACCTTCGAGTCTATCGATCCCTCGTTGTCCCTTCCGTTGTCGCACTCGCCCCGGGCGCCGCCCGCCTCCTAAATCCACGAGCGTTTTTTATTCATAAAGAAGTGGAGGGCCTTATGGCCTTAGGAAAGGAATGCGTGTGAAAAGGATCATCCATTTCATCTTTCTATTTCTATTTTTGATCGAAAGTTCGGTTTTATCGGCCGGGCAGGGCCGCAACAAAACCGGCAACACAGACAATACCGAGCAGGAAATCCAAGACATCTCGAATCGCCTCAAGGAGGCTCCCCAGCAGCCGGCGCCTCAGGAGACGCGCTCCATCGGCATCCTCAAATATCCGGTGAATCCGACGGGGATTCAGAGGCTCTTGCCCGACATCAGTCTGATTGGAACCTTCGCGGGGGCCTATTTCAACCACGAGCCAGTGGGCGACACGGGCGTCGATCCCAAACGGACCGGCTTCAACCTGCAGGAGATCGAGGTCGCCTTTCAGTCGATCATCGATCCCTACTTCCGGGCGGATGTGATGCTCTCCTTCGGTGAGCATGAAGTCGAGTTGGAAGAGGGATACTTCACGACCCTGGGGCTCGTGAAAGGCCTTCAGATCCGGGGCGGCAAGATGAGGCTGCCGTTCGGCCGTCAGAACCCGAAGCACACGGAGACGTGGGACTTCGCCGACAATAGCCTCGTGAATAAATATCTCCTGGGTCCGGATGGATTAAAGGAGCTGGGCGTGGAGGTTTCCTATCTGTTTCCGCTTCCCTTCTTCCTTCAATTTCAGGGGACGTTCTCGAACGGCGACAACGACACGAGCTTCGGCAAGACGCGTGCGAAGGATTTTCTTTATCAGGGGAGGTTGACTACGAGCTTCGATACGTCGGCGAACACATCGATTTTGATCGGCGGCTCGGGCGCCTTCGGGTTCAACAAGAGCGGCCCGGGAAACAAGACCTCGCTCTTCGGAGGCGATTTCCTCTTCAAGTGGAAACCCAAATCCTACCGGAGCCTGGTGTGGCAGTCAGAGTATGTTTACCGGTCTTATGAGGATCCGACGGGGACCCAGAAAGACGGTGGTTTGTACAGCTACATCGATTACCAGTTCGTCAAACGCTGGCATGCGGGGATTCGCTATGATCGGATGGGATGGCCGAGCGCTCTTCTGCCCAAGGAGTATCGGGTGACGCCGGCGATCACTTTCAATCCAACCGAGTTCACGCGCATCCGGGCGCAGTACGAATATGATAAGGTCGCGAGCGTTGATCCGACGCACGCGGCGTTTTTGCAGTTTGAATTCAGTATGGGGCCGCATGGGGCTCATCCGTTTTGAACAGGGGGAGATACCGCTCTCCCCCTGGACCCCCATCTGGTTGCCTGGATGGGATCGTTCGCTGCGCTTGACCGGACGGAATGAATCCGATCCGGTCAATGCTCACTCACTATAAAGGAGAA
>CAZWYB010000127.1:0-7211 GCA_964637745.1 uncultured Pseudomonadota bacterium
GGGGCGACAGTGACCATTCGAGATGAGGATGGCGACGAAAAGACCTACACGATCGTCGGCATCGATGAGATCGATTTGTCCAAAAATCGTATCAGCTGGGTCTCTCCTCTGGCCGCCTCGCTCCTAAAAAAGGCGATCGGCGATACCGTCACCTTTCGCTCACCCAAAGGTCCGCGCGAATTGAAAATTCTCGACGTATGTTATGAAGCGGTGGATTAACCGATAAACGTAGACTTGAATACTTCCAGAGCGATCTCAAGGAACGCCCTCAATTTAGGGGCGATGAATTTCTGCTGCGGATACACCAAATGAACGGGATCTTCATTCGCATGCCAGTCGGGCAGCACCCGCTTGAGCTTGCCGCCCTGCATTTCTTTTCGACACATCGAAATCGGTAGCAAGGTGATCCCCTTTCCGGCAATCACGAGAGCCTTCATCAAATTGAGATCATTGCCGGCGACCGAGAAATGAGGAGAAAGGCTCACCGTCGTTTTTCCGTTGGAAAGCCTCCAAGCCTCCTCACCCAGAGGCGTAAAAGATAGGCAGTCGTGGTCCTTGAGATCTTTGGGATGGTTCAGGGGCTTGGACCGATTTAAATAAGAGGGACTGGCATAAGGGGCCCACGTGGCCTCACCGAGCTTTCTCGCGACGAGGCTCGAGTCCTGGAGTTTCCCGGCGCGGATGGCCACGTCGATGTTTTCAGCGATCAGATCGACCTGCCGGTTCGTAAAAATAAATTCGAGCTTGAGCTTAGGGAATTTTTTGGAAAGGCGCGAGACCAGTTCCACTAAAGGGTCCTTTCCCATGTCGGCCGGGGCCGTGATGCGGAGCGTGCCCGACGGCTCGTTTTGGAGGGAGCTCACCTCCTGCTCGGCCTGAGCGATGTCTTCGAGCGCCCGCAAGCCCTTTTGAAAATAGGCCTCACCCGCCTGGGTCAGGTTGAGCTTTCGCGTCGTCCTCTGAAGAAGGGTCACTCCGAGCCTTTTTTCCAGACTCGCCACCTTCGCGCTGACCGTCGAATTGGGCATGCCCAGCTCCTTGCCGGCCTTATTGAAGCTGCCCGCCTGGACGACCTTCACGAAGACCCGGGTTTCGTTGAGATCCATGCCTCAACTATACATTAGAGTGAATAATATTTCTATATTTTACCGTCTATTATTCAAACCGAGGATCCACTATCTTGTTCTTAAGAAAACAAAAGGAGATCGTATGAACAAGAAACTTCATCTCATTCAAAAAAAGAACGACCAACACTGGGTCGGCGATGGGTTCCCGGTGAGGACCCTCTTTTCCTATGACGACCTCCCGGAAGAGCTTTCGCCCTTCCTGCTCTTGGACCATGCCGGACCGGCCCATTTTCCGGCCTCTGATCACCGGCGCGGCGTCGGCGAACACCCTCATCGTGGCTTTGAGACGGTGACCATCGTTTATGACGGGGAGATCGGGCACCGCGACTCTCACGGCGGCGGAGGAATCATTGGGTCCGGCGACGTCCAATGGATGACCGCGGCCTCCGGGGTCGTGCATGAGGAGTTTCACAGCCGCGATTTCACGAAAAAGGGCGGCCCGTTTCACGTCGTTCAGCTCTGGGTCAACCTTTCGGCCAAGAATAAGGGAGTTTCTCCCCGTTATCAAGGCATCACGGACGCCCAGATCCCGCGGATCGAGCTCCCCCACCATGCGGGTTTGGTGCGGGTGATCGCCGGAAACTATGCCGGGACAAAGGGCGCCGCTCAGACGTTCAGCCCCGTCAATCTTTGGGACCTCCGGGTGAATGCGGGGCATCGGATCGAGCTGAAAGTCCCCGAGAGCTTCACGACGGCGCTGGTCGTTCTCCAGGGCGAAATCCGCCTTCCCGATGGAGAATCAGTCCATCACGATGAGCTCGCCTTGTTCGAGCGCGAAGGAGACTCGCTGAAATTCGAGGCCAAACAGGACAGCACGCTCCTGTTTCTCAACGGGCAGCCCCTTGAGGAACCGGTGGTCGGTTACGGGCCGTTCGTGATGAACACGCGCGAGGAAATTCGGCAGGCTTTTGAGGATTACCAAAAAGGCCGAATGGGGTATGTTGCGAATCTGAATTAGATTAAAAAAGGAGAAGACCATGATCAAGCGAGACTCAGTCCCCGAAGCGGAATTGGAAAAAATCTTTACACAGGCGAGAACCCACAACGCCTGGCTGCCGGAGCCCGTGAGTGACGGGCTTTTGCACCGGATTTACGATTTGATGAAATGGGGACCGACCAGCGCCAACAGCTCCCCCGCGCGGATCGTGTTCGTAAAATCGAAAGAGGCGAAGGAAAAGCTGCTCCCTTGTATGGCCCCCGGGAATGTCGATAAAACCAAGACGGCGCCCGTCACCGCCATCATCGCCCACGACATGGAATTCTACGAAAAGCTCCCAAAGCTTTTCCCGCACGCCGACGCCCGGTCCTGGTTCAAGGGAAATCCGCCGCTGATCGAATCGACGGCGTTCCGCAATGGAACCCTGCAAGGGGCCTATTTCATCATCGCCGCACGTTCTCTTGGGCTAGATTGCGGACCGATGTCGGGTTTCGACAACGCCAAGGTGGACGCCGCCTTTTTTGCGGGGACGACCTGGAAGTCGAATTTCGTCTGCAATCTCGGTTACGGGGACGACACCAAGCTCTTCCCCAGAGCCCCTCGACTCGACTTCAACGAGGCCTGTAAAATCCTCTGACAGGAAAAGGGGATATATCCCATGGACATCATCATTCTTAATTTGTATAGTGAATCAAGAAGCCAAAAATGAAACGTCTGATTGCTATTGTTTTATCGGTTATTTTCCTCCAAGGCGCCCTAGGTGTCTCCGCGGCTTCTCTCATACGGAAATCCACCTGCTGCGGATCAGTCGCCAAGGCTACCTGCCAGGGACAGATGGCTTGTTGCCATCGCTCGGCCGATCAAAAACCGGCCCCGGTTCCCAATTCGGAGACCGGTTCACAATTGGGGAAAATCCTTTCTGTCGCTTCTCTCTCAGCTTACGTCCTCCCAACGCATTCACCGTTTCCCGCTTTCTTTTTACGGGGCGACGCGAACGCACACCGCGCTCCGCCTATTTTCCTGACCAAATCGTCCTTTCTCATCTGATCTGACCTCCTAAAGCAGTTGTCTGCCCATTTGCTTTAGCGGCGGTAAATCTCCGCCTCATGAGGTCGGTTTATGAGAAAAATTTTTGCCCTGATCGGCATCATTCTTATCGGACATCCCGCTTTTCTATTGGCTCAAGGAGATGTCCTGACGCTCGACCAAGCGATCGCCGAAGTTTTGTCGGGCAACCAAGACATCCAGGCGGCCCACTACCGGACCGAGGCGGCCAAGGACCGCATCCCTCAGGCCAAGGCCTTGGAGGACCCGGAGGTGGGCGTCATGTTCTGGGACGTGCCGACCGACACGGCCGACGTCACCAAGGGAGAGATCAACTACCAAGTCCAGCAGAAACTGCCCTTTCCGGGAAAGCGTTACGTGCGCGGCAAGGCGGCGAGGCTGGATGCCGAGGTGACATCGGAAAACAATCGGGGCCGCGTTTTGGACGTCCTGTTGGATCTTAAGAACACCTATTATGACGTTTATCGGATCGATCGGTCCCTCGAAGTCAATCGGGGGAATCAGGGATTGCTAAAACAATTTTTGGCATCCACGGAAACGGCCTACGCCGCCGGCAAGACGACGGCCGACAGCCCTCTGAAGGCCCAGGTCGAACTCGAAAAATTAAAGAACGAGGAAATCCTCCTGGATCAGGAAAGGACGACGCACGTCGCCCACCTGAAGGCCCTTCTCAATCGTCCGTCCCATGACGGTGAGATTCGTCTTCCCGCCCAAATCAAGCTGCCGAGGCTGAAGGAGACCCTCGAAGGGATTGAAGGTGCGGCGATGGAAGAGAGGCCGGAGCTGAAGGAAGTCCGATCGATGGAGAAGAGGGATCAAGCCAAGGTCACGATCGCCAAGCAGGACCTGATCCCCGATTTTTCACTCGGCTTCGCCTACGTCCAAAGACCCGGTCAAGACGCCTGGACGGGGACGGCGATGGTCAATCTCCCCGTCTTTTGGGGAAAGAAGAGGGCGGAGATCCGAGAGGCCAAGGCCTCGCTCAAGGCGACCCAGGCCGAGCACCAGTCGATGGAGATCCACACGCGACACGAGATCGAGCAGGCCTACAGCGCGGTCAAGGCCTCGGAGAAAATCATCGCCTCCTATCGGAATGGGATCCTTCCGCAGGCGAAAGCGACCCTGGAGTCGGCCAAGCAGGCCTACACGTCGAATCATGTCGACTTTCTCACGCTGATCGACGCCGCCAGGACCTACAAGGATATGCAGGTGTCTTATTACGAGAACCAGGCGCAGTTGGGCAAAAACTTCGCCGAATTAGAACGGGTCGTAGGAAAGAGCTTGGGAAAGGAATTGGAAGAATAACGGAGGAATTATGGACAAGAAGAAAACGATCATAACGATGGCGGTGGTTGCGGTCCTTGGAATGATCACATTCACTGCCTGTGCAAAAAAAGAAGCCCCTTCGGGGGGAAAGGAAGAGACGCCGGGCAAGACTCAACAAAAGGCAAAGATCAGTTACTACACCTGTCCGATGCACCACCAAATTCACATGGACCATCCGGGCCAGTGTCCCATTTGCGGCATGACGCTCGTGCCGGTGTATGAAGAGACCTCACCCCAGGGGGTGAGGATTTCCCCCGATCGCCAGCAGATGATCGGACTCAAGACGGCCCCGGTCATGAAAAAACAGGCCGTGAAAGAGATCCGCACCGTCGGACGCGTCGCCTTCGACCCCGATCTGGCGGTGGCGGAGCGCGAATACATCGAGATCTCCAAGAATGTGCCGTCGCTAAAAAACGCCGCGCGGTCGAACCTGCGTCTCAAAGGCATGTCGGAGCAAGAAATACAGGAACTGGATCGTAGAGGCGAATCTGGTGTTCACCCGACATCATTCTATCTTCCGGGTCCAAACGATTCCGTCTGGATTTACGCCACGCTCTACCAAGATGAAATGGGCCTCGTGACCCCCGGGGTCGAGGCCGTCGTGACCCTCCCGTCGGGATCGGATTCGAGTTTTACAGGCAAGGTGAGGGCCGTCGACCCCGTGGTGGATTCGATGACGCGCTCCGTCCGCGCCCGCATTGAAATTCCCAAGGCGGGAGGACGGCTCAAGCCGGATACCTATGTCGATGTGGCCCTTAAAATCGACATCGGAGAGGCACTGACGGTTCCCAAATCCGCGGTCATCGATACGGGGGTCCGCAAGGTCGTCTTTATCGTCAGCGAGGATAAGAGTTTTCAATCCCGGGACATCAAGACGGGGCCTGAAGTCGGCGACGACATCGTGGTCTTGGACGGCCTTTCCGAAGGGGACAAGGTGGTCTCCAGCGGCGCGTTCTTAGTTGATTCTGAATCGAGCCTGAAGGCCGCACTATGATCGAGAAAATTATCGAATTCAGCGCCCGCAACAAATTCATCATCTTGATCCTTGTTGCGGCGGCGATGGGTATCGGGATCTGGTCCCTCAAAAATATTCCGTTGGACGCGATCCCGGATCTCTCGGATACGCAGGTGATCATCTATTCACGATGGGACCGGAGCCCCGATATCTTAGAGGACCAGGTCACCTATCCGATCATCGCGGCCCTGCTGGGCGCCCCCAAGGTCAAGGCGATCCGCGGATTTTCCGATTTCGGCTTCTCCTACGTGTATGTGATCTTCGAGGACGGGACCGATCCCTATTGGGCCCGGAGCCGGACCTTGGAATACCTCTCCAAGATCCAGTCCTCCCTCCCGCCGGGAGTCAAAACGGAATTGGGCCCCGACGCGACGGGCGTCGGATGGGTCTTCGAATACGCCCTGGTCGACGAATCGGGAAAACACGACCTGCAAGAACTTCGGAGCTACCAAGACTGGAACCTGCGCTTTCAACTTCAAAGCGTGCCGGGCGTCGCGGAGGTGGCCACGTTCGGCGGCCTCGTCAAACAGTATCAGGTCCAAATCGATCCCAACGCCCTGTTGGCGCACAACATCTCCCTCCCGCAGGTGATGGAGGCCGTCCGGAAAAGCAATAGCGAAGTAGGCGGGAGGCTCGTGGAGTTTTCCGGACGCGAATACATGATCCGGGGCCGCGGCTACATCAAAGACTTGAAAGACATCGAAGAGATCGCCGTCGGCAATGATGCAAAGACAGGAACGCCCGTCCTCATTCGAAATATCGGCACGGTTCAAATCGGCCCGGACATCCGCAGAGGGGTCGCCGACCTCGATGGCAAGGGCGATGTCGTCGGCGGCGTGGTCGTCATGCGATACGGGGAGAATGCGCTCAATGTCATCGACCGCGTGAAGAAAAAGATCGAGGACCTGAAGCCCTCGCTTCCCGAAGGCGTCCAGATCGTTACCACCTACGACCGTTCCGATTTGATTAAGAGGGCCATCAATACGTTAAAGCACACGCTGACCGACGAAATGATCATCGTCAGCGTCGTCATCCTAATCTTTCTCTGGCACATCCCTTCCTCGATCGTCCCGATCATCACGATACCGGTCTCCGTCCTGTTGGCCTTCATCCCCTTGTACCTGATGGGGCTCACCTCCAACATCATGTCGCTCGCCGGCATCGCCATCTCGATCGGCGTCTTGGTCGATGGGGCGATCGTCGAGGTCGAGAACGCCTACAAGAAGCTCGAGCTGTGGGAGCGGGACGGGCGCGCCGGTGACTTCCACGAGGTTCGTCTCAAGGCGCTCCAGGAAGTCGGGCCCGCCGTCTTCTTCTCGCTGCTCGTGATCGCGGTCGCGTTCCTGCCGGTGTTCACGCTCGTGGACCAGGAGGGGCGGTTGTTCCGGCCGCTCGCCTACACGAAGAACCTCACGATGGCGATCGCCGCGGTGCTCGCCCTCACTTTCGACCCGGCCGTCCGCATGCTGTTCACGCGCATGGACCCGTGGACGTTCCATCCGCGCTGGCTCGCGAGGGTTTGGACCACCGTGACGGTCGGGACTCATTACCCCGAGGAGCGCCATCCCGTCAGCCGCCTGCTGTTCTCCGTGTACGAGCCGGCCGGCCGGCTCGTGCTCCGCCATCAGAAGACCACGATAGCGGCGGCGCTCGGCCCCGTGGCGCTGACGGACCCGGTGTAGTTCCGGATCGGGCGCGAGTTCATGCCGCCGCTCGGCGGGGGGCTCCCCCTCACACTCCC
>CAZWYB010000128.1:0-7180 GCA_964637745.1 uncultured Pseudomonadota bacterium
GTGAGAAGAGGGACAAGAAACGGTGCCACGCCGGGTCCGGGAGGTCGAGTTCGTCATCATCTATGGAAGGGGGATCTCCCGCGAGGGCGAGATTTTGGATTTGGCAGAGGTCCATCAGGTCTTGGAGAGGACGGGGACGTGGTACGCCTATAAAGGAGAGCGGATCGGCCAGGGCCGCGACAATGCCCGCGTCTTTCTGAAGGAGAACAAGGATATCTCCCTGAAGATGGAGAAGGATATTTTTGAAAAGTCCGGCATCGCCAAGCCTGCCTCCAAAGAATCTTCAAAGGAAGCCGCAAAGGAATCGAAGCCCGAAAAGATCGAGGTCAAGAAAAAGGCGGCGGGTTAAAGGGTTCGGAGGCGATCGCGATAGGTCTTGCGGTTTTTTTTCAAGAAGTCAGACGGGTCTGTCAATTCCAGATAGCGTTCCCACAATCTTGATTCATAGGGCAGTCCTGATTCGTGATAATGCGACAGGATGACCAGATCCGCGTCCTGAACGCGGAAGGCGTATTCTCGCAGCCGCCCTCCCGGAATGTCGGCCAAGTAGCGCGATAAGACCTTTAAGGGAACATTTTCCAAACGATGAGCGCGTAGGAGCGTCCGCACGAGTTCGATCCGCTGGATCGGCGTGAGAAGGACGGTGGCCGCTAGAAGGCCGTCGGAAAGGTCGGTTTCGAAGCGCCGCTGATCTTTTGGCTTGCGGACGAGTTCGCGCAAGATGTCCAATCGGTCTTCTATATCCAACCGGGTGAGGAGGGACGGCCATTCCAAGGCCGCCCTCTGCTGGAGATTTCTTAAGGAGGAACCCAACGCATTGAGATAGAGACGCGCCACCCTCGGCTGGTCCTTGGGAGGCAGGTGGAAGGAAACGTCCCGGGCCGCGTCCAAAAGATCCGGTCGCAGCCAGTCAACCGCTTTTTCCCAGGTCCGCTCGATGACCGAAAGCATCTGAAGCCGGTCTTCATGGGGCAGCTCTCCGGCGATTCGAGTCAGTTCCCGAATGACATTCGACTGAAATCGGGAATCACCCGTTTCGAGAGCCTTGATCAGGGTGTCGAAGACGACTTTTCGGAGCCCGTTAGCCAAACACGGGAGGAGGGAGGCCAGAGCCGAGCCCGCCTGTTCGCGCAGATAGGGTTTTTGGTGATCCAAAAGCTCGATCATTCTTGCTACCGCCCGGAGCAGATCGGCCGCGGGCAAGGCCATGATGATAAGGCGGAATCTCCTGAGAACGTCGGCGATGATCTCGGGGGACGTGTCGTCCAGGAGTCGTGCCAGGTGTCTCGCCGTGACAAGGCGCACGTGGGGATGTAAACGGCCGACGATGAACAACGCCTTGTCCGCCGAATAGCGCCGGACGACCGCGTCTTCGTCCCGTAAGGTCATCAGCAGTCGGGGCGCGAGCATCTTTTGTTCGTCGGGCAGAAGCTCCGTGAGCAAGACCCATCCGGTTTCGGCGATCGTCCGTCGGTCACGGGGCGATTTCTCTTCGATTTCTTCCAAAAACCGTTCCACGCGGCCGAGGCGCTCCGTTCGATCGAGTTGATCAAACAATTGAATGAGGGCGGAAGAGCCTCGATGATACCCCTCTTCTTCCACGGCGCATCGATGCTCGAAGCGGTCATAGAGATGGGGCCGCGCTTCTATATCCATGCGGCTTGCGAGTTCTCCCAAGAAAGGAGCAAGTTCTTCATGAAGATGGTTTTGCGAGATCCAAATTTTATCCGCAACGATATCCGCAATTTGGGAAACCCAATGTGGATTGAGGCGTGAAAAGAAAGAGCAAATGGCGCCAACTTGATCCCGGTGGATGAAGAAGTCCGTCTCGCGGATGAGTTTTGCGATCGACACGGAAAGCTCTCCGACCTCGTCGTCCGTGAGGTGTGGGATGAGGCGCCTCAGTTTTCCGAGTGCACGATTTCGTCGGTCCATGGCGAGGGAGTCGAGCCCGCGCGCGGCGCGCAGGGCCTCGCGCAGTTCCGGTCCCGCCCTTTGTTCCAAGGTGGGGTAGTGAGGAACAAGCCACCGGTTTAAAATCCCCCAGATCCCCACCCCTAAAGCCACGGCCGAGGCCTGTTCCGCGGTGCTCGCCTGCGAAAAGGAATCGATCACGGCCGGGGCCCAAGGAATGACGGTGTTCGCATGAGTGAGCGTCGGCGACAGAACGCGAAATCCGAAAGAAGTCCAAAAGGAAGGGGGTGAAGTCGTCATGAAGGTTTTCTGGAGCCTTTATAAAGGTTGGCAAAACCGTTTCCAGAATGAAAGGATATCGAACGAATATCGGGCGAGCAGCTCGGTCCCATTTTTCTGACGCGCAATGTCCGTTCGCTTCCGGCAGAGGAGGTGCAGGGCGCGGTTGATGGGATCCAAAAGCCATCGGATGTCTTCCTTCGACTGGTTCAAGACATAGCGAATGACGGCCTGATTGCTTTCCGAAGGCTCCACTTTTAAGAGTTCGCGTAACTCGTTTAATTCGCTCTCCAACAGGATGGCCGTGGACTCCGGGCTCCGGCGGATCATGCCGAGTTCGCGATTCAGGTCAAAAGGTTCCCGGATCATCCGGCACAGGCGGAGATAGGAAAGGATCAGAGTGACTTCATCAGGTTGAATCCTCGAGCTCCAATGATCCTTCTCCAAAAAACGGATGGCCGATTCCAGGGTTTCTTCCGCAATGACCGATCGTCCCTTCGGGCCCCGGAATTGAATGAGGAAATCGCGCTGGAGTTTCCTCTTTTCCTCATCGTGTGGCGACACAACAGCCCAGCCGGGGGCGTCGAGCGTCAACTCGAAGACCGGGGGAGACGCCGCCGTAACGGCATCGACCGGAAGCCGCTCGGTTTTTTCAATCAGTCTTTCCGTACCGTTTCCCTGCCACACCGCTTGAGGAACCGCCGACGCATCGATGATCCGTTCCGTGTTGCCCATTTGTGCGGGCCTCGGGGCCGCCTCCTCGAGACGTTTTGTCGTTTCAACATCCACGGGAATCGGTCTGTTTGAGTCGTCGATCAAGGCCACGGGCGCGGAGATCTCATGACCCATCGTCGGCTCATCCGGCATGGCCGTCCTGACGGCGCCTGCGGTCTGCTTCAGAGTCAGGTCCTCCGAAGGCGGGGGAGCGGGGGGCGGCGGGATTCCAAGCGCCTTGGGGCCGGTCTCCGCCTCATAAAGAGACGGAATGTATTCGGGAACGCAAGTCTTGTCCGAACCGAGATCGCGCAAGGTCCGTCTTAATTTCATGGTCGGGTGACGCAATGGCTGAGAGGGAGTTTTTGCGGAAGGGTCGATATCCGGCTTTTGAGACGAGTTGCGCGATCGGGCGAACACAAGGCCCATGATGGTTAGGAGCGAGAGGGCCAATAACAAGAGCCCGATGCTTTCCTCAGAGCCGATGTGGAAAGAGGCGGGAACAGAGGGCGAGATCTCCTGAGAGAAGAACGCTGCTGCGCCTAATCCGAACGCCGTTGCGGCAGATAGGATCAAACTTGTTGAATTCCCCGAGAATCCTTCTGCATCCGGGCGACGCTGAATCTCACCGCAGATATCCGAGATCCCGGCGCCCGAACCCTTCGAATAAAAATCGAGCGAGTGGTGGGAGGGGAGAACACTTTCGATCAGGGATGAGGCGGGCGACGACCTTAAAGGAATCGATGTGACAAGCGTCGAAAGGCCGATGGGAGTGGTCGGAACCGCCATGACTCACCTCGCAAGGCTCTTCGAAACGGCGTTTGTTTAGTTGCGAAAATTTTTATCCAACGTCGTTGCAATCCAACTGGAAGTTGGTTTTCTAGTCCCTTCCTTATTTTATTCAAAAGTGGAAAGATGTGCTTATTGGAGGGTTTTATGAAAACCAATATCGGATTGTCTGGAGAAAACCGGGAGAGCGTGGTCAAAATCCTGAACGCGACGCTTTCGGATGAATACATCCTTTATACAAAGACGCGCAATTACCATTGGAACGTGACGGGTCCGAGCTTTCACGACCTGCATAAGTTCTTTGAGGCCCAATATGAGGAGATCGACGACATCGTCGACGACGTCGCGGAACGTGCGCGCGCCCTCGGAGGGCGGGCTTTCGGTTCCTTGATCGAGTTTTCCGAACATGCGCGCCTCAAGGAACAGAAGGGCAACTCCAAATCCGCCAAGGAGATGATCGGCGATTTATTGAACGATCATGAAACCGTCATCCGCAATTTACGGATTGACCTGGAAGCCTGCGCCGGGAAATATCAGGACCAAGGGACCTGTGACTTCCTCACCGGCCTGATGGAACAACACGAAAAGATGGCTTGGATGCTCCGATCCTGCCTCGAAAGTTGATTATGAAGTCGAGCGAAATCCGGGAGCGCTTTCTCAAATTCTTCGAATCGTTGCGGCACAAGAGGGTCGCGTCCGCGTCGCTCATCCCCGTCGATGATCCGACCTTGTACTTTACGAACGCCGGCATGGTCCCCTTTAAAAACTACTTCACGGGGGCGCAGAGGCCGGCGTTTCATCGGGCGACGTCGTCCCAAAAATGTCTGCGCGTCTCGGGAAAGCACAACGACCTGGAAAACGTCGGCCGGACGGCGCGCCACCACACCTTTTTTGAGATGCTCGGAAATTTCTCGTTCGGCGACTATTTCAAGCGCGAGGCCATCCGTTACGCCTGGGATTTTCTCACGCTCGAGATGAAGATCCCCAAGGAGCGTCTTTGGATCACCGTCTACGAAAAAGACGACGAGGCTGAAGAACTTTGGCAGAAGGAGGCGGGCGTTCCGAAGGAACGCATCAAGCGCTTGGGGGAGAAGGACAATTTTTGGGCGATGGGCGACACGGGGCCATGCGGCCCCTGTTCGGAGATTCATTACGACCACGGCGCGAAATACGGGTGCGGAAAGCCCACCTGCGCGATCGGCTGCGACTGCGACCGCTTCATGGAGATCTGGAACCTGGTCTTCATGCAGTTCGAAAGGAACGCGGACGGTCACATGAAACCGTTGCCCAAGCCTTCCATCGACACCGGAATGGGGTTGGAGAGGCTTTCTTGCGTCGTTCAGGGCGTTCATTCGAACTACGACAGTGACCTCTTTACTCCTCTCATCCGCGAAGTCGAAAATTTGACCGGGAAAAAATATGAAGGCTCCGACGAAGAGACGAAGGTCTCGATCCGCGTCCTCTGCGATCATATTCGTTCGGCGACTTTCTTAATCGCCGATGGCGTGCAGCCTTCCAACGAAGGCCGTGGCTACGTCTTGAGACGCATACTCCGCCGGGCGATTCGTCACGGGAAACTTTTGGGGAAGAGTGAACCCTTCTTCTACAAATTGTGCGACGTCGTCTTGAAGGAAATGGGGCCGGTCTATTCGGAACTCGGTCGTGAAATCGAGGTGGTGAAGCGCGTCATCCGCTCCGAAGAGGAAAAATTTTTGGAGACCTTGGACAAGGGGCTCTCCATCATCCGTGAGGAACTCGACCGCGCCCGCAAGGCGAAAGAGCATGTCCTCTCTGGAGAAGTCGTCTTCAAGCTCTACGACACTTATGGCTTTCCCATCGACTTGACGGAGTTGATCGCGCAGGAGCAAGGGCTGGACATCGACATGGCGGGCTTCGAGGAGCTGATGGAGGAGCAGAAGGGCCGCGGTCGACGCGCGTGGAAGGGATCGGCCGCTTCCAAGATGAAGGACGTCTACCAGGAGATCGCCCAGAAGAACGTGCGTTCGGAGTTCGTGGGCTATGATCACTTGAAGGACCGCTCGCCGGTGGCCGCGATGATCCGGGTTGCGGACGAGAAGATCGTCGATCAGGCGACGACGGGCGAAGAGGTCGAGATCGTGACGCTCAAGACCCCGTTTTATCCGGAGGGGGGCGGGCAGGTCGGCGATCATGGGATGATCGCGACCAAAAATCTCAAGGCCGAGGTGATCGACACGCACAAGGGCGGCGATCTGATCGTTCATCGCGTAAAAATCGTGGAAGGCAAAGTGCAGGAGGGGGACGAGGCGGATTTGGCGGTGGATGCGCCGTGGCGCGAAGGGTCGATGACCCACCATTCGGCGACGCACCTCTTGCACGCGGCCTTGAGGAGCGTCCTGGGCACGCATGTCCGACAGGCCGGGTCTTTGGTGACGCCCGAAAAACTGCGTTTCGATTTTTCGCACTTCGAACCCGTCTCCAAGGAGCGTCTCGCGGAAATCGAAGAGATCGTGAACGCCCAGATCCGTCGGAACCTCGCGGTTTCAACCACGACGATGGCCTACGACGACGCCATCAAGGCGGGGGCCTTGGCGTTTTTCGGCGACAAGTACGGCGACCGCGTGCGCGTCTGCAAGATGGGGGATTTTTCGACCGAGCTTTGCGGCGGGACCCATGTCTCCGCGACCGGGCAGATCGGTCTTTTGAAGATCACGAATGAAGGTTCGGTCGCGGCCGGCATCCGTCGCGTGGAGGCGGTGGTGGGGGCTCAAGGCATTCATTACCTGAAGAGGTTGGAGTCCGAGATCGACCGTCTGGCGTCGGTCCTCAAGACGAATCCCCACGATGTGGTCGAGCGTGTCGAGAAATTGCTCGATCAAGTGAAACGCCTGGAAAAAGATCTGCAAAAGGCGAAAACGAAGGGAGTCGATGCCGGAGGGGAACAAGAAGAGTTAAAGGACGTGAACGGCGTAAAGGTCGTGACATCGATCGTCGCCGTCGAAGATCCAAAGCTCCTGCGCGATCTCTCGGATCAGAAGATCCAAAAGCTCGGCAGCGGCATTGCGGCCTTGGGCTGTACGAACGGAGACAAGGTGACGTTGATCATCCGCGTCTCGAAGGACATGACCTCGAAATACCACGCCGGAAACATTCTGAAGGAAATCGCCCCGATCGTCGGCGGCACCGGCGGCGGCCGCCCGGACATGGCGCAAGGCGGCGGGAGCAAGCCCGAGGCGCTCAAAGAGGCTCTGCAAAAAATTTATGGTTTGATCTGACGCCCGCGGTCAGGATTTCTTGGATTTGGTCTTGCCGTTCTCGCACAACCGCAAATACACCTTCGCGACGGCGTTTTCTTTATCTTTGGAGAGAAGTTCCTTCCAGACCTTAGCCGCCTTGTCCTTTTGTCCCATCGAAAAATAGGTTAGCCCCAGTTGAAGACGGGCGCGGCCATAATCGGGCGCCGACGAAACGTTCGATTGGTCCTCCTTTACGCCCAAAACCCTCC
>CAZWYB010000129.1:0-7175 GCA_964637745.1 uncultured Pseudomonadota bacterium
CCTATGATCCCTAAGGCTCCTGTAACCGGGTTCAGAGTCTGCTTTTTATTCCCCACCGTCCCATTCGGGCTCGTTGAACCAATTGGCGATCTCCGGGAAAACCTCGCGCGGGGCGTTCTTGCCCAGCATCAAATCCATGTGTCCATACTCGGTTCGGCATCCGGTTTCGCGCGAGAATACACGAAAACGCTTCTTTTTGGAACGAATCTGACGAAACGGAAAATGGACGTCCGGATAACCCGTGAGGCCGTCCACGGAGCCGGCGCAAATGAGGAACGGGGCCTCGATCTTTTTCAGATGATCCCGGTAGCTGAAGGAGTGGTCGCGGGACCGGAAGTGGTTGTTCGTGTACCAATCGTGCAATTGCAGGAAGAGGGCGGTGGAGACGTTTTCGACCGCCATTTGGAGGCCGATTTCGATCGTCTTGAGATCGATGTTGTCGGAGGCGTAGAAAAAATTATCTTCCATCGGGGCGAGCCAGCGGGCAATCGGAGCTCCCGCCAGCGCCATGTGTTTCATGGGCAAATAAGGCATGGGCTTGATGAAGGGATCGATTTTTTCCAGAAACCGGATCAATCCGATTTTTGACGTGGCGCTCATGGCCGCTCCGAGCGTGACGGCGCTCGCGCAGACGTTGTTTCCCAGGGCCTCGATCGCGGCATACACGAGGGTGCCTCCCAGGCTGTGCCCGACCCAATGGAGTTTCGTTTTTCCCGTCACTTTTTGGATGTGCGCGACGACGGCGGGAAGGTCTTTGAAAGCGTAGTCGTCGAAGGTCCAATTGGTTCTGAGATGGGAGAGGTAACGCGAGAGGAGGTTCGACTTGTAGCTCCGTCCTGTTCCCCGGAGTTCGACGAACCAGGTGTCAAAACCTCGGGAGTGCAAAAATTTAGCCAAGGAGAGGCGCGGATCGGGAAAATCGACGTCGTACCGGTTCGTGCCGAGTCCATGAACGAGCAGGACGGGGTGTCTTCTGGATAAGGGACGGGGGTAACGGTAAGTGGCCAAACGCCACCCGTCGGGAGAATCGACGAATTCAACTAGCGGATGGTTTTCATTCACCTTATATATAACGTAAGTTGATTAGTACCGTTGCCGCATGGAGGTGTCAATATGAAGGCCTTCGTGACCGGAGCGAATGGATTTCTCGGGAGTCATCTCGTCGATCGTCTCTTGGAAAGGGGTGACGAGGTCCATACCCTCATCCGAAGGACTTCCAACCTTCAATGGCTCATCGGAAAGAACGTCCAGTTTCATTACGGCGACGTGACCGGTGACCTGAAAGGGTTGCGAGAGGGCATCGCTCAGGTCGATGTCCTTTTTCACGTCGCCGGCATTATTCGAGCCCTTCAACCCCGCACCTATTACGAAGTGAACGCCCAAGCAACCGAACGAATCCTAAAAACCTGCCTGGAGGTCAATCCGCGTCTCAAGAGAGTCGTGGTGGTCACGAGCCTCGCGGCGCACGGACCGGGGGTCGATGATCATCCGGCCCGAGAGGATGATGACTGTTACCCTTTGACCGATTATGGCAAGAGCAAGAGGGATGCGGAAATCATCGCTCTCAAGTACGCTGACCGCCTTCCGGTCACTATCATAAGGCCCCCGGCGATCTATGGACCCCGGGACGACCAAATCTTCGATTTTTTTCGCATCGTGCGGTGGGGGTTGGCCCCCCTCCCCGGCTTCGGCAGACGCGTCCTAAATCTGTCTCATGTGGGGGACGTCGTCACCGGCCTCGTTCTGGCGTCCGAATCCCCCAAGGCCCCCGGTGAAATCTTTTTCGTTGGCGAAGATCGGAACTATGACTGGTCGGAGGCGGCTGACGCGATTGGGGCCGCCCTGCACCGTAGACCTTTGAAGGTGAGGTTGCCCGAAACGCTGATTTACGGAATGGGGGGGATTTCCGAAATCGTCGGTCGGGTGGTGCGGCGCTCCTTTCCTTTAAATTGGGATTACGCGAAAAATTTTTTACAGCGCAATTGGGCCGTGGATATCGCCAAGGCGAAAGAGATTCTCGGATTCAAGCCGGCCTTCTCTCTCAAAGAAGGCGCGGCCCAGACGGCAGATTGGTATCGGAGCGAGGGTTGGTTCTAAGTTTTTCTTCGAGGATAAAAGATTGAAATGGACCTTTTAAGGGGAAGATTATACGCAACCTTTTAGAGGGATCTCCGAACCAATCGACGTCAGCACGGTAATGGCAGTGCGGAACGATGGGGGGCAGCGTGGAAAAGCGTAAATTTCCACGGCAGGACGTCCGGGGAACACCGCTCAAAGCGGTATTGATCCTGAGTGGGGGATCACTTTTAAACGAAGAATGTGTCAGCCAGGTGGAGATCGACGCCCATGCGATCGATCTTAGCCGAGGCGGTATGCGCGTGGGCCTTGATTTTGACGCGATGTGGACGACCATTTCGCCGATGCATAGCGTCGATCTCTTTTTAGAAAGAGATGGACGTGTGATATCCCTCAAGGCGAAGGTCGTTCACGTAGAAGAGAGCGAACACGAATTGGGCCTTGAGTTCCTGCATCCTTTAGAGAGTATGTCGGGGTATCTCATGCCTCATGAGCTTCAGGAGTAGTTGGGGGAGACATGTATAAAAAGACAAAGGTCGCACGAAAGAAGCGTCGTAAGAAGGCGGGCAAGAAGATCCGCAGCCTTCGCTATCGCGGCTAATCGCTAATCCGTGACCCGTTCCTGCTAATGACCGGATCCCTCCATTCTTGGGACCTCACTCCAAAACAGGCCGTTGAACTCCAAACCCGTTTGGCCTCCCAGGTCGTCTTGCAGGATGACTTTGGCGAGATACGGACGGTTGCGGGCGTTGATCTCGCCTTAGATAAGACGGAAGGATTGGGTTTTGCGGCCGTCGTCGTCTTTGAGTTGAAAAGTCTTCGGCAGATTGAGGTCGTTTCCGCCGAAACCGTTCTCCGTTTTCCCTACATTCCGGGTCTTCTTTCTTTTAGAGAAGGGCCGATCTTGCTCGAGGCCTTTGATAAATTGAAAACGCGCCCGGATCTCCTCTTTTTTGACGGCCAAGGCATCGCCCACCCGCGTCGGTTCGGGATCGCGAGTCATATGGGTTTGCTTTTGGACCGGCCGTCGATAGGATGCGGTAAATCCCTTCTTTGCGGAACTTATCAAGAGCCGGGACCTTCTCGGGGGGAGTCCGTTCCTTTAATCGATCACGGGGAAACGATTGGGGCCATATTAAGGACCAGAGATCATGTAAAACCGGTTTTCGTCTCGCCCGGCCATCGGATCAGCCTGGAATCGGCCGTCCGCTTTACCCTTCAATGCTGCGATGGTTACCGGCTTCCCAAGCCGACCCGACTGGCGGATCAGGGAGCCGCAAAAATAAAATGTAAATATATCAATAAGTTAACATAAAATTCGTCTTTTCCTCACAATTCTTAGCAACATTTCTGAAGTCGGCCCGAAAATAGTTTTTGAGGGTGTAGATTGTCCGGTTTTGCTGAGTACCCTTTGGGGCGTCAAGACACCGCTTCTGGGGAGAGAAAAGAGTGAATAAGAGGATCAATCAAGTAGGGGCAAAAAAGGCGTTTTTAGGAAAGTTTAGTAATTTCAATTAGTTAGTTATTAGCAACTCGTGAGGGGGTTGCTGTCGATTATTGGCAGACAAATTGCTTCAGTAGTGAGGCAGGAGGAAAACATGGCACTAACAGTTAAACAGGCGGAAGCGAGAGTCGCGTTACTCCAAGGCAGTCCCTTTGCCGCTGAGGCACAGGCCGCTCTTGCGCAGTTTCGTGCTACTGGCAATGCCGATGTTTTTACCAGCACCGTTGAAGGGCTAGGCTCTCAGTTTAAAGGAGACGAGGCCCGGCGTTGGAATGCGACGATCGCACGCTTCGATACGGTTGCGCCTCGTTTTACCGCCGATCAGGCGCAACTGGAATCTTCGTTGATGCAGGCTGTTAACTTAGAAAGTGATCGTGGTGCGAAGGTTACGGGAATTACCCCGTCACTGACGCCGTTTGTTGTTGGATAATTGAATTAAGAAGGGGTGTTACCATGACGTTGAATGAAATCATTCTGAAGTATCCGAAACTGAAGTTCTTGAAGCATTCAAAGAAGATCGCCGCCCTTTCCGCTGAAAAGCAGCAGTTCTTGGCTGATTTGATCGAAGACGCAATTTTCTGGATTGAGCTGGAGCAAAAGCCGAATTCCGGCGACGGTTTCAAGTTTCTGGCCGCGACCTACGGCCTTCAGAACGCCGAAGAAGACGCCAAGACCAAGGGTCTGGAAGGCAAGGAGCGCGAGAAGTTCCTCCGCCCGCATCAGGACCTGTATACGATGTTCAACCCATACTCCGGCAACGGCCGGGAGACGCAGAAGGCGCCTGAAGAGCAGTAAACCCCACTAAAAATCCACGATCATATTCGTACGCATTCCCCATACCCAGTTGGCGCCGTCGAAGGGGATGGCGTTGATTTGAGCGAGGTTGGTCGGATCGAAGATGGCCACCTTCACGTCGTAGGCCGTCCCCGGCTTCATAAATCCTGCGGTCATATCGAGCAGAAAATGGTCGAAGAAGCGCGATTGAAAATTGGCGTCGAGCTCCCATCCGTACCATTTGTTTGAGTTCACGACGTGGGGGAGATTCGGGTCGCCGATCATCGAGGCGAAATCGATATCGAACGTATTCGACGGCGCCCACGCCGTGATGAATTTCAGTCCGACCTTCGTTTCCGTCGACTTCGGCACCAACGTCGACATGTCGATATTGTGATGGTAGTCCAACGCCGCATAAATGGCATTGTTGATGTAATTTCCTGTCACCGGTTGGGCGCCGACCAGCACGCGGCCACCCGGCGTCGTCAGATTGCCTTGGGTGACGCGCGGCGAAGACCCCAAGGGGGCGTGGAACATCAGGAGGGCGATCTGATAATCGGGACGGAATCCGAACTGAGTAATCTTTGATGAAAGCGGCTGGGCGTCGCCGGAGGCGTAGCCGCCTTGGAACAAAAAGGTTCCGAATTTGTATTTGGCCTCGAGCTCCAAGGCCGCCATTTGGACAAACATACTATTCTGGGCAGGCAATTCGATGGCGCCGCGCGCATTCGTCGGAAGGTTCCGGAAGGGAATGGCGTCGATCGCCAAGCCCGTCGAAAGCTTTCCGGTCAGCAGAACATATTCGCCCCGGAGGCGGAACGGTCCATGATGAAACTCTCCGTAGAGATCGAAGAAATAGAGCAGCGTGTTGCCGTCGTGTCCGGCGGGTACGGGATCGGAAAGTTGAGGGTTGCCGTTCGCATCGTTAATGAAGTTGCCGTTGGCGTCCAGGAGGATTTGACGGGCCGTCGTCGTGGTGGCTCCTGACTTTCCATGACGGTAGCGGATTCCGCCGAAGCCGCCGAGGCTGAAATTCTTATTATCATAGAGGATGATTCCGCCGAACTGGCGCATATCCTCCGTCGGATCCGTAATCGCTCCTCCGAGGCCCTTGATGCGCGGATCTTCCTGTTTGGTGAAGACGAAGTCCGCGACGGCGCCGAAATTGAGGGTGCCGTATCGTTCGGTTTCGAGGGATGCGAGATACATGAAGCGATCGAACGTATCGCCGAAGTCGTCGTTCAATCCGTTGCCGTCATTCTGAAAAATACCCAGCCCGAAATGAGACGGTTGACGGCCGATGCGGAGTTTCCCTCCGGGCGTCAGGATATCGACATAGGCGCGTCGCACGTTGAGGGCCTTGTTCTCACCCGCCTCTCCTCCGGTGACCCCAAGGGCGCCGCCGGCCCCCGGAAGCTGGATCGTTCCGACGATCGGAGAAAGAAAGTCGATCTGCTTGACCGCTTGCGTGCCGGCGATGACGTTGTCCAGGATGTCAAATTGAGAGTGGATGGAGATGTTGTCGTTAATTTTGAGGATCGGTTCCACGCGAAGCCGCTCCTGGGCGAAAAGCATCGAGCCGAAACGGTCGTTGTCGCCTAGGCCTCCTTGATTCACGCTGGAATTCGGTTTCTGAGTATCAAGGTCGTGGTAGTAAACGATTCGGTTTCGCAGATAGCCCGTGGCGGTTAATTCAAAAGCTTCGGAACGAGCGGGCAGAAAAAGGGAAAAAAGAAAGACCAAAAACAAAAGAAAAGGGGCGATCAAGGTACCGCGATAGTACCTGTCGCCCCTTTTTTCGTCAATGTTTTGATGCAGTTAGGACGAAATTACATCATTCCGCCCATGCCACCCATTCCGCCGCCGCCCGGCATCGGGGGCGTCTTATCCTTCTCTTCCGGCTTCTCGGCGACCAGGGCTTCGGTCGTCAGCAACAGAGAAGCCACGCTGGCCGCGTTCTGTAGGGCCGAGCGCGTCACCTTGGTGGGGTCGATGATGCCGGCCTTGAGAAGATCCTCGAACTTGCCGGTCTCTCCGTTGAAGCCGTAAGCCCCGCTGTTCTTCTTGATCTCGTCGACGATGACGGCCCCTTCATAACCGCCGTTATGGGCGATCCAACGCGCCGGCTCTTCCAGACAACGCCGGATCAAGTCCACGCCGAACTGTTCATCCGCCGGAACCTTGGTCTTTTCGACGGCCGGTACGCACCGGATCAGGGCCACGCCGCCTCCGGGGACGATTCCTTCCTCGACCGCGGCGCGCGTCGCATGAAGGGCATCCTCCACGCGGGCCTTCTTTTCCTTCATCTCCGTTTCAGTCGCGGCGCCGACGTTGATGACGGCCACGCCGCCGACCAACTTCGCCAACCGCTCTTGGAGCTTTTCCTTGTCATAGTCCGAGGTCGTCTCCTCGATCTGAGAGCGGATCTGCTTCACGCGGCCATCGATCTGGGCCTTCTTGCCACCGCCGTCGACGATCGTCGTATTGTCCTTGTCGATCGTGACGCGTTTTGCGCGGCCCAAATTTTCCAGACGGACGTCTTCCAATTTCTTGCCCAATTCCTCGGCCAGCATTTCGCCGCCGGTGAGGATGCCGATGTCCTCCAACATGGCCTTGCGGCGGTCGCCGAAGCCCGGCGCCTTGACCGCGCAGCATTGAAGGGTGCCGCGGAGCTTGTTGACCACCAGCGTGGCGAGCGCTTCGCCTTCGACGTCCTCGGAGATGATCAACAGGGGACGGCTGGAGCGGGCGATCGCTTCGAGCACCGGCAACATTTCCTTCATGTTTGAGATCTTCTTTTCATGAATCAGGATGTACGGAT
>CAZWYB010000130.1:0-7168 GCA_964637745.1 uncultured Pseudomonadota bacterium
CACAAGCTGCGTGTCGCTTCCGATGAAGGCCCCTTCGCCGATCAGCGTGGGATATTTGTGAAAACCGTCGTAATTGCAGGTGATCGTCCCGGCCCCGACGTTCGCCTTCGCGCCCACCGTAGCATCACCCAGGTAAGAGAGATGATTCGCCTTGGCGCCCCGGCTGAGCTGGGTCTTCTTCAGCTCAACGAAATTACCCACGTGGGCCTCCGGCCCGATGCGGGAACCCGGACGCAGGTGGGAAAAAGGCCCGACTTTGGCCTTGGCCTCCACGAGACTATCCTCGATCACGGTGTACGGTAAAATCTCGGCCCCACTCTCGATGCGGCTTGTCCCTCGGATCACGACCCCTTGATGCAGGACCGCGTCCGGCTCCAGATGAACCGAAGATTCGATCCGAATCGTTTCGGGAAAATGCATGGTCACGCCGGCGTCCATCCATCGCGCACGGATCCGATTTTGAAGTTCCCGATCCGCTTCGGCCAACTCCAAGCGGGTATTGATCCCCAAAGCCTCGATCGGTTCCGGAGCCTCCACCGTCGAAACCTTTTTGCCGTCGGCGATCAGTTCATGAACCAGATCCGTCAGATAATACTCCCCTTTGCCGATGTTCTTCTTCACACTCATCAGAGGTCCGCGTGCAGCGTCGACGTCGACAAGATAAATCCCTGCATTGATTTCCTGAATTTTCTTCTCCCAATCTTCCGCATCACGCTCTTCGACGATTCTTTCGATCTCGCCACCCTCACCGAATCCACGCCGAATGACACGCCCATACGACCTCGGATCCTCCAGCCGAGTGGTCAACACCACCATCGAAGCCTGATCCTCCGACATCCGTTCGTCCATCCTCAGAAGAGTATCCGTCTTCAGCAAGGGAACGTCACCGGAAAGGATGAAAAGACGGCCCCGGAATCCCTTAAGGGCCTCCAGACCACAAAGCACGGCGTGCGCCGTCCCTAATTGCTTCTTTTGAAGGACCCAGGTCACCTTTTCTTTGGCAAATGCCCTCCGAACGGTTTCGGACTGATGGCCGATCACGCAAAGGGTCTTCGCAGGCCGCAGCGACCGGGCCGCTTCAAGGACGTGGGCCAACACCGGTTTGCCCCCCAAAAGATGAAGGACCTTAGGGACTTCCGACTTCATGCGGGTGCTTTTTCCAGCGGCCAAAATAAGAACGGCTGTACGGGTCATAAAAAAGGATTCGTAACGTCCCAGGGGCGAGAATGCAACCTTGACTTTATAGCCACACGGCCCTACTCAACTGCGAAAGTAAGGAGCATCCATGGCGTCCATTAATAAAGTCATTTTGATCGGAAACCTGGGCAGCGACCCCGAGGTCCGCTACCTTCCCAGCGGGGCGGCCGTGGCCAATTTTAACATCGCCACGACGGAGAAATGGACGGGCAAGGACGGCAACCCCGGCGAAAAGACGGAATGGCACCGGATCGTCGTCTTCGGCAAGCAAGCCGAAAACTGCAAAGAGTATTTGCGCAAGGGCCGACAGGTCTACATCGAAGGACGCCTTCAAACGCGGGAATGGCAGAATAAAGAAGGTCAGAAGCAACGCACCACCGAGATCATCGCCCAAACGGTTCAATTCCTCGGCGGACCGGGCGGCGGCGGGGGCGGAGGCCGCGACCGAGCCCCTGCAGAATCCGAAATGCCCCATTCCGAAGAGCCGTCCATCCTGGGCGGGAATGACGACGATATTCCTTTTTAGACTTTCATTTAAGTTGGGGAAAGTCAAAAGGTTGGGAAAAGTGATAGAGCGCTTAAGAGCTGGTAACGTTCCAAATATTCGGAAAAACCTGGGATATCGAACCCATTGAAAGTATTGCCACACTCGACCACGGGTTCCCTCTTCTGAGGGAAAACGAAGGCCGCCCCATCCGAGAGCCTTACAGCTACATCCGTGAGCCCATCCGCATTGTAGTCCCCATAAGCTACGGAGAGAACTTTCGTATCCGGAGAAAGATAGAAGCCCCAACTTCCCAGCATTTCGTCATCCGTAATTTCAGAATCATATCTATCTTTATCGGTGTAAATGGATATGGAGAGTTTTCTCTGGATCTGATGATAAACGTGATCTTTTGGGTTATTTGAATAAGTTTGGTAGTCAGTCTTCACATATCCATAATCGGTAACGGACACATGGACATTCCCCCTCAGACCTTTGAAAGATAGGTTATTCTCACGAGTGCCACCAACTTCACCAACAATATATTCATCTTCGTCCATATAAGAATTGTAATGAGGATATTCAAATTTGAAACGTGTGATCGGGATTGATTGTTTTTCCGGGAAATCACCGGGAAGGATGTTGCGTTTGGCACGCTCCGGCGTAAAGTGAATGAGCCCAAAATGGGCCTTCTGCAAACCATAGACACATTGGCCACTTCCCATAAAACCTCCCCAGGTTTCTTGGTTGAAGATCGAACTAACTCTGTAGTTATCGACCGCCTCATTAAAAAGTTTCCAAATAATTTCATTATTTTATAGTTAACTTTAATTAACAATATTCTTCGGGAGCGTGCCGGCTGGAGGGGAGGCCTGAAAGTATATTTAAGAAAAGGCGTCTGCGGCAGGCGGAGGCGGCGTAGAGATTGCGTTGCCGAAGTTCCAGAGCGGGCTTTGGGACTTTCCTTTAATGAATCTCATGATCTTGTTGAAGCGTTCGATCGTGTAACCGAGCTCGATCGGCGCCGCCTCATCGGGGAAAACTAAGAAACGGCGTGCATGAACGAGGGTCTCGATCATTGCCTGATAAATGAGAAGCTCCGGATCGATCTTTTGTTCCGTCTTGGGACCGGCCTGCAGTTCGGCGCCCTCCAGGGCTGTCATCAGGATATCCAGATTCTGCAAGAGACTCTCCAAGAAAGGGGCTGAAATTTCCGGCACCTGAGAGGCCGTTTCGACGAGCCCCCGGATCTCCCTCATCGTCGCAATCACGTGTTCTTTATTGACCGCTCTCTCTTTTCGATAAAACCGCCGGTTCAGGTCCCTCGTCAGTTCGATCAGCCGCACACCTGAATTCTCGCGCAAAGCCACCCGCATGCTCAAAACGCCTTTTGAAAAATCGGTATCAGCAACCGCGGCGGGTTCCGCCAAGGCGAACAGCTCACCCAAGGATTTTCCCGTCTTGTCAGCGCCTCCATTTTTGCTTTTTTCGGTGAAGGTCCTCAATCTCTTCAGGCGATCAACTAAATGTTGGGCCTCTTTTCGCGACTCTTCCGGCGTCAACATATAGAAGAGATTCGCCACCGTGAGGATTTCCACCATGGCTTGATTGACCAAGACCATGTTCTCCTGCGTCAGATCCTCGTTCGCCAGGATGTTTCTGGCGATCGCGTGCAGATGCCCCACGACCCGCATGATGAGCAATTGGCCGTCGCGATTGATGGGGTAAATGATCGGACGGGTTTTGATGACGCTGCGCCCACTCTCCATCAGATCCGCCAACCGCCGGAGTAAGGTGGCATAGGCCTCCCTCTCCAAACCTTCATGACCGGGGAAGAGCATCCCCATCTCGCCGGAGAGATTGACGATCTTCAAATACGTCTTCGGATCGAAAAGGTTGTCCTCCTGCTTCCTTTTTTCGAACAAATGGGCGTCCTGCATGCGCTGGGGCAACTCCTCCAGTTTCACGCGTAAGTGTTCGGGCGGCCTTTTCATCCCCAGCGCCTTGATCTGGTCCTCGTTCATCCCCGGATACCGTTTGGGCATCACGTCGGCCGTTTGCATCCCCTCCGGCCAGAGCCCCGACGGGATCATGGTAAAACTCATGTGCGCCTCGACTTGGGGCGCCAGGAGGACGGTGGACTCCTCCGGAGTGATCAGTTTCTTGTCCAGCAGGCGCTGCAAGGTCTCCTGCAACCGCTGCCGATTCAGGGTTTTCCCGCGCCGGGCCGCCTCGCGCGTGGCCGCGAGCCCGAATCCGTAGCAAGGATTCCTCACGGCATAGAAATCCGAGATGCGGAGTTTCAGGAGCGCCATCGCCTCTTCCCAATCTTCTCGAGAAGACTTCGGATCGAAGATCCTTCGGACCAATTCGTAGAGTTTGCCGAACTCGGTGATCATCCAACTGCCGTCGAGATCGTTCTGGATGTCCTCCAACAAGACGCTCTTGGCCGGGGGAACCTTCTCCAACTCCAAGATCTTTTGGATGTCATCGCGGGCCTCCTCCATCGACTTGTAATAAAAGGAAATGAACTCGCGATGCAGCACCGAGTCCCAGCGCCTGCCATTGTCGACGCCCTCCACCATCCTCTCCAGCAGGATGCGGCCGAGGTCGATGGCGCGCTCGTTCTTCAGAATGGAGGCCAATTCGCTCGCCCGCATCATGTCAGGATCGCTCACGATCAGATATTGCACCGGAGGCTGGAGGGAGGTGTTTTCGACGACGTCGCACCAGACGCTTCCATGCAGCTCGGTCCGATGAACCGCTTCGGGCCCTAACTGGCGCTTGGCGAACTCCACGCCGTCTCTCTTTCGACGGGTTGCGATCACGATCCGTTTCGGCTCCATTTCCTGGATTTTTCCCGCCCGCAAGTCCCTCAAGTCGCGGATGGTTTTTTTGGACGGCAAGAGCCCCAGGAAGTCGATCACTGCCACGGCGTCTTCTTTGCCCGCCTTCTCGAGCACAAGTTGAAGATGCTCCAACGGGGTGTGACCCTTCTTAGTAAACCCCTTCACGGCCGAGACGATCACGGTTTCATCAGGCAAATTGGCAGCCCAGGCCACGGTGAAATGCTCATCCAATTGACTCGCGGCCGGGATCACTATCTGTAAAGGCAATTTTTCCCGGAGAAGTGGCCGGTAGACTTGAGGGAGGACGACCATCTGGATTTCGTCCGGAAAACCGAAGTCGACGTCTCCCAGTCGGTCGAAAAGACCTTGATTGTATCTCGCAATTCTTTCGTCGTTTTCGCGCGAGACGAAACCGAAGGCCGGAGGAGGCATCCAACCCAGACCTTCCTCTTGGCTTCTCTTCCAATGAAGGTGGAGACCCTGTCGATCCAAGAAGTAATTGATGCCTCCGGACATGTCTCCCACGGGGTCGTACAAGACGCCCATATCGAGGATGGTCATTGCGCCACCACCAAAGCGAGCCCAGGCCGACTGAGCGATTAGATCCTCCCGAAGAACCGAGGGTTCGGGCAAGGTCCCGACATCGATCCCGAGCGCTCTTTGGAGTTTTTCCGCCTGAGGAGCGATGCGGTAGAAGAGACGCGACGGCCTGCGGTAGAGGCTCAAGGCGCGTTCCAGCGCCCCCTCTTGAGGATTCGTCAAAGCGCCTTCAAGAATCGACTGTTCAAACCCCAGACCCTGTCTCGAAAGATCGGTCAAACGAAGTGTCTGTTGGAAAAGGGCCGGGGTCTGAGCCAAAGACACACGCGCGACCGTCGCTTCCATCACTTGGAGGGTGCGTGCCGGGACAAGACCCGTGGAGGGAGTATTGACCATCGACCCTTATTCGCCGTCCCCAGCAAAAAGTTGCTGGTTTTAAGGGGTTAAAATCACTCGTCTTTCTTGCCGTCGTCGATCACGGGTATTGCCAATTGGGTCTTCTCGAAGGGATCGGTCTTCTCGGCGGAAGGCGTCATCATAGGCACGGGCGTCCGATGCCGATCCGCCGCCTAAGCCTGGGACTTCGTCGCGGGTATCATCGGAGATGGACGGTACGCACGACGGCCTCGAGAAAGTGAACGATGCCCTCAGTGCCTTCCTCCACGGGAACCGGTTTAAAACCTCGATCCGGGTGATAAACCCCGCCCTCCATGTGAGGCCCGCCGTTGATGAAGAGGCTCAATCCTCTCAGTTCCTTCAAGCGGTTCCAAATATCGAGCTGAAGAAAACCTCCGGCCGCCAGGTCGTAACTGATCCAATAACCACCCGCTGCCTTTATTTCCTCATTACCGATCCAAGCTGACCGTGAGTCTGACGTACGGATCTGATTCCTAAAGAGTCGGAACGCCCAGCGGGTGAGTGATGGCTCTGCCCGATAGGAACGGAGCCGTTCATAGGGCATCAGCACCTTTTCGGAGCCGTCCTGCAGGATCAACGTCGTCATCCCATCATCCTCTCGGATCTCCCGCACTCCGCGAACCGTCTGGTATTTTTTTTGGAACATCCGATAGACGGTCTCCTGCCTTTTCACGTCATCCTCTGACCAGTAATTCCTCAAGATGGCCCCTTTGTTGATCACGCGGCGAGTGTCCAAGACGAAGTAATCCTCAGCGGTCAAAAGAGGAGCGAGCGCCCGGATCCTGATACTCTCGTCACCATTGATTCTCTGAAATCCAGAGCCTTCCTGGTAAAATCCTCCCAGCTCGTTCAAAAAGACCATGTCGTAAAGTTCGTCCGGAATCCACAGAAGATAAGGTTCGGGACTGAAGCCTTCCGGCAGACGGCCCGCTTCCACAAGGGTTCGAATGCCGGCAAGCCAATTCAGGGCCTGAAGTCCGCCGGCGGCAAGTGTTCCATTCTGAGCGGAAATGGCATCCTTGCCCGAGACCGGGAATCGGGCGTCGAACCACCAAGGAACAGGATTACTCTGGGCGGAACGCACGACCGCCTGATACTCGCCGATCCGGTGCTCCAACAATGCCGTCCTCGCCAGTTCCTCCGCATAAGGCACGAGGGCCTGGGTCAAACGGGCGTGCCCCTGAAGATAGGCCAAGGCCTCCCTCTGCACCGGCATCTCCTCCGACCGGACGGCGATTCGAAGATGGGCGGCCTCGCTCTCAAAACCGACTCGGGTCAGCAGAAACGCCGCCGCCTGGTTCAAAAGGGCCGCGGTCCGCGAGGGATTGGCCGTCGAAAGAGATTCCTGCACGAGCCGCAAGGCCAGGGTATTGCTGAGGGATGTAGGACTTAAGCCCATCATGACTCTGAGCACGTCGGTGATAAAAGAAAAAAGTTGCGGGCGAATCCGACGGCATGCGATCAATCCAAAACAGGAGAAAAAATGCCCGAAAATGTGATTATTATCGGTTCCGGACCCGCCGGCCTCACCGCCGCCATCTATACCGCCCGGGCCGACCTCACCCCGTTCATGATCGAAGGCTACCAGGCGGGAGGCCAGCTGATGCTCACCTCCGACGTCGAAAATTTTCCGGGCTATCCCGAAGGCGTCTTGGGCCCCGACATGATGAGCGATCTTCGC
>CAZWYB010000131.1:0-7082 GCA_964637745.1 uncultured Pseudomonadota bacterium
TATCGTATCCTGGTTCGAAAATCCGAATTATTCCTTGGTTCCAGGCATCTGCATCGGCTCGAATGTTCCGGTGGGAAGCGTAAAACTTTTCTTCACGGCACCGGGCATCACGGCCGAAAACGTCACAACGATCTATCTCGACATGGAATCCAAGACTTCGGCCCTTCTGCTCAAGGTTTTGCTCAAATTCAAATACGGACGGAACCTAGACGAGATTACCTTTTTCCATCCGATTCCGCCGCGGCACTGCGAGGCGAAACTCTTGATCGGCGACAAGGCGATGAAGGAGCTGACGACCGCGCCCCCCATGGACTTGGGTCACGAGTGGACCTCCTGGACGGGGCTACCGTTCGTTTATGCGGCGTGGTTGAGCCGGCACGAAAAGGTGAGCGATCGCGCGATCGAGGAGCTGACGCGCGCGCGCGATCGGGGGGTCGGCAGCCTCGCCAGCGTCATCCCCTCTCATTCGATCTTTTCCTTCGAAGCCATTCGGGATTATCTCGGCAACCTCATCTACACGATGGGCCCCAAAGAAATGGAAGGATTGAATCTCTTCCGGGACTACGTCGCCCGCGGAGGATTTCTCGAACAGCCGAAATTCCAATATGCCGTCAGTTAAGGAACTCTCTCTCATGAAGGAACGCTTCGCGGACATCCCGTTCGAGGCGATCCTCAAGACCGATCTCCTCCGTCAGGGCATTTCATTCTCCAAAGAGGCGTTGGAGGTCTGCAAGTCGGCCAAGCCGAAATCCTATTTCATCTTTTCCTTCGACCGCACGGAGCAGAAAAATCTTTCGGAGCTGGAACGCCGGGCCGTGCCCGAGGAGATCGCGCTCGTCGGCGGGCCTTATGATTTGAAGAGGACGATCGTATCGGTGCGGGTGAATCCGAAGTCGCAGTACCGCGTCGAGACCTCACCCCCAGGCCCCCTCTCCTTAATATACCGCAAGGGTACTGCTTCGCTGAGGAGAGGGGATGGGGAGAGGTACGTGGCGATCGCGGAAATCCAATTACCCCAATTCCCCTCCTACTACGGCGTCCCGCTCGCGAGCGGAAAACCCGTCGCTGACATCGCCCCGACGATCGAATGGGGCTATTTGATTTATCTGACCGCCTTCCGCCTCTGCCAATATTTCGGCGCAGAGGAGGAATGCCAGTTCTGCGACATCAACCACAACTACCGCCAGCAGAAAAACGTCGGACGTCCCTACACGGGAATCAAATCCCAGGAAGAAATCCTCGAGGCCCTGGAGATCATCGATCAGAAGGATACGGAACGGACGAGTCACGCGTACACGGTAACCGGCGGAAGCGTCACCAAAGAGCTGGGCGGGTTGAAGGAAGCGGAGTTCTACGCGCAATACGCGCGGGCGATCGAGAAGAGGTTTCCAAAGAGATGGATCGGCAAGGCGGTCGTTCAGGCACTTCCAGAAGACGAAGTCAGGATCTTAAAAGACGCCGGTTACACAATCTATCACCCGAACTACGAGGTCTGGGACAAGCGTCTCTTCGAAGCGCTCTGCCCCGGCAAATCACGATACGTCGGGCGTGAGGAATGGCTTCGAAGGATCCTCGACGCGGCTAAAATCTTCGGTCCTGAAAACGTCATTCCGAACTTCGTCGCGGGCATCGAGATGTCCAAACCGCACGGCTTCACGAACGTCGACGATGCCATCCGATCCACCTCCGAAGGCCTCGATTATTTCATGTCGAACGGCATCCTTCCCCGCTTCACCGTCTGGTGCGTGGAACCGAACACCGAGCTGTCCCAAACCAACGACGGTCCGCCTCCGCTTGAGTATTACATCCGACTGCTCCAGGTTTATCGGGATCTGTTTCGTCGGCACAAGCTACCAATCCCTCCCGGCTACGGGGAGGCGGGCCTGGGCAAGGCGGTCTTTTCGGTGAGCGCGTTCATGGATGTGCTTTAGCCACTTGATGATGGGAGTAAAGACAGGTATAAGTCGCGTCATGCAAGAAAACCTTGATGGACAGTGGATCCGGAACGGCATCGACATCTGGATGATCCGCGACAATTTGCAACTCTCCTACGAAGATCGCGTCACGCAGCATCAAAATACACTCAACCTGATCGTCGCTTTGGAACACATCCGCGATCAAAACCGTGCAAGACCTTCAATCACTCCTGAAATTACTCATCGCCAGCCCCGTTGATTTCGTGCTCGTCGGTGGCTTCGCCGCCGTCTTGCATGGGTGCAACCAGATGACCCGCGACATCGACATTTGCATCCTTCACACCCCCGAACAGGTTGGCTTGTTGCGTGACATTCTAAAACCTTTTAACCCCCGTCATCGGATGGAAAAGGACAAGCCGTCCTTTTTGGACAAGCCGAAAGACCTGTCGAAAAAACAGGATTATTATCTGATCACTGATTTGGGAATCCTCGATGTCATCGGTCATATCGAAGGCGTGGGCGGTTACTACGACGTCCTTCGAAACAGCGAGGAAATAGAAATGTACGGCGGTAAGTGTTTCCTCATTGGCATCGATGATCTGATCCTCAGCAAGAAAAAGCTGGGCCGGCATCGAGATTTGGTGACCGTCATGGAGTTGGAAGCGATTTTAACCGAAAGGAATCGATCTTAGCCCTCCCAGACCCGCATCAGGTCGGAGGTCGCTCCTTCCAATACGTATCCGCTGGCGCCGTCGATGTACATCGCGGCCCCGCTCGTGTTCTTGAAGGAGGCGCCCGTCAGGTCGTGGGTGTCCAATTGAGTGCCCGCGTTTCCGCCGGGATGGAAATCGTCGAGGGGCACCGCCTCGGGGGCGGGCGCGAGCAAAACGACGCCTCGCAGATGATGCCGGAGAAGATCCGCGTACCGCTGGTTGTAGGTCACCATGCGATTGAACAAGTTGCCATGATCTTTGTCTTCCGTTTCCAGGAGCAATAATCCCTTGGCGTAGCGATTCTGCAGATTCCGGGAGAGGATATAGCGCGGAGGTTCTCCGAAGGCGTTTTCCTGATCCGCTCCCATTTGGGAAAGAGCGGACGCGGCGTAGTCGGCCTCATAGAGCCAAAGCAGATCGCTCGGCCGGACTCCCAGATCGACGACGCGGTATCCCTGGGCTTCCAGGCTTCTCCTCTTGCCCTTTATGTATTTTTTTCTTTTCCCCGAAACGAGCGCGTCATCGGATGAAAAATAGGCGATGACGGGCCTTGATCCGGACGCGACGAATCGGTGTCGGAAGGCGGGGAGCGTCAGGCGACGCGCCAACTCCATCACCTCCCTCCGATCGACGCCCATGACCGTGGGCGTATCGAGGTAAGTGGCGGACGGGATCATATTCGTGCGCGAGAACATGTCTTTCTCCGGCACGAAGCCCTGCAGACACACGGCGCCGCAGGGAGCCGCGGTCGAGCCGAAGGTGTCGCTGGCGATCGCCAGGCGGACCGGAAAATCGTCCAGGCCCAACACATAGGCCTCGGGCCCCGAGGAGCCCGCGGAATCGAAATGGGGATCAACCGGATTTCCGACGGCGCCGTTTCCGATAAAGAGCCCCGAACCGCCTTGGGCCGAGGCCGTCCTGGAGCAAGGGATGGGGATACAACCGCCCTCGATCAGGCGTTCGATGAGAGGGCTTTGGGGGTAGTCGGGCCCGAGCGTCTCCGATCCCGCGTTCAGCACACCGTCCAATCCCGGAAAGAGATCCTTGACCATGACGAAGCGACGGACCTCCCCTTTCCGGTCGGCGTCGCGAACGAGCTTAAGGATCCGTCTTTCCAGTTTGCCCTCGAGGGGACGGGGGATGACCGCCCCATCCTCCGACACACGATGACCCCGAATCATGTTGAAGATGTCCTCGTGGGTGATATCCCCGCCCTGGATCCGCCGATCCAGCTCCTCCAAGGACATCGACTTCACCTGTTGACGGAGCGACTTCATCCGATCCGCCGAGCCCCGTACCAACCGGCCGTAACGGAAGGGACGGGCGGGATTCGGACGCCGGGGTTGGAAACGAACCGGGAGAATTTCTTGCTCGCTGAAAGGAAGCGGCGGAGAGGCGCCCGCGTTCAAAAAAGGTTCGAGCGTCTTCAATTGACGGAAAAAGGCGTCGAGATTCGCCTCGAAACCGGCCGCCTTTTTTTGAATACCCGCGACGTACGCGGCCTCTTCTCCGGGCATCAAACGGGGGACGGCCTCGCGCAGCCTCTTCTTGCCCCGCTCCTGCACCGTCTGACTGAGCAGGACGTCGACGCCCATGTTTTGGGTCATGGTCGGGAAGACGTTGAAACGCGGGCTCCCCCGGCGGGCGTTATAGAGGTAGACCGTCGCCGCCGGCGAACAGCTCAAGATCGCGGAGGCGAGATGCAAAACCAAAGAACCATCCATCCCTGTGACCACCTGCAGAGCGGCCAGGACGGGGAGGAGATACAACAACTGGATGTGGGACACCTTGCCGAACCACTCCCAAAAGACTTTTCCCGCAGACGACAAAGCGTCATCGCTCCGAGCCTCGCTGACCCAATTGAGCGGACTGGCGTGCGCCACGCGACGCGACTCGAAGGCATGAGCGGCCGTGGCCACCGTCCGACGGACGTGACTCCACGCCCGGAAGGACCCGAGCCTGCCAAGCGTCCCCACGGGTTCCCATCCGGTTGCGGATTCCAAAAGACTTTCCACCTGGGTCAGTTGCATGAGAACCGTCTGCGGAGGCTCGGCCAAACGGCTCAAGTTCGCGGGTGCGAGACGACCGACCCGATAAGCTTGAACCGCTGCGTTGGTGGCCGCACGCCTCGCCTTGACGACCTTTTCCCGAACCCGCCGGAGATCATGCGGCGGATGGGCCCCCTGAGCGGCGAGGCCGCTTTGTCGGGCCGATTCGATCCGTCTCGGCTTTTCGTCCCGAATGTCCCTCCAATGATCCGCAGCCGTCGTCGTCAGCTTGAGGCTCTCGCCTACCCGATCGCCCGTCTCGCGCAAAATGGCGGCGGTCGACGGCGATCGATTGGCTGCAGCGAGATCTTTCAAAGAGGCCAACGCCTCCTCCTGCAGTTGTTGAGCGCGATCCAAGGCGGCCAGACGGGCTCCGATCTCAAGGGCCTCGCACGCCGCGATCGCCCCTCGATAAAACGAATAAACGCCGATGAAACTTCCGAGCGTCGAAAGAACCAGAAGTTCGGCGGCGAGCGGATTGTCGATGTGATTCCATCCCTGGATCTGATGCTGGATCCCCAAGCAGAGGCTTGCGCCGGCGAACACGGGGTTGGCGCAGAGGCGCGCGAGGGCCGGCGAACCGGTCGCTGCCGCCACCAGCGTCAACGCGTTCATGGTGCCGGCGGCGTAATCGTTGACGCCTGTCTGAGGAAGAACCGAGGAGTGAACCCAGGAGGCGGGTTGAACCAAGGTAGGCAAACTGGGATTGATCAGAGAAGTGCCATTCATTTTCGCACCTCTGACTTTTTTTTAGGCATTTGGACTGCGGCGTGAGCTCGGCAACTTATGCAGCGCGTCATGTCCCATTATGTATACAAATTCCATGCCAACTTGGCAAAACGGGCCAAGAGTCTGCTAGCAACTTACCTCCGTTACGACCGATGCACACCTCCATGTGGACCGCATTTCCTGCCTCTCTTCCGACGGTTATCGCCCCCAATCCCTTCCGATCGTTTCGAGAAGGACTCGCGACCCAAGTCCTCGACCCCAGCAGCACAACGAACGTCCTTCTGAGACAATCGTCAACGCTCATGCCCTTGGCGATCGCCGTTGTCGGCCAATTCGTGGGCGTTGCCGCCCTCTTCTCAAAGCCGACGCCGGTCGTGATCGGGATGACCCGCAGAAAGCCGCCGGGAGACACGTCTCTCTCCGATGAAGAATTTGAAGATGCCTGGCTGAACGGATTGTCCTTATCGCCGGAATTCGGAAGCCTCGACGACGTTCGGGAGATCGAGACCCGAATCGCTCGGAAATCCGTCAGCGGTGCGTCCATGGCCCGTCTCTGGAAGGTTCTGGGCGAAATCGGGGCCAATACCGACGACGAGGCCGTGCGATCGGCCGTTTTGGAGATCCATCAGCGGCTTCAGAAAATCTATGAACGGGGTTTGGAAAGGCTCCGATCCCCGCGCGTTTCGGGGGACCGCAGGTCGCTTTGGAGGGGTTTAAGAAATTCCCTGGAGAAAAAAGAATACGACCACATGGCGGATTTCGTGATCGCCCTCCTCCGCGAGAACGAAGGACGCGTGAACTATCGTCTCATCCAATACCCGCATCCGGCAGTGCGTTCGTTCGTGTACAGCTTTCTGCTGGCCTTCGGGCACAACGAAAAGATCCGGGAATTTTGGAAGGAGTTCGAGGAGACGCTCTTTCGTGAGGATATCGAGACCAACGACCCAGAGATTCGGCGTTTCACCGTCGGCGTCTTGGGCCCGGTCCTCGCCGCGGGTACGCAGCAGGAATTGGCATCGGTCCTTCTCCTCCATGCCGTTCTTCGGAACGGAAGCGCCGACGAGATCAAACGGACCGTTAAAAAAATCGCCCTCTCCCCCTCAGGCCGTGAAGGCACCGCTCTCGGTTGCTTGATCGGCTGTCTGATGAATCCGGATGATGCCTATCTGCGCTTCATCGCACGCGCCGTGCTGAACACGCTGGCAGATCAGTTGGAGGTCCGTGAAAAGCCTTAGATCGGTGAGCACTTTCATGGATGTGCTCTAATTGCGCTTTTTGGGATCCGGATCCGGTTGCTGGCGGACCCTCTCCTGAGTCCGGGTCATGAGTTCCATGCCTTGCCGCCATCGCTGCGGGTCGAAACCGCGAGCGCCGGCACGCATGGCCCGTTCCCTCGCCCGTTCCGTGGTCGGCCCCATGTGCAAGATCTCTTCAAAGGCGTCATAGGCCTGCAGGCTTCCATACAGGACGACCGTCACCATCCGAGGCGCCCGCTCAGGCCTCGCCCTTCGGAACACCTCGATGGCCCCGAGTATGGCATAGGCCGAAAGGCTGTCCGAGAGTCGGCCGATTATACCGGTACCCTAGGCAGGGAGGACAATGGAATCCAATTCGTACCGCCCGGCCAGGATCATGGCATTCTGCCGTGAGGCCAACACCTACACGAACCCCCGAAT
>CAZWYB010000132.1:0-7063 GCA_964637745.1 uncultured Pseudomonadota bacterium
GAAAGCGTCACCCATGTCCCCGGTCCAAAATGTTACCCATGTCCCGGGTCAGTCACTCATTCCGCGGGCGGCGGCGGTTCCGGATTCTTATCCACGCCTTGAGGGACGACGCCGTTGTTCGTGTCGGTCTGTGGATCCTTTACTTCCGGCTCGTCTTTAATGGGGGCCTTGGCGTCTAGTTTCTGTGAGTCGGAATCACTCTTGCTTGCCTCGTCACCTGCATCTGCCGGCGGGTCATTGGGTGTCGGCGTTGCTACCGATGCCGCCGCCTTGTGCCCGTCACCCTTCCAGGCGCCGACGGACGCCATGATGGTTCCCAAGGCCATGAGAGTCGCGGCCGTCCCGTCGACTTTGGAAGAAGCGATCACCGGCTGAGGAGCGACAACTGGGAGAGGCATCGGAGAACTATGGGCCGCCGTCATCATCTGGAAATTTGCAATGCTCTGCCAGGCATGTTCCGACGCCTGCTCAAAGGACGCCGCCATCGTCTCCAGCATGTGGGCTCCGCAAGCGGCCAATTGAGCATCGCTCTCGCCTAAGCTTGCGACCAGACCTGGAAGATCGACGTGTTCCGTATTGATTCTGGCTTGCGACACGGGGCCTCCTCGTTTGCCTTTGAAATAGAAAAGCAACACGCGTGCCGATCTCGCTTTCGAAAGAACTTGCGCGTAACGCCCTGAAATGGTTTGAAGTCCGAAATCCCTGCGACGGAGGCGGCTCTTGAAAGTGTTAAAGATAGTTAACTTCTTGATGATCGGCGCCCTCATCTTTCTGTCCTTGCCGTCCTTGGGCCACGCGAAAAGTAAGGAATCGATCCTAGAGAAGAAGCAAAAGGAAGAGGCGGCGGAAGAAGAACTGCCGGCGGCCCTCGACTTCGACCGGCGGAAGGCCTCGAACATGCGGATCGAACTCTCACCCTACGGAGGGGATTATTTCGGCGATAAACTGAACCACACCTTCATCGTCGGCGGAAATCTACAGGTCAACATCACCGAACGATTGGGGATCGCGGCCGACTTCGGATACAGCCATGTCTCGGTCGACCGTACGAGCCTCCTGGGACTCTCCTTCACCGACAAGAACGAGTATCTGATGGACGGGGCCTTCGTGGTGACGATGCCGGCCGTCTTCGCAAGCAAAACCAAGGCGGTGGAATGCGATCTGTTTTCCTCATTGGGGGGCGGCATCCTGAGGATCAATGGCTCCAACCGGATCGGCGGTTTCATCGGCGGCGGCATGAAGATCCGGCCGAACATCAAGTGGCTGGCGATCCGGGTGGAGATCCGAAACTATTTCACGTCGATCAACAACCCTTCGGGAAGCGATTTCGAAGACGACATGACCATCCGTGTCGGGCCCACGTTCCTACTGCCTCCTGAGTTGTAACGGTTCCGAAAAGGACTACTGGAGAGTCACCTCGAAACTCTCGAGGAGCTTGGTCAGAAACTGCATCGATTTTTCTTCTCTCCGGATGCGGGCGAGATCGAGGGCCTTTTCCACGTACTGGCGGCAGCGGTCGACCTCGTAATTCCGCGCCAAAAACGCCTCGATCACCTCGAAGTTCAGATTTTCGGCCGAATTGATGTTCGCGAAGTCGTCGACCATCGCGTGATCCAGCATCTCGACGGCCTTTTTCTTGTCCCCTTTTTTCAAATAGGCGATCGCCATCGTCGCGTGGGCCTGGTGTTCGAAGGAACCGCATCCCTTGGCGATCTTCAAAACCTCCTTCAATTTCTTGATGGCCTTATCGTATTGAGCGAACTGATCGATCAAAAGCTTCGCCATGATGATCTTGAGCGACGGATCGCCGGGCATCAGCTTCTCGGCCCTCTCGTAATAACGCCAGGCCTCCTTGGACTCTCCGCGGATCCGGGCAAGTACCCCGAGGCTGGAACAATAAAGCGCGGTCTGAGTCGGATTGGCCTGCTCCTCCGATCTCTTCAGACCGCCTTGAAGAAGGCCCTCCGCGCCGACGTAATCCTTTTCCTTTATCCGGCGAAAGGCCTCGTAGACATCCTTCTGGACGGTCTCTTTGGTCCCTTCTTCAACCATGCGTCCTCCCGCCCAAGACCTTCAGCATCTGAGGATGAATCCGTCCGTTCGAGCAGACGATCTCATCGGCGTATAGATTCAAGCGGCTCCCGTCGAACAGAGTCGAGCGGCCTCCGGCCTCTTCCAGAATCAAGGTGGCGGCGGCCGTGTCCCAAGGTTTCAGCCCCATCTCCCAAAAACCGTCGAAACGCCCGCAGGCGATGTAGCAGATGTCGATCGCCGCGGCCCCGTCGCGTCGAACGGCCTGCGAGGTCTTTAGAAAATTCGTAAAATTGTCGATGTTGTCGTTCTTCGAAGTGTGGACGTTGTAAGCAAAACCCGTCGCCAAAAGCGATCTTTTGAGACGGGTGGTCTTCGAGACGCGGATGCGCTTGCCGTTCAGCCACGCGCCGCCACCCCGGACGCCCCAAAAGACCTCTTCCAGGCTTGGGTTGTAGACGACGCCCACGATCATCTTCCCCCGATGTTCAAGCCCGATGGAGATGCAGAAACAGGGATAGCCATGGGCATAATTGGTTGTCCCGTCGAGCGGATCGATGATCCACTTGTATTCCGAATCATGACCATGGGCCCCCGTCTCTTCCGTCAGGATATCATGATCCGGATGGGCTTTGGAGAGGATCTTGAGGACCGCCGCTTCGCAGGCCTTGTCGACTTCGGTGACGAGGTTGATCTCGCCCTTGAACCGAATGTCATGAGTTTTGCCGTAGTTTCTCTTTTGGATGGTGCCAGCCGCTCGTGCAGCCCGAAGCGCCGTTTTAAGAAAGTTTTGTTCCTTCACCCGATCTCCCTTATAATGCTTTGTAAATTTCCAACACATCCTTCCAGGGATGGACCTCGACGCCAGGCTTAATCTTCCTCGGCCTCTCATCGGTCAAAGAAGCGATCCACAGTGGAAGTTTTGGAAACTCCTTACGGAAATTTCCGAGCGTGGCCTCCGGTATCTCCGTTCGGCCGGATTTGATTTCAATCGCCCCCACCGGCCCCCGGCCTCCTGAGATGAGAACGTCAATTTCATGCTCTCCCCGTCTCCATAAGCCGAAGGTATGCTCCTTTTCAAAATAATCACGAATCCGGACAAGCTCCCTCACGAACCAAGTCTCAAAGAGGAAACCCCTCTCTGCAAGGGTCGGAGGGTCCGTGAGCCGATTTTGAAGGGACTGGATCACTCCACAATCGAAGAAATAAAATTTCGGTCGCGCCTTTTTGCGTTCGCTTCGATCGTAGGGCCAGAGGAACTCTCCGATCAACGTGTCCTCTAAAATGGCATAATACTCTTTGACCGTACTCATGGGAACGGAACACTCCCGGGAAATGTTGGCAAACTCAATGATCCGGGCATTGGATTGGGCGGCGATCGCCAAAAATCTTTGGAAGGCCCCAAGACTTCGCGTAACGGCTTCCGCCTGAATTTCTTCCTTGAGATAGATGGTGACATAGCTTCTCAAATGTCGCCGGGCCTCTTCTGTCTCGCCGTTGATTCTGAGTTCCGCAATCTTGGGAAGTGTCCCGTATTGTAAGGCATCGCTCAGACGAAAAGAGTTGCCGATTTCCAATGCGGTGAGAGGATGAAGCTTCAAATCAAGGGCCCGCCCTCCGAGGAGATTCGCGCTCCCTCGTTTAAGCTTACGGGCGCTCGACCCTGAAAGCAGAAATTTCAGACCTAATCGGTCGATGCCCATTTGAACATAATCGAGCAAAGCCGGGGCCTTCTGCACTTCATCGACGATGACACATGATCCTTTGGAGAGGACGGAAATCTGCTCCCAAAAGAATTTGGGCTCACGACGAAACTTGAGCTCAATCTCCGGATCAAGAAGGTCGATAAAGAGATCCGATCGAAGCCCTCTCAGAAGAGTGGTTTTGCCCGTCATGCGGGGACCGAAAAGGAAGGCCGAACTGCGAAGCCGATCGACCTTCAGAAGGCGTTGAAATGACACCGTATTTAAATAACAATATTTTGTTATTTAATCAAATAAATAACATTTAGTTGTTATTTTTATGATTCGCTTTATCGAGGAGAGGCGCTTCCGCCACCCTCGGTGCAGGAGTAGGTGAAGGAGACCTCCTGGACCTGCCAGTTTTCCCCAAGGGCGTAGACCGTGCAGTTGGACGCCCCGGGAAGACGAAGAAAGTAGGCTTTTAAGGTGACGCCCCCTGATATATGGTCGTACCAGGGGTCATTGTCAGCCCGCTCCCAATGTTGTTCCGGCGTTTGGCGATGATCGGAGACACCATTTTCATCACGGGGGTAGGCAAAGGCACCGTTCCATCCCCATTCGACAACTTGATCCAGATCGCCTCCGTGTTCAGCTACCTGCGAAGGGAATTCCTTGAAAAGGCCGCAGCTGTCCCAGACGGCATAGACATTTTGAGCCTGGACCCTCATCTTGTATGTTTTTGATCCGTCGTCCTTTACCAGCAACTCGCCATCCGAATACTCATTTCCGTCGCAGCTGGGCTCTAAAAAGCTGCAGCGATCGTAATGAAAGGCATTGCAACTCGCTTCCTCGATAGAAACTTTAATCTGAGGCGCCGTCGTTTCGACGTCACTCACCTCTTGGAACACCTCTGTATGGGTCTTTGCGGTGCTATCCACAAGGGTTCCAGCCTGAAGGCCCGTAGCATAAAGGACGGCGGCGATGATGACGGTAAGTCTGATGCGGTTCATAATGAATCCTCCATTTGTTTTTGACTGGGAGGATAGAGAGCAAAGGTCATGCCAAGGCATGAGAGTTTGTAAGACCCAGAATTACTAGGAGAAGTCTAAAACACGATGACTCAGAGTGTTGAGGCGGGACGACACCTTGATAAGGGAGAGAAACATAACGCTTACTTCACACGAACACCGTCCTCGCGAGAACGAGGGCTTCGACAGATTCCGCTCCGGCCTTGTATAGGGCCCTTGCCGCTGTATCCACCGTCGCTCCCGTTGTATAGACGTCGTCGACCAAGAGGATCTTCCGGCCCTCCACGCGCTGCACATCCTCCACGGCAAAAGTGCCCTTTAGGTTTTTCAACCGTTCTTCGCGGTTGAGCTCGGCCTGCGGAGGGCTCTCTTCTTTCTTTCGCAGCAGCAGAGGGTCCACGTTGAGCCCGAAGCTCCGGCCGACCCTTCGACTCAACAAAAGGGCCTGGTTGAAACCACGCTCGCGCAGGCGTTTGACGTGCATGGGAATCGGTAGGATCAAATCGAATTTCGACGGATGCATCCGAAGCGTCTCGGCCATCCGGTCTCCCAAGAAACGCGCCAGACGCTCCTCTTTCCGGTATTTGAGGCGCACCACGAGCTCGAGGAGAATGCCCGCGTAACGGCCCGACGCCGATACACGGATGCTCGGTCCTTTAAAGACGGGAGGATCGAGGCGCGGCCAACGACCCTCGCAAGCGGCGCATAAGGCATGAGGTTCGTCGACCCATTCTCGGCAGACCAGGCAGCGGGGCGGAAAGAGCCAGTTGAGCATGGCTATAATTACTGGCCGGATGCCAGCGGCTTGATCTCCTTAACGCCCGATTTTTTGAAGACGAAGAGCGAGTCGGAGACCGGCTCGTTCACCTTCACGCCGGTGAAGACGTAATGACTTTTGTTTCCGCTCTTCGGAAAGAGGTCGACCTCACGCACGAGGTAAGAGGCGGGATCGATCGTTAAAAGAAGTTTCGAGAACGGTTCCGACTTATCTTTGGGGACCAAGGTCAGTTGATCGTCCTTTCCTTCGACGATTTTGAACTCCCGGTCCATCTGCGCCAGTCCCCCCAAAAAGGCCAAGGCCTCCTGCGAGACAATCTCCTGGACGTCTTCGATCACTTCGACCTCTTTGTCCTTGGGGTGATAGATCCAGAGGGTGTGGCCGTCGGAGAGATATTGGCGTTCGTTCTTGCCCTGATAATGGATGGAGAAACGACCGGGCTTTGAAAAGACCAGATCGCCGCCCTCTTCCACGTCGCGGCCCAGGACCTCGACCGTCGTCTTCTGGACGAAATCGGCGCGGAAACTGTCCGTCTTCCGGTAGGTCTCCTGAACCTTGGCGGCAAGGCCGGCCGCCTGCGCGGATGCCGCAAGAAAAATAAAAAGAATTGTAGGGGCGACACCAAAGGTGCAGCTTCGCGACCTCGTGTTCGCCCCCATTTCACCATCATCCGCCGATAAATTTCCCGCATACACCTCTCTCGGCTTCGCCCCGTCCGCGGGCCCGACGACCCCTTGCGCCTCCATCTTCTCGATCAAGCGCGCCGCCCGGTTGTAGCCGATCCGGAGACGCCGCTGGATCATCGAGATCGAGGCCTGCCGCGTCTCGGTCACGATCTGGACGGCCTGGTCGTAGAGCTCGTCGTGGTCGTCCTCGCCTCCCAGCCCGCCGGCGGACGACTCTTCCTCCGCGGGCTTCAGCACCGACTCGTCCAAATATTCCGGAGCGCCCTGCTGTCTCCAATGCTCGACGACACGTCCGATCTCCGTCTCCGAAACGAAGGCTCCATGGACGCGCAAGAGCCCGCCCGCGCCGCCCGTCGTGTAGAGCATATCGCCGAACCCCAAAAGATGCTCGGCACCCACTTGGTCGATGATCGTCCTCGAATCGTGCTTAGAGGCGACCTTGAAGGAGATGCGCGCGGGGAAATTGGCCTTAATCAAGCCCGTCAAAACGTCGACGGACGGGCGCTGCGTCGCCAGGATCAAATGGATGCCCGCCGCACGCGCCATCTGCGCCAGCCGTGCCACGGAATTTTCGACATCCTTCGCCGCCGTCATCATGAGATCGGCCAGCTCGTCGATCAGGATCACGATGTAGGGCATCTTTTCTTCCTTCGGAACGAGCTTGTTGTAGCCGGCGATGTTCCGCGTCCCCTTCGCGGAGAGGATCTCGTAGCGCCGTTCCATCTCGCGGACCGCCCAACGCAGGGCCATCGAGGCCTTCTTGGGTTGGGTCACGACCGGAAGGAGAAGGTGCGGAATCTTTTCGTAGACGGAGAGCTCCAGCATCTTCGGATCCACCATGATCAATCGGACCTCTTC
>CAZWYB010000133.1:0-6459 GCA_964637745.1 uncultured Pseudomonadota bacterium
GACCGTCCGTGAGACTGTCCGTGTGACCGACACCGGCCACGTCTACGAACCGCATGGTCTGGAGTAGGAGGTGTGAGATCAGCTTGAGAACGAGATCGCCCTGAGGATGGCCGCAGGCGTCGTTGACGGCCTTGAAGCCGTCCAGATCGACCATCATGAGCGAGAGATCGCGGCGGTAGCGTCGCGCCCGTTCGAATTCCCGCTCCATGGCGTCCAGGAAATAACGGTGGTTGTATAGGCCCGTGAGACCGTCCCTCTCGGCCTGCTCCTTCAGCCTCATTTCGCGTTCGATTTTTTCCTCGCGCTCCCGGCGCTTTTCGATCAGGTTACCGATGATGTCGAACAGAGAGACGCATTCCAACTCTTCCTTCAGGAGATAATCGTCCACTCCCCGATGAAACGCCTCGCGGGCCACCCGCGCTTCGCCGTTGTGGGTGAGAAGGAGGACGGGAATCGACGTTCGCCTCTGTTGAAGCTCAAAGAGGAGATGAAAGGCATTGGCCTGCGGTAAGGCATGATCGGTCAAGATCAGGTCGAAACGGTTTTTTTCGATTTCTTTGAGGCCTTCGTCGGTGGAAAACGCAAAATGAAGCCGAGCGGGAACCTTCGAGCGCCTGAGGGAGTCTCTAATCAGATGCTGATCCGTCTTCTCCGGATCGATCACGAGGATCGAGAGTCTCTCTTTTTCCATTTTTCCGAAATTTGTGCGATTATAACCGTCATTCATGAAATTGACAAGAAAAGTTAGAGCGATTGTCACATTCCTCGTCTTCCTTCCTGCGGTCTTGTCCGCCGCAGAAAGGCTTTCCGCCGAAAAGCAGATCGGTCTCGCGGCGAAGGGGGCCGACCTTCTCCTTCAGAGGAATTACGACGCGACGGAATCCCTCTTGAAGGGAATCATCCACGATTGGCCCGACGAGCTCTTGGGCTATTTCGGATTGATGGCCCTCCAACAAGTCCGGAACCTCGATAACTTCGACTTCCGCTTTGATCCGCCGTACCGGATGTGGGAAGACAAAGGGCGGGACATGGCCTTGAAGATCGCCAAAGCCCCCGAGTCCGCGACGGCGTGGGACTTGGTTTTGGCCGGCGGGACTCTCGGCATTTCGGGTTTTTATCGAGCCCACAACGGCAAGTGGTTCGCGGCCCTCCGCGACGCCTCGCTCGGTTTTCACACGTTTGAAAGGGCCTATAAAAAGGATGCGAGCTTGGCCGACGCCCTCTTAGGTATCGGACTTTACGATTATTGGCGGAGCCATTTTACGAGAAAACTGCGCTTCCTGCCGTTTATCGCGGATCGGAGAGAGGAGGGGAGGGAGGAGCTCGCCCAGGCGGTCCGTGAAAGCCGCTTCTGTTCCGTCCTGGCGTCCATTTCCCTTTCATTCATCGACCTTCAGGAGAAGAAGTACGACCGCGTAGTCTCGGAGATGGACCGCCTGCTGGCGAAATACCCCAAGAACACGATTCTGAGAATGCTGAAGGGAGAGACGCTCCTCCGTCTGAAGAAATATCCCGAGGCGGTCAAGGAATTCGAGGCCATCCTCTCAATTGATCCGGCGGTCACCAAGTCCTACCTTTATCTGGGCATCGCCTTCGCGGATCAGGGGAACGACAAGGCGAAGGCGCGCGATTACTTGACGAAGTACCTCGCCATGGAACCGAAGGCCTCCAATGAATGGCAAAAGCCGGCCATCGAAAAATTAAAGAAGCTGGATTGACGGTCTGAATTTCGAACCCTTCGGATCCGATTTTCGAACCTTTTCTTAGAAAGAAATTTTTTCCACTCCTGAAATGACTCGGATTTTTGAGCGCCGGCGTTTGGCATCCGTCTTGCGATAGGAGTCCCGCAGGAGGTCTTATGTGCCAAACGCCGGGAGTCGCTTCGGGCCATTGTCTGCCATCGCCGCCGGAAACGGCTGGGTGCGGGTCGTCAAGCTCGTTGGAGAGGGATGGTTGCGGGAACTGGATCATTCGCGGGAGCGACCGCAATGATTCCATTCATGTCTCGCAGGCGTCGCTCCACGGCGATCCGTATCTGAAAGTCTCCATCAATCAGGACGTCTATTGGGTTCCCATGACCGGAATTCGGGCGGCACGTTCCTTGTCGCTTTATGCCGGAGCCGGAAACGATTCTGTCGTCGTCGATCCCGACGTCACATTCCCTCTCTTCATCGACGGCGGAGAAGGGGACGACTTTCTGCAGGGCGGGAACGGACCCAATGCCCTTCTTGGAGGATGCGGAAACGACACCCTGATCGGAGGTTCCTCGGACGATCTCCTCTTGTGCGGGTCGGGGCGGGACACGATCGTCACGAACGGCGGACGCGATATCCAGTCCCTTTCGGATCTCTACGGGAGGCTTCTTGAAGGGCGGTGCGTTCCGCAAAAGGCCGTTCCTCAGCAGACACCCGTTCTTGCCCCTCCGCCCACGCCTTGTGCGCCTCCCACTCCTCTTCCCGTCAAACCGCCGCCTCTTCGGCGGTCTCTGCCGGAACGCATTCGCTGGCTGTCGCCGCCTCGAAGGCCTCGATTGTCGGATCTCCTGGCCAGTGTCGAGACCCACAAGGAAAAGGGGTTCAAGTCCGGACGCGATATGACGAAGAGCCTTCTCACGGCGCTTTATGAAAGCCCTCAAAAATTTCATGACGTCTTGGGCTCGATTCAAGGCGCCAAGGAGAAGGATGATGCCGTGGCGAGCTTTGCGCGCGCCCTCCTCGAGGCGGGACCCGACGGCGGGCGTCTGCTGCGGGACATCCCCGCAGCCGACAAAAAGACCATGGCCCAGTATCTCTCAGTGGGTAATTGCTGGAACGCGAACAAGAAGGGCATTTTGGTCCTTTTGTCTCAAATGACTGGCGTGACGGACCACGGATTTGGTTCGGACGCCGGAGCCATGGACTATGTCCGCCGTTACCAAGGAGTGATGTCATGAATCCCCTCTCATTGTCTCAGACCACGTCTCCCGTCTACGGCCAGAGCCTGATCGACGGAAGCCCGATCGCCTTTCAGGGCCTTCCTCAGGTTCAAGTCCAAGCGCCTCAGGCTGCCACCGCCCCATCTGCGGCGACCGTTACGGCGAAGATCGAGGCCATCGCCTCCAATCCCTCCCTGACGGACAAGGAAAAGAGGGCGCAGATCAACGAACTCCGGAAACAGCTGGGGATTTCCAAGGGGGATATGAAGAAATATTTCACCAAACCCTTGGAGCGCGCCTATGCCCAGAAAATCGATCAGTTGAAGGCCTCCGGAATCGATACGCCCCAGAAGGCGCAACTCTTGGAGCAGTTGGAGGCCAAGAAGAAGCTCTACAACAGCATGTACAAGGCGGGAGGCTGCGTGAAGAAGGTCTTCAAGGGGATCGGGAAGGGCTTGGAGACGGTCGGCAAAGTGGCTCTGGGCGTGGCTTCAGCGATCTACAATCCGATGAGTCTGATTCCCCAAGTCGTTTCGATGATCGGACGGATTCCGGGTGTTGGGAAGGTTGTCAACGCCGTAGACAAAGTTTCCGGCTGGATCGACGCGGGGCAGCAGTGGTGGGACGAGACGAAGGGGATTTTCTTCGGCGAGTGATGGGAATTTTCTTGTTGCCGTTTTTAGGATCGGGTAAAGGAGAGCCTTGTGGAAAATACGACCGAAGAAAAGCCGCTGACGTTTTCTCAATTGGTTCAATTCTATCGAGAAATCATGTGTCCAGAGATGGAACAAGTGATCGATCAGAAGTTGGAGGCTAGATTAAGGCCGCTGCAAGATGAAATGCTTCGAGGTTTCGATGATCTTTATAAGAAATTCGAAACGTTGGAACAGGAATATGTTTTCGCCAACGTCCAAATCAAACGCCTGAATAAAGTGGTTTTTCCGGAAAACTAATCTCTAAAACAGAGGGAAGAAATCCAATCCAACATTGAGTTGAAGACCGATCACGAACCCGCCGTGTCCGTCGCCTCCCTCGCCACCGATGAAGATATGGCCGCCTAGGTACGGATTGACCTTATCGTTCTGAAAAGGGGCCGTGAAGGGACGCCAGAGGGTCCCGATCAGGATCCTGCCACCATAGCGGTCTTGGCCGTTGTCGAAGTGCTCTTGCGTGTAGGCGACGCCTGCGTAGGGGGTGATGCGGGCGTCATGAGTCCAAAGCTCCAGAGTGAAATACGGCATGTGAACCCAACTGCTGCGCGCCGAACGCGAAAAATTGTAGCCTAAATTCGCGCCGATGCCTTCGAAGGAGCCGTCCTGGGGGCTCTCGCTCCGGCCCCTTCGCCAGGTGAGGGCGAAGTCGCCGCCATAACTCGCGTTGCCTCCTAAAACGCTCGTGCTCGAAAGTTGGGCGTAATCACCGAGGGCACCCTCGATCGCTCCGGTAAATCCCAGACGGAAGCCGTAGTAATTGGTTCTTAATTGGCAACCGAGATCATTATTGCACATAAATCGTTCCCTCCTATTGGGAGATATGGATGTCCTGTCCCACCTGATAGTTGAGGGCCCGTCCGCTGCTGGCTCTCCAGGCTTCGGGGTTACCGGTTCTCTGGTATTCCAGCGTTGAACTGACGAGCTCGGAGCCAAAGTTCACGACGCCACTCCGTCCCTGTTCGGCGACGGTGCCGGTATTGTCGCTTCCCGACGGAGACGAGTTCAGGATGCCGGCGCGGAAGAGCCAGTTGCCGCCGCCCTCGGCCGGGACCACGAGCCACCAACCGGTGTTGTCCAAGAAGTCGCTCCATTGCGTGGAGGGTTCGAGCCTCCAGGCCGAGAGCCGACCGACTCCGTCGACCGTCACCGGACGCGGGATGCTGCTGATCAAGTAGCTGAGCGACAATCCGCCGGGGAGGCTGATGACCGAATGCGTGTATGGACGCGTGGCGTCGACCTGCGCCCCGTTGGCCAGCGACGGATTTTGAACGACCTCCGAGGTGGTGAAGTTGCTCGAATCGATCCGGGCGTAATATTCCGCGTGGTGGATCGTCTCGATAAAGCGGTCGACGTTCAGCTGCATGCTCTGGCCCTGCCAGCTCATGTTTTGCGGGATGTAGTAGATATTGAGCGAATCGACCGTATCGCCTTGGCGACGGCTGGCCTGCGAGATGTTCGGGTGGAAACGGTCGTCTTCGAAGACCAGTACGTCTCCCGTGAGTGCGCGCAGCTGCTGGGCGCGTCTCCGGATATGCTCAAGGGTGAGAATGAATCGTTCCGTCGACGAGCCGAAGTTTCGGCCGTTGGGGCCGGCGTCATCGATTCCTCGGGGCGGATTGAGGAACGTCCGCGCGAGCGCCCGGAAGGCGTCGGCCGGGAACTGCTGATCCATGCCGCTGGCCGTGCGCAATTCCTCCAAGGGGATTTGACGGCGACCGGTACTATCCGGGCGAAGCCAACGGTCGATGGTCGTGCCCGGGATGCTGGACATATGTTCCTCAAGATACGACCGGACGACGGCGTCTTGTGCCGTGTCTGCAATGACCAGATTCGTCCCATCGGCGCTGAGGGTGAGGAAGTCGGAGCGCCGGACCGTGGACGTCTGGTCCGACCGTGAGGAGTCATAGGTGAGCATGGCCCGTAGGGCCGAACTGCTGATGCTCGGATCCCTCGCGATGGCCAGGACGTTATTCATTGTGATGGCGAAACGATTGAGGGCGTGGTTGGCGACGTTCGTCCGCGGAGGCTCGAAGGCTCGGAGCGCGCCGTTCAGGAACCCTTCCCACGTGATGCGCGGTTGGCGCGCGAGACGCATGCGCGGGAAGGGGAGGTCGTAGTCGTGCCCGTTGAAGTCGCTGTGCTCGTCAAACATCACGAGCGTTCCGTTGGCGACCGTCCGTCCGGTTGGGGGATCGACGGCGTTCGTTACGGGCACGAGGCGGACCGTTCGGGTATAGGCCTGGAGGCCGCTCCCCGCGTTGGGGACCAGATGGAAATGGACGAGGCGGACGTTGCCGCTCGTTCCGTTCTCGACCGTGACGGTGTAGGAGTAGTTGTTCAAAAGACGCCCCGTCACTTGAGTGCCGGTTCCTGCGGCGCTGGTGTCGACCCAGTTGTCCCAGCGGGAGGCGTGCGCCATGTCGCTGATGACGGCCTGGACGGCGTCGATTCCGACGGGAAGGATCGCCAGATCCTGCATATCGGCGCCGTCTCCCTGGGAAACGCTGTGGTAGTCGTCGTTGCGGAAGATGTGGCCGTGAACGGCCAAGGAGCCGCCGTCGGCACGCAAAAGGTTCGTCAGGCTTCGGCGGATGTTCGCGAGGGCGATCAAGCCCCTCAATTCCATCTGCCGCTCGGTGCCGTTGGAAACCGGCGACGAATAATAGGAGTTGAGCAGGCTGCGCAAATCCGCCTCGGAATAGTGGTCTCCCACGCCGGGACTACGGCGCACGGTCTGGACCAGATCCCAGACGCTGAACCGAACATCCCGCAAGACACCATCCGCCACCAGCCGACCCCCGCGTTCGCGTTCCACGAGTTCGTGGCCGGCCC
>CAZWYB010000133.1:6469-7023 GCA_964637745.1 uncultured Pseudomonadota bacterium
TCGCGCCGCCGCGCCCGTGCCTCCGCCGCTTTCGCATCCGCCCGCGCCCGATCGACCCCCAACGCCTCTTGCAAGATACCCGGGACTTCGGGATTGAGCGTCGGCTGGCCCGTTCCTTGTTGGTACTGCGTGAAATAGAGTTCGCCGTCCGGATTTTGGCCGCTGTAGAGGATGACCGGCGGACAAGTCCCCGTACGGCACGGAGGCGGCGAGGGAAGGGCGCGCCGGATATCCATGATGCCGCCGACGGCGCTGACCATGCCGCTCAACAGATTTCCGTCCACCGGCAAAGTGACGTCCAACGGCCGCGTCAAATTGATGAAGATGTCGCCGCGTCCCGGAGGGATCGTTCTGCCGAGAGCCCGCTGGACGGCGACGTTGGCCTCGGACAGTCTCATCAAATGGGTCTCGCGGTTCAGGGCCTGGCGATAATCGATCCATTGCTGCGGCGTCCATCGGAAGAATTCTTCGAAGGTCTGGGGCGGCCTCGGCAGCGTCGGGGTCGGGGTATTCGCCACCAGCCGGGTCTTGTTCGGCGTCGGATTGTCGCGGGC
>CAZWYB010000134.1:0-6961 GCA_964637745.1 uncultured Pseudomonadota bacterium
AATACGAGCGGAACCACTGGCTGATTGTAAAGCTGGTTGAAAAGCGGGGCCTTGAGCGCGCTCTCGGAGAAGGGCACGCCGTTGTTGGCGACGATCCCGACGGGATACCCCAAAATCCGCGCGAAACCGCACACGAGCGTCGCCCCATACAAGGCCTTGAACTCATGAAATCGGCTTCCGTCCACCAGTCGCGCGATGATCTCTCGGACGTCGAAAGGCTTCCGTGGATCCTTTGAAAGAATGCCGTAGATCTCCCGAGGGTCGTAGATCGGTTCTTCGGGCGGATGGATATCGACCGACACCTTTTGAGGACGATTCAAATTCTCCACGATGTTCCGAGCCAGGCGGACGGCCTCTTCCTCGTCGTTCGCCAGGTGGTCGGTGACACCCGACTTTTTGCAATGGACCTCGCCGCCTCCCAGATCCTCAGCCGTCACGTCCTCCCCCGTCGCCGCCTTCACGAGCGGAGGACCGCCCAGAAAGATCGTGCCGTTGCCCTTCACGATGACCGTCTCGTCGCTCATCGCGGGGACATAGGCCCCGCCGGCGGTGCAAGAACCGCAGACCACGGCGATCTGAGGGATGCGGAGCGACGACATGCGGGCTTGATTGAAGAAGATGCGCCCGAAGTGTTCCTTGTCGGGAAAGACTTCGGCCTGGAGCGGAAGAAACGCCCCGCCGGAATCGACCAAGTAGACGCAAGGCAGACGATTTTCGAGGGCGATCTCCTGGGCGCGAAGGTGTTTCTTGACGGTCATCGGGTAATAAGTGCCGCCCTTCACAGTCGCGTCGTTCGCGACGAACAAGACCTCGCGGCCGTGGACGCAACCGATCCCCGTCACCATCCCGGCCGAAGGGGCGTCGTCGTCATAAAGACCGTTGGCGGCCAAAGCCGAGAATTCCAAGAAAGGCGAGCCGGGGTCCAAAATCTTCTCCACCCGCTCGCGTGGGAGAAATTTTCCGCGGGCCCGATGGCGTTTGACCGCCTCGGCACCTCCTCCCTCCTGGGCTTTGTGGGTCTTCTTACGAAGTTCTTCGACCAGGTCGGAGAGATGGGAGTGATTGTCTTTGAATTCCTTGGAATCGGCTTTGACGCGCGTTGGTAGAGTGTCCATGAGAGGAGCAGTGTCTACCTCGGCTCATCAAGGGCCTCAACAACTTTTTCCTCGGCGATCCAGCGCCAGAACTCCAGAGATTGAGCGTCCAAGGACGCCGCCTGCCCCGTTTTGGGAAAGATTTCGAGGGTGACGCGCGGGAGGTCCGTGACCCCCATGCGGATGCGGATCAGACTTTCCGGGGTTTCGGAGGAGATTTCAGAATGGGTGGAATTTTCGTCGGAGACATCAAAATCGCGAAAAGGATTAGGATCGAAACGCGGCCTCCCGGGAAGGCCGAGAGAGGCGTAGATTCCGGCGCCGATGGCATCGAGGGGTGCACCGGGCGGGAGAAACAGTAAATTCCGGAGTCCCTCAAGGCCCGGCCCATCAACGCTCAACACATAATGAGGGACTAAGAGACGAAGTCCCGTCGGTCCCTTCTCGATCGTTTGATGCATCATGGCCTTTTGGTAGGGCCGAGAGACGCCGACCTCGATTCGGCAGTTTCGCGAAAAGACGGAAAGCCGCACAAAACGCCCGTCCGTATGCTCGAAGGCTGCCATCGGACCCGGCGAGAACTTCATCACCTGCCATTGACCGTTTTGATCCGGAATTGAATGGACGACCTCTTCGCCTCGCGCCTTTTCGACGTCCTCCATCATTCTCTTGGCCGCGGTCATGAACCGTTGCGCGTTAAGCGCCTGGAGAGGACGGGAAGCGGCGGGAGAAACGAGGGACCCCGACGGACGATCCGGCACCAAGATCCTCCCCAGGCCGGGATGGGCCTGAAAGGCGGAGAGAAAAGCGGCCATAGTAGACGACGGAAAGGACGGCGACATGACACCCTCAATCATGCCGCTTATCGGAATGGCGGGGTGAAAGTTGCGGTTTTCAGTCTCGCACCGGCTAGTGCCTGGAGTGTCGCACGTGTGGGCGTGGGCGCGGAACGTAGGATGCCGGGGCGGGGGCGAAGCCTCTCAGTAGATAAAGTTCGATTTGTCTCCACTGGGAGAGGTCCTGAACACGGATCTCGCGAAAAGGCCTCTGATGCCGGCTCTCCAGGGCATGATTCACGATGTGGACGAGGGGGTGAGAGGCGTCAAAGACCAACGGATCTGCCCGACTCACCTGTTCCATTTGGCTGATCTGGCTTAATCCGTCTTGGAGGAGGAGGCTATCGTCCGCGGAAAGTCCAGCCTCGGCGCGACTCCAGAAATCGCCTCGGAGGGGCTCGAGACGTCGCCAGTCACTCTCATCTTGTGAAACCTGTATCGCCAACTGCCTATCACGTTGATTGGCCACCCAGTTGGTGGCGATCACATTCACAGCGACTTGCTTCCATTGTTCCGCAGTCAAGGTCATATGATCCATCGGCTTTGTCCCGAACCGTCCATAAATCCGGTTGATGACGCGAAGGAGCGGATGGCCGCTCGTAAAGGTCGCCGAGACGTCGTTGGGCCCCAATCGTTCCAGAGAAGAGACCGCCTCCCGCAAACGCCCTCGGTCTTCTGAACTCAGACGCAAGTCCTCGGCCGTTCCGTCCACGATCAACGAAAAGTAACGCCGCTGGATCTCTGGGGAAAGTGCCCGCACCTCATCGGCCGGCGCCGGCACCTCCTCTGCGTTAGGTCCCACCATGAAGCCCGGTTGAAATTGAAAATAGTCCTCCGATTTGCCGACCCAGTGATCCGCCATCAATCGCGGCGATAAATCGTCCGGATCCAATCCCAGACGGCGATTGGCGGCACGGACTCTCGCCGCGCCCGTCGCTTCGAGGTAATTCAAGAATGGAAGTTCTTCCGGTTGCGCACAGTTCGTTTCGCCATAGGCAATCGCGGCCATGCGTCCCGTCGTATAGGCGTAGCGCTCACTCACGCCCAACCACGTCAAGCGTTCGGGGTAGTCGTTGAATTGAGATCGCGCCCACACCTCATGACCCGCGACTTCATGGGCCAGGGTCTCGTGAAAGGTACCGGCCGATGGAATGTTTCCCAGATCCGACCTCCAATTATCTCCGTTCAAGATCGTAATGCCGAAGAGGTAAAAGGCTTGGCCCGCCGCATGGTCCGTCGGAAAGAGCTCGGGAGGGAGGATGGCTATGAATTCGACGTTTTCGCGGATGATTTCGTTCAAAGGACGGCCGTTGACCATCATGCGGGAGGAGACGGCAAAGGGTTCGGAGCAGGAGTCGGAAGCAAGCGACATGCCTCCCAACTCATCGGGCCGGACGAAGAGCGGCTGGCGGACATCCCTTGAGATGAACTGATCCCAGGTCATTTGACCGGAAGTCTGGACGCCGACTTCCTGCTGCACTTCCAGCCGTATTCGGTCGATGTCTTCGAGCGTGATCGGCGCTCCGCTGACCCTCCCTCCGCTGAGAATCTGTTGGCCCCAGAGATTGAAGCGGTCCATGCGCTCGGGCGTAAACCGATCCGCCAAAGGCGTCGTCAGAAATTCACGATAGAGGTCGCGGTACTTGCCCAGCAATTCAAACCGTCTTTGATAATTATCGAGTCTCGAGGCGGTATAATTCGGGGCGGAGGTTCCTTCAGGGCCGACATACAACTCGGCATCGGCCCTGGAAAAGCCCCGAAAGTTCATGAGGTCTCGAATGAGATTTTCGCGAATGCGCGAATCGTAGCTCCCGTCTCTTCCCGTGAGAAGATAGTTTCCCAGAATGAATTCGCGATTCAGTCTTTGCATCACCTGAGGAGACGGATGCGAAAAACTCATACCGCTGAGGCCCTGAAGCCGCAACAGTAGGGCATCATCCGAGAGGGCCCTCAAAGACTCAAACTCGCGCCCCATGCCCAGTTGAGCCGCGAATCCCCGTACCATGGATTCTGAAAAATTGTCGTGGGCGATCTGCTGCAGCCGATCGCGCCCCAACCAAGCCGTCGCGGCCGCCTCGAATTCAAAGACCGACCGCCAATAAGGTGTATCGATGTACATGGTCCGCCCATTGTCCTGCTTCATCCAACCGAGAATGCGGCCGTCGTCCTCGCGACCGACCTCGGCCCAGGTCGCGAGATTGTTCCTCAGACGATAAAAGGTCCCCCGATCATGGGCGCTCAGATTGGAAGAGTTCAAATTCATCACGATCTCGATCTCGCGGCTGGCCTCGCTCCGTGGGGTTTCGACCGGCCCTCCCGGCAGACAGATATTTTGATCCGAAGGGGAATGGCGCTCCAAGATCCGGTTTAAAAAGTTCTGATCCTGAAAGGCCCGGCTGTCGATGACGGCGATCCAGAGATCGAGTTCCTGCTTCGCCTGAGGGTTCGCGACATCCATCGTTCGTGTCGCCGGATCGTATCGATAGGCCCGATTGCGGAGACGCTGTAGGTTCTCCGCGATCTGCTGGGTCGACATGTCACCGATGTGGCTCGTCAGAGACGTCTGGAGATTACCGAAAAGCGATATTTGCGCCGGAGAGCAGGCGCCCAGAGACGCGAGGCGCGCGTCCCTTTCTTCAAAATGAAAGGTATCGGGCGAGACACCGCGCGCCGCCAAATCCGCGATCGCCTGGGGAAGATCGAGGGGGGTTGACGCGATCCCCTCCAAAGAGCATGTGGCTGAACAGACGGGGTCCGCCATAGCTCTGATTATCGTCAGATAAATTGCAACGTTGCCTAACTTTAAAAGTGCAACAAACTTGCATATTTCCTGGGAATCGTTTTAGGAAACCGGAATGAATCCGATCATTTACGAAAAAGAGGGGGCGATCGCCTGGATCACCTTGAACGACCCGGACCGGCTGAATGCCCTCTCCGAAGAGATGGGGATCGCGATCGCCCAACTTGTTCCCCAAATCAACAGAGACAAAGAGGTCCGAGTCGTCATTCTGACTGGTGCGGGTCGGGCCTTCTCGGCAGGCGGCAATCTCGACATCATTGAAAGGCGGACTCGCAAGCGATCCGCCGTCAACCAGAGGGAGATGGTTGGCTTCTACAACCGCTTCTTGTCGATCCTGAAGATCGAAGCGCCGGTCATCGCCATGATCAACGGCCCGGCGATCGGGGCGGCCTTTTGCATGACGATGGCCTGCGACCTCCGCGTGGCTTCCACGAACGCCAAGATGGGCGTCAACTTCGTGAAACTGGGACTCTCTCCGGGAATGGGCGCAACGTTTCTTTTACCGCAGGTACTGGGGACGCCGATCGCCCTGGAGCTTCTTCTGAGCGGCCGAACGCTGACGGCGGAAGACGCCTTGAAAAGAGGCGTCGTGCATCACCTCTATCCCGAACAGGCCCTCAAAGAGGAAACGCTCCGCCTCGCGCAGGAGATCGCCGATAACGCCCCGGTGGCGGTGAAGATCGCCAAGAAAGGGATCCTGAATCACATGAGGGTACTGAACCAGTCTCTCCTCTTTGAATCGAAGGGCCAGGCGGTTTGTTTCAAAACGGAAGATCTGAAGGAAGGCATCGAGGCCATCCGGGCGAAGCGACCGCCTAAATTCTCCGGGGTTTGACGTTTTTCTGGATCCAAGCCACGACGTCGCGGGTGTCCGTACCGGGAAGGAAGAGCTCCTTCACACCCACCGCCTTCAGCGGCGGGATATCTTCCTGAGGGATGATGCCGCCGCCGATCACGGTTACGTCCCCCATCCCCTTTTCCTTCAAAAGCTTGATCACCTCGGGAAAGAGATAGTTGTGCGCCCCCGACAGGATGGAGAGCGAGACGCAATCGACGTCCTCTTGAAGCGCTGCGGCTGCAATCATCTCGGGCGTCTGGTGGAGCCCCGTATAGATGACCTCGAAACCCGCATCCCGCAAGGCGCGCGCGATGATCTTGGCCCCGCGGTCATGACCATCGAGGCCGGGTTTTGCGACTAATATCCTGAGTTTTCTTTCCATTAATAATGTCCCGGATCTTTATAAACTCCGAACTCCTCCTTCATCGTATCCACAATTTCTCCCAACGTCGCATATTCCCTTACAGCCTGGCGAATAAAAGGGATCAAATTCTTCGTCGTCTTCGTCGCCGCCTTCAGATCCGCCAGCGCCGCCTTCATCGTCTTCTCGTTCCGCTTCGCCTTCACGCCTTCCGTCGTCTTGATCTGCTTCTTCTCCGTCTCCGGATCCACGCGCAGAATATCTAAAGGCGGCTCGTTCTCTAAGATGAAATCGTTCACCCCGACAATGATTTTTTCCTTCGTCTCCACCTGTCTCTGGTAGCGAAAGGAGGCGTCGATGATCTCCCGCTGCGGGTATCCCGTCTCGATCGCCCGCAGCATCCCGCCCATCTGGTCGATCTTTCGGAAATAGTCCTCGGCTTCCTTCTCCATTTCATTCGTCAGCGCCTCGACGAAATAGGATCCTCCGAAGGGATCCACGGTGTTCGCGACCCCGCTCTCATAGGCGATGATCTGTTGGGTGCGGAGCGCAATCCGTACCGATTCTTCGGTGGGAAGGGCCAGGGTCTCGTCCAGGGAATTCGTGTGAAGGGACTGCGTCCCACCCAGAACCCCCGCGAGGGCCTGGATGGTCGTTCGAACGACGTTGTTCATCGGCTGCTGGGCGGTCAGACTGCAACCCGCGGTCTGCGTGTGGAATTTCACGCGCATGGCCTCGGGCTCCGTCGTGCCGAAACGCTCCTTCATGGCGCGCGCCCAGAGGCGACGGGCCGCCCGGTATTTGGCGATCTCCTCGAAGAAGTCGTTGTGGGCGTTGAAGAAGAAGGAGAGCTGCGGCGCGAAGACGTCGACCTTCATGCCGCGCTTGACGCATTGGTCGACGTAATCGATGCCGTCCCGGAGGGGGAACGCCAGCCCCTGCACCGCCATCGAGCCGACCTCGCGGATGATATTACGGAACATCGAAATGGGATGCCAGCTGGGGACCTTGACCACGCCGTTATCAGACAAA
>CAZWYB010000135.1:0-6914 GCA_964637745.1 uncultured Pseudomonadota bacterium
TTAGGCTCCTTGTATTTCTTGGTCGTCGTGTGGCTATGGGTGTCCGTATTCGTCTCGACGACATCTCCGGTCAGCAGATTTTCGTCTTTTTCATGATGCTCGCCGCTGATGCCGTTGTGGTTGAAGACGAGTTTGCCGATCAGGAACCAATCCCCGTCCTGAAATCGGAAGCGGTAGGTCGAACCCCATTTGTCGTTGCTCCCGCCGTAGTGTTTCAGCACCACGGTGCCGCGCTCGATCGTGAAGTCCTCCAGAGGATCGCCGAAGACCCCTCCGCATTGCTTGCACATCACGATGGCCGGCTGGACGGCGGAGAGGAGAAGGCTGCCGTCGGCCTGCTTGAAGAGAATCAAAAGCGGCCGGGGGGCGTCCATCGCGTCATCGGAATTCGTGTCCTCGACGTTGGAGGCCAGGATCACGGCCAGGTCCGGAAGATTATCTTTGTTGAGATCGCCCTCGGTCTTTTTCAACACCTTCCAGCCGGAGGGCACGAAGTCGTTTAGAGTCTTCCCCGTTTTGGGGAAGGACGGCACCTTGACCTCCGCCTGAGCGGCGACCGAAAGGACCAGAAAAGCGGTCAAGATCGTCGGGACTATTTTGTTTTTCGTCATTGTTTTCTCCCTTCCGGCATTTCAGACACAAAAAAAATCTTTTTTCAATCCATTGCGGTCTTTCTCCACAATCAGTATTCTCCCCGCATGAAACGCTATCTCGTCAAACCCGGCTCGAAGGTCAGGCTTCAGGATTTCGATCCCTCGGACCGGAAAGGTTTTGAGGATGAGGCCTCGGGGAAACAAGAAGCGGAGGCGATCACTCAGTCCCTCGTCGGCAAACTGGGAGAGCTTCAAGAGCTTCTCTACGCCGACGCGACGCGCTCCCTCTTGATCGTCCTCCAAGGCATCGACACCGCCGGCAAGGATGGGACCATCCGGCACGTCATGTCGGGCGTCAACCCTCAAGGTTGCCGCGTCAGCTCCTTCAAGATCCCATCTTCCGAGGAATCCTCTCACGACTTTCTCTGGCGCATTCACAGGGAAACGCCCCCCAAGGGTTACATCGGGATCTTCAACCGTTCCCATTACGAAGACGTCTTGGTCACGCGCGTCCACCGCCTGATTTCGGACAAGACCGCCGAAAGACGCTTTCGCCAGATCAACGATTTCGAAAAGCTCCTAGTTCAGAACGGAACCGTCATCCTGAAATTCTTTCTCCACATCTCCAAGGACGAGCAGAAGCGCCGGCTCCAAGAGAGATTACGGGATCCTAAGAAACATTGGAAGTTCAACATCAACGACGTCCGAGAACGAAAATCTTGGGATGATTATCAAGGCGCCTTTGAAGACATGATGGAGGCGACCAGCACGAAGCACGCCTCTTGGATTGTCGTTCCTTCGAACCATAAGTGGTACCGGAATCTCGTGGTCGGAAAGGCGATCGTCGGAACCCTCAAAGACATGGATCTGCGCTATCCTCCGGGCCCGAAGGACATCCGCCATGGAAAAATGAAGATCGTCTAAGGCCAGAAGAGGAGCAGCGTCAGCACCCCGCCCACGGCGAGCGTCGCCCAGACGTTCGGGATGAAATAACTGAACCCCATAAGGCAAACGGCCAAAATCATGTGACGCGCGCTCTGGACGTGGCGTCCGTACCGCCACGCCGCGAGGCCCGCCATGCCGAACACGAAGCCGAGCCAAAGATTATACGGATCGAAATGCATCGTTCTCGAGAAGCGCCACTAGGGCAGAATGGAAACCTTCCCCGTCTCCAGCGAATAATAGCCGCCCATCACCTTCACTTCGCCTTCGTGCACGAGCTCGGAGAGGATTGGTTGAGAATTCGCGATCTGCTTCACGACATAGGCGACATTGGCCTTGATGGAGCAGTTCAACGCATCCTCCGCCGGGCACTTCGACTCCTTCAGGGCCGGTTGTATGGGCCGTGTGAACATTCCCATGTGGCCCGGCAAGGCCCCGCCTTTCAGCGTGGCATCGACCGCGCCACAATTCTCGTGGCCAAGCACGAAGACCAGGTGGGCGCCTAAATGCTCGGTGGCATACTCGATGCTCCCTAAAATCTCCGGCGTGACGATGTTTCCCGCCACGCGGACGACGAAGAGATCGCCGACGCCTTGGTCGAAAATTACTTCAGGCGGGACGCGCGAGTCGGCGCAGGTCAGGATGACTGCGAAGGGCTTTTGACCTTGCGATGTCTCTTCCAGACGCTTCTTGCCTTGGCGCGGGTGCTCAGCCTTCCAGGCCGTGAATCGGTTGTTGCCTTCTTGGAGACGCTGAAAGGCCTCATCGGGTGCGGAGGAAGAGGCCCCCACGCCGGACGACAAAAGAAGGATAAGCCCAATAACGGTCAGGAGAATTTTTTTATGTTTCATAGCAAGACCCCCTATAGCTCCCATAGCCCAATGATGAACAACCTGTCATTCTCTTTTCATCTCCCCCTCATGAGGACGGGGGTATTTTAAAATCAAAATAAGGAGGTCTTTATGAAAAAGGGATTCGTGATCGCAAGCCTCATCGCAAGTTTGATGGGCACCCTGATCGGCGGCATCCCCGCGATGGCCGGCGAAGGGTTTCACGGGGCCTGCAAGGGCGATGTCGAAAAGTTCTGTAAAGACGTCAAGGTCGGCGAAGGGCGTATGCGCCAATGCCTCCGCGAGCATCGTTCCGAGTTGTCGGATCAATGCAAGGAACGCATCCATGAAGCGAAGGAACGGCGAGAAGCCTGCCACACCGATCGGGAAAAATTCTGCAAAGGCGTGAAGCCTGGAGGAGGAAGGATCCGGGAATGCATGAAGGCCCATCAATCGGAGCTGTCTCAAGGTTGTCGGACCGCCCAGAAGTAAGCGGGAAATTAGCGCTGACCGGCTTGAAGGGTCTCGAGGGAAGCGGTCAATGTTTGATTGAGGACCGTTACGCGCCCCTGCAGGGTCTCAATCCGCGATTTCAGGGCCTCCATTTCAGCATTGTGTCCTTCTTGGATTTGCCAGATCGCCGGGCGCGAAGACATCCAGACCAACGGGGTCTTCGGAAGGGCCGGGCCGGGTACGAGGCTCAGGAGGCCCAGAATCGCGGACAGACTCGAGAGACCAAACGTGAAAGACAACAATCGAAACATGAGGTCATAGATGTGCAAGCCCGATGCCACTGAGGATTGCAGGTGTTCGGGGGGAAGTGAATTTCTATCTATCTGATTTCTTTTGATAAATTTTTGTGCCCGTCCAGAACGAGGGGGTTATCTCCAACCCCTCGTTGAGCCGTTTTTCTCACACTGATAAGGATGGATCTTTAATTCAAAAGTCAAAAATGCTAGTCGGGGGTGATGGGTCTTTATTCCCGCTTCCTCTTCCCGATCATCATGGACTTTATGTTGGGGCAGGCGGAGGTCGGCAAGCTCCGAACGGAGCTTTTGGCCGGTGTGCGCGGGAGGATTCTGGAGATCGGCATCGGCACGGGCTTGAACCTCCCTTACTACCCTCCGGCCGTCCGTTCCATCACCGCCGTCGACATCAATCCCGGTATGCAGCGTCTGGCGAGGACGCGCATGAAGGACGCAAAGATCAACGTCGATTACCGCATCCTAAACGGCGAAAAGCTCCCCTTCCGCGACGCCTCCTTCGACAGCCTCGTGACGACCTTCTGCCTCTGCAGCATCGACAACGCCCCGCGCGCCTTGAGGGAATTCCGCCGCGTTTTGAAAAGGACGGGGAAACTGTTTGTCTTGGAGCATGGCCTGAGTTGTGACGTCTCGGTCGTCTGGTGGCAGGACCTCCTCACGCCCCTCAACAAAAAACTGGCGGTCGGTTGCCGTCTGAATCGCGACATGCGGGAGCTCGTCGAACATTCCGGTTTCCGGTTCGAAACCTTCAAGAACTTCTATTTCCCCAAGGCGCCGAGGCCAATGGGATTTTTCTACCAGGGGGTCGCAAAGCCTCTCCGTCAGAAGGGATAATTCTTCAGGACGGCGATTTCCTCGGGCGTGGACTTGCGGCCAAGCAAGGCGTTGCGGTCTGGGAAGCGTCCGAAACGCTCGATCATCTCCAAGTGCAGTTCCGCGTAGTGATGGAAATTCGCGAAAATGCTCTTCCAATCGGCATTGGCCGCGTTTCTCAGACGAATAAAATAGGTGACCGCCCTTTGCTGAAGCTCCAGATCTTCCGCATGCATCATCGGCATATAGAAGAAGACGCGCTGGATGGGCGGAACTTGGAGGTCGAAACCCTTCTGGATCGAATTCTCCGCGATATGCAGGGCCTGGGGGTCGAAGGAGAGGCCGCGCGGCCGGTCGCGGTAGATATTGCGCGAGAATTGATCGTAGAGGAGGACCAAAGCGAGCGATCCTTGGGGCGTCTCCTCCCATTTCTCACGGAGGAATTTTCCCGCCTCCAGAAGATCCGCCTCGAAGTTCTGACGGATGAGACGGTCCGTCTCCGGAGCCCCTCCGAACCAGAGATCCAGACGCTTTTCGATCGTCTCCGGATGATCGGCGGCGTCTCCGAACCAGAAATCCAAGATCGTCTCGTAACGTTCCGGCATCACTGTAATGTAATCCACCGTCTCTCTTCTGTCCATGTGATCGCCGTCCTCCCGCTAGATGACAGGAACCATACTTTCGGGTTATAACTAGACCCCATGCGGCTGACCGTACGGCGACTGATCGGTATTTTCATCCTGTCCGTGATCGGACTCTAGTTCGGGCCCCTGGTCCTTCAGGAGATGTCGGTTACCGGCATCCATAAGACGCTCGGGTACTTAAACAGCGAGGCCGTCGAGAACGTCACGGAAATAGGCGAGTTGGGGACTCTCCTGAAAGCCTACCACGAATCCTGGAAGAAGGCCTTGGACGACGATTCGCAACGGCTGCGCCAAAACCTCACGCAATACCGGAGCCGGTTCACGGACTATCTCAATCGCGCCCGCGGCGTGACCCAATCCAGCGACGTGGAGACGACCACCAAAATCCATAAAACGGCGGAAGAAGTGGCGCACCTGTCCCGGCTCTATTTCAACAACACCCAAAACGTCCTCCGCAGCCGCATGCTCACGGGCGCGTTAGACATCGAGATCGAGGTGTCGTTCCAGCAATTGATGGCGAAGGTCGACGACCTCCGGGAATTCTTCGAGGACATCCAAACCGAAACCTCTCGTCAGAATAAGTCCATCGTCTCCCAACTGAGAAATCAGGACATCATCCTCCTGTTCGTCTCGCTTTCGGCGATCCTCGTTTTGAGCGGCGTCATCTGGTTCATGGTCGGCTCTCCCCTCATGCAGCTTTCCCGCGGCATGCACTTGGTCCAGAGCGACCAATGGAAAGAGCCCCTGCCCCGCAAGGGCTTTGGGGAAATCGCCGAGCTGATTCAAAATTTCAACACGATGGCCCAGACGATGGGGCGCCAGAAGGATCTTCTGCAGAAGCAGGCCACGACCGACGAACTGACCGGCCTCATGAATTTCCGCTCCCTCCAAGAACGCATGACAACCGAAATGAAACGGGCCGCGCGTTCCGGAAAACCTCTGACTCTGATCTTGGCCGACATCGATCATTTCAAACACTACAACGACACGAAGGGGCATGTGGCGGGCAACGAAGCCTTGAGGGGCATCGCCAATCACCTGCGGGACGGATGCCGCCCCTACGACCTCGTCGGCCGCTTCGGCGGTGAGGAATTCGCCATTCTTCTGCCTGAAACCTCGAAGGAAAACGGAATCAAGGTCGCGGAGCGCGTCCGACTTCACGCCCAAAAAAGATCTCCTTTGACGATCAGCTGCGGCGTCGCTACGTATCCCCAGGACGCCTCGGACCTGAACAAACTCATCACGGAGGCTGATCGCAGGCTCTATCAGGCCAAGGATGCGGGCAGGAACCGGGTCTGCGCTTAACCGGCCCCGGACGGCAGCGGGTGTGAGGCGAACTGATAGCGGGCGACCGGAACTCCCCTCAAAAGATGGCTCTGAATGATCTCCTCCAAAACTTCCGGGGTGCAGGAGTGATACCAAATTCCTTCGGGATAAACGACGGCGATCGGGCCGTTTGAGCAGATTTGAAGGCAATTGGCCTTGGTGCGGTAGACCCCGCCGCTTCCGACCAGATTGAGTTCCTTCAGTCTCTTTTTCAAATACTCCCACGACTCGAGGCTTTTCGCCTTGTCCGAACATTTCGGTTTCGTCTGATCGCAGCACAAAAAGATGTGCCGCCGGATCTTAGGGATGTTCATCGCCTCAGCGAGTTGGCGCAGATTGGAATCATCCTGTTCATTCATCCTTTCCTTTGTTACCCTTTTTTTCGTTATTCGCAAGAGGAGGGGCTCATGTCCGGTTTCGACGTCCTGATTCCGGAGGACGAAATCCGACGGCGCGTCGCATCGCTCGCCCAAGAAATCCGGAAGGATTTGAAGGGAAAGGAAACGGCCGTCGTCGCCGTGCTCAAAGGCGCCTTTATCTTCGCCGCGGATCTCGTGAGAAGTCTGGACTTCCCGCTCACCTGCGAATTTCTGCGCGTGACGAGCTACAAAAACAACAAATCGACGGGAAGCGTAAAGATCGAATTCGATCTCTCCGAATCCATCGAGGGCAAACACGTGCTGTTGGTGGAGGACATCATCGACACCGGCCGGACGATCCGGTTTCTGGTCAATCACCTTCAATCGAAAAAACCCGCGGCGATCAAGGTCTGCACCCTTCTCTATAAGGAGGTGGATCCGACGGTCCGGAAGCTTATCGACTATATCGGTTTCGAAATCCCGAACGAGTACGTCGTCGGCTACGGCATGGATGACGCCGGCCTCCACCGATCGCTTCCATTCATCGGAATCCGGAAGTAGGCCTAGGTCTGAGGTATCGGCGTAATCGCCACGGTGCATCGCCCGATCGCGATCATTTTCTTCTCTTCATCATAGACCTTGA
>CAZWYB010000136.1:0-6849 GCA_964637745.1 uncultured Pseudomonadota bacterium
CCGACATCATCATGCAACTCGCCAACAAACGGATCACCCGAGAAGAGCTCGAAGCTTGGTTCCGGAAAAATTCAGTGAAAAGGCCCAAGAAATAACGACCTGGCAAAACGCTCACCTCGAATATCAACCCGGCTTTCGGAGGTAGCGCGGCAAAACGGGTTCCGGGGAAGGTCCCTCGTGGAAGCGTTTGGCGGCAAGGGTTGCGACAGGAACGGCCCGCGGGTGGTGGAGCCACTCCGGTGCGATATGAAGACGGTCGCCTAAGTTTTTCATTAGAACATCCCGACAGACGACGATGCCATTCCCCAAAATCAGGATGGGGTCGTTCGTCTTTTGCAAGTCCGCGGTCATATTCTCCGCTCCGGAGACGCGATCCTCGTTGTTGAAACGCCAATAGACCTCGCCGCGGAAGGCATTGAGGACCGGCACAACGATCCCTTGGAAATAAACCGCATTCATCGCCAACCCCTCGAGTGTGGAGACGCCAACGACGGCCTTCCCGTGCGCCAAGGCAAGCCCCTGCGCCGCCGCGATGCCGATTCGAAGCCCTGTGAAGGAACCTGGACCATTCGCAACCGCGAAGAGATCGACATCCGCAATGTCGACTGCGGCATTCTGAAGAAGTTGTTCGATCGCCGGCATGAGGCGTTCCGAATGTTGAGCAGAGACGGAAAGCGTCGTTTCCCCCAGAAGCGCACCATCCGACAAAAGCGCAATACTGCCGGTCAATGTCGATGTTTCAATCGCAAGGATTTTCACTAGCCTCCTTTACGAGCCGTAGCGAGCGCTGTGCCGCGGGAAGCGGCATTATTAGAAAAGGTGTTTGATCTTGTCGAAAATCTGATGAACGCCCCAAACGCTTTCGACGTCGTTCAAGGTCACCAAGAGCATCAGGGAAATAAGGACGAAGAAACCCACCTGCTCCATGATCTGGCGGACACGCATGGAAACCGGCCGTCGCGTGAGACCCTCTATGGAGAAAAACAGAAGGTGGCCGCCATCCAAAACCGGCATCGGCAGTAAATTTAAGACGCCCAACTGCATGCTCAGAAATGCGAGGAAGTAGAGGAAGTCCGCCAGGCCCGACTTGGCGGCGATCGCCGAGGCCTGCGCGATCCGGATCGGTCCGCCCAAGGTCTTATAAGAAAGCTTGAACGTCACCAGCCGCCCCAGAACGGAAAGCGTGAGCTTGGCGAGTTTGAGGTTCTCCTCGGTCCCCCGAATCAGGGCCTCCTTGAACCCATACTTCTTCAGACTGAAGGCCCCGCTTCGTTTCTCCCCGTCCTTCTTCACGCCCATCAGCCATTTCTTCATGCCCTCGTCATAGCGCGGCACCACGAAGACCGTCAGCATCTCGCCTCCTCGGCGGATGGAGATGGCGAGCTTCTTTCCGCCGCTGGCACCGACCTGCTCCGACATATCCGTCCAGCTTTCGACGGGCATCTGATCGATCTTCAAAATCTCATCCCCTCCCTTCAGGCCACCCTCGGAGGCCGGACTGCCGGGAGTGACTTCATCCACGACCGCCTCGTTGCCGATGAAATAGGAAGGCTCGATGCCCATCATCCCCGAATGCGTATCCGGCGATTCTTCGATCGTCACCGACTTCGTCAGGTATTCGTCGGCGCGTTTGATCTTCAACTCAACCGCTTGCTTGCCGTGAATAAGGATAAAATCCAAAAAATCCTTCCAGTCCTTCATCGATGTGCCGTCGGCTGAGAGGATCTCGTCCCCCTTTTGGATCCCGGCCTTCGCCGCGGCGGAATCGTGGCGGACGCCGACGACGACGGGGGGCTGATCCAGAAAAATCGGCTCCATGCGGCCGATCATGAAAACCACAGGCATGATCAGGAGCGCCAGCAAAAGATTCATCCCCGGTCCTGCGAAAACGACAAGCACTCGTTGCCAGATCGGCCGTCTTGAATAGGCCTTTTTATCGTTTTCGTCCTTGGATTCAGGGGCATCCGGATCCTCTCCGTGAAGCTTGACGTAGCCTCCGAAGGGCAGAAGCGAGACAACGTACTTCGTCTCGCCGCGTGTGAAGCCGAAGAGCTTCGGACCGAACCCGATCGAAAAGGTCTCGACGCCGATGCCCTGCTTCTTAGCCACGATAAAATGGCCGAATTCGTGGATGAAGACCAGGAGACCCAGTGCGATGACGAAATAAATGATGGTCATAAATTTTAGGCGGCCGCCTGCCAGGCGCTGGCTTCTCGGCGCGCCCAGCGGTCGGCTTCCAAGACGTCGTCGAGGGTTTTGAGAGGAAAAGGCTGATGGCGCTCCATCGTCTTTTGGACGATGACGGGAATATCCGTAAATCCGATTTCGCGATTCAGGAAGCGCGCCACAGCGACCTCATTCGCAGCGTTCAGGACCGCGGGCATCGTCCTTCCAATCCTGGCCGACTCGTAGGCCAGGCGGAGGGCCGGGAACTTGTCCGCATCGGGAGGATAAAAGCTTAAATTTCCGATTTGCAAGAGATCCAGACTTTTGACGCCCGACTCCACGCGCTCCGGATAGGCCATGGCGTATGAGATCGCGCAACGCATGTCCGGCACGCCCAATTGGGCCATCACCGAACCGTCGATGTACTCAACGAACGAATGAACGATGCTCTGCGGATGAATATGGATCGCGACCTTCTCCGGAGGAAGGTCGAAAAACCACGATGCCTCGATGACCTCCAATCCTTTGTTCATGAGGGTCGCACTGTCGATCGTGATCTTGGGCCCCATGCTCCAGTTGGGGTGCTTCAAGGCTTCGTCCAAGGTGACATGGGCCAACTGCTCTTTCGTTTTCTGGAAAAACGGACCGCCGGAGGCCGTCAGGATGATCCGTTTCACGTCGCAGCGCCGGTTCCCCGCGAGCCCCTGAAAGATCGCGCTGTGTTCGCTGTCGATGGGGATGAGATCGATCCCGCGCTCTCGGGCCGCGCGCGTCATGAGCTCCCCCGCAATGACCAAGCTCTCCTTGTTCGCGAGGGCGACGGTCTTGCCGGACTGAACGGCCTTCATGGTCGGCTTCAGGCCCGCGGCGCCTACGATAGCGGAGACGACGAAATCGGACGAGGAATCGGAGACGAGCTCGCAGTTGCCTTCATCGCCGACCAAAACGTCCAACCCTTCTTTGGCGAATTTCTGGCGCAAAATTTTTGCATCATCGGGGTTGGAGACGGAAACCCGCTTAGGATGAAATCGGCGGATCTGTTCTTCGACAAGATCCAGTTTGCGGCCCACCGCGAGGCCGACGATCTGGAAGCGGTCCGGATGGCGCGCAACAATGTCGAGGGCCTGCGTCCCAATGGAACCCGTACTCCCCAAGATGACGATTTTTTTTGGGTGCCCGGAGTCGGTCATAGAAAGTGAAGATACCCATAAACGACGGGGGCGGTGAAAAGCAAGGCATCTATGCGATCCAGCATCCCCCCGTGCCCCGGGATGAAATTGCCCGAATCCTTGACCTGAAAACTCCTCTTGATGAGCGATTCGCACAGATCCCCCACGGGGCCGACGATCCCCACGAGGAGCGTCAAGGGGACGACGTGAAAGATGGCGACGGGCCGACGAAAGATAAACCAGAAAAGAAAAAACCCACAGGCGCTTCCTAAAAAGCCCCCCAGAAAACCTTCCACCGTCTTGCCCGGCGAGATCATCGGCGCGAGCTTCCGCTTTCCGAACTTGTGACCGAAAAAATAGGCGAAGGTATCGTTCATCCAGGTCATCGCCAGCAAAATAAAAACCCAAAAGACCCCGTGCGGAAGATCGCGCGTCAAACCCACAAAGGAGCCGAACGACCCGATATAAAAGATCCCCAAAAGCGTGAGGGCGATCCTTTGTGCGATTCCCTCCATCGCCTCAGAGCGCGAAAAACAATAATAGGCGAAGATCAAAAGGGCGATCAGCGTCGCCTCGAAGAAAGGCTGATTCCAAGCCGCCGGGGCGAAAAAAATGAACCCCATATGGAGGACACCCAGAAACACGCCGAAGACGCGCCCCGCGGGTGAAACATGAATGATCGTGAAGTATTCAGAGAGGGAGACGGCGAGACACCCCACGCAGAAGATTTTGAACGCCGCCGTCGCCGGCCAAAGAATAGCCGCGATCACAAAGGGCGCTCCGATCAGGACAGTGACGATGCGTTTTAGAAGCATGTTGTAGGGGCGAAACTCGTCTCCGTCCTAAAGTTGCTCGGATGTCTTGCCGAACCGCCGCTCGCGACTCTGGTATTCCCCGATGGCCTTGAAGAGCTCTTCCCGGGAAAAATCGGGCCACGGCGTATCCGAAAAATAAAGTTCCGTATAAGCCGACTGCCAGAGGAGAAAATTGCTGATCCGCCTCTCCCCGCTGGTCCTGATTAATAAATCAGGGTCCGGTATGCCCTGGGTATCCAGATACGAAGAAAACCTCTCCACCGAAATGAAATTGTCGCGAAATTCTCCTCGGTCCTTCTCCTTCAGCAGTTCATTGATGGCCCGGACGATTTCATCCCGTGAGCTGTAGCTCAAGGCCAGGTTCAGAAACATCTTGTCCGAATGGCGGGTCACCTCTTCCGTTTCCTTCAAGACTTCCAAGACGCTCGCCGGCAACCGTTCGACGTCCCCGATCGACACGAGGCGGATGTCGTTCTTCAGGAGCTTTTCTCTCTTGATGATCAAAAATTCCTTCAAAAGGGCCATGAGGGCGGTGATTTCGTCCTTCGGCCTCGCCCAGTTCTCCATCGAAAACGCATAAAGCGTGAGATAACGGACGCCGATCTCGCGGCAGGCGGTGACGATCTCGTCGACGACCTCGCTGCCCTTTCGATGGCCTTCGATACGGGGGAGACCGCGCGTGCGCGCCCAGCGGCCGTTGCCGTCCATGATGATCGCGATGTGTTGAGGAAGTTTTTTCAGGTCAGAGGTCACCTAGACCTCCATGATTTCTTTTTCTTTGTTAGCAAGCAACGTATCGACCTGTGTGACGTATTGGTCGGTCATTTTCTGGATCTCGACCTCCCATTTCTTCAGGTCGTCTTCGGAGATCTTTCCGTCCTTTTGAAGTTTTTTCACGGCCTCATTAGCCTCGCGGCGGGAATTGCGGACGGCGACACGCGCCTCCTCCGTCACCCGCTTCGCGACCTTGACCAGGTCTTTGCGCCGTTCCTCCGTCAAGGGAGGGATGCTGATCCGCACGACCTTGCCGTCGTTCATGGGTTGAAGGCCCAAATCCGATTTGTGGATCGATTTCTCGATCTCTTGGATGATGGACTTGTCCCAGGGCGTGATGACGAGGGTCCGGCTGTCGGAGACGGAGACCGAGGCCACCTGGTTGATCGGCATCAGGCTGCCGTAGCTGTCGACCTTCACGCCGTCTAAAAGGGCGATCGAGGCCCGCCCGGTTCGGAGCTTGCCGAATTCATTCCGGAGGGATTCGATCGTCTTGTCCATGCGCTGTTTGGTTTCCGCTTGTATCTTGGGATCCATAATCACCTCGTTTAAGATACCGTTGTCCCAATATTTTCCCCGCAGACCACCTTTTTCAAATTGCCCTTTTTAAACAGATCGAAAATCACGATGGGCATCTTATTGTCCATGCAGAGGGAGATCGCCGTCGCGTCCATCACGCGCAGGCCCTTTTTCAGGACGTCGATGTAGCTGAGCTTCGTGAAGCGTTTGGCCTTCTTGTCTTTGAAAGGATCGGCCGAATAGACGCCGTCGACCTTCGTACCTTTGAGGATCGCGTCCACGCGGACCTCCATCGCCCGGAGCGAGGCCGCCGTGTCGGTGGAAAAATAAGGATTGCCCGTGCCGGCCGCGAAGATGACGACGCGTTTCTTTTCCATATGGCGGACGGCGCGTCGCCGGATATAGGGCTCCGCCACCTGTTGCATCTCGATGGCCGAAAGGACGCGCGTGAAGATTCCCATTTTTTCGAGGCAGTCTTGGAGGGCCAGGCTGTTGATGACGGTGGCCAGCATGCCGCTGTAATCGGCGGTCGCCCGGTCCATCCAGGGCACCTGGGCCCCGCGGAAGATGTTCCCTCCGCCCATGACGACGGCGATTTCGATGCCGAGATCATGAACGTCTTTGATTTCGTGGCCGAGACGACGGATGGCCTCCGGATCGATCCCGTAATTCCCCGATCCGGCCATCGCCTCTCCGGAGAGCTTGAGCAAAACCCTTTTATACCGGGGTTTGGGTGTCATCGAAACGAGGGCCTCGCTGTTTTAGGACGCCACGGCTACATCGGACTCGCCGACCTGAAAACGGATCTTATCCACCACCTGCGCACCCGCGGATTTTTCCTTAAGGAAATCCCCGACCGTTTTCTTGCCCGTCGCGTCCTTGATAAAAGCCTGCTCCACCAGACACACATCGCTGTAGAAACGATTCAGTTTCCCTTGAAGGATCTTATCCAAGAGATTTTCCGGCTTTCCCACCAGATCCGGTGACGCCTTCAAGACTTCCTTTTCCCTCTCGAGGGCCGACGCCGGAACATGCGCGCGGTCCACGTAGGGAGGATTCATCGCGGCAACGTGCATGGCGATGTCGCGGACGAGCGATTCGTCCACGTTCGCTCCTTTGACCTTCACCGCAGTCCCGATCTTGGCCCCGGCATGAACGTAGGTCGCGATCTTCTCGTCGGCCCCGCCTTCCAAAAGTTTGAAGCGGCGGACGCTCATGTTCTCACCGATCTTGGCCACCATCTGCGCCAGCGCCTCTTGAACGCTGATATTGCCCAGTTTCATCTGAAGCAGGGAGTCCAAATCCTTGGGCTTGTTCTTCAAGACCAGTTCGGCCACGGAGGAGAGCAAATTTTGGAATTGGTCCGTCCGCGCCGCGCGTCTACAAGTCGCTGCCGATCCTCGGCG
>CAZWYB010000137.1:0-6801 GCA_964637745.1 uncultured Pseudomonadota bacterium
GGAGCTTCTCGCCAGACGTCCCTTCGATTACATTCGTGATCCCCTGCTCCATCACGCTGCCCCGGATCCCCTTCTGCATCGCAACGACGATCGCGGCGCGCACGGGGACGGTCAGTTCGGCCAACCGCTCCTGGGTGAGCAGGCGCACCAGTCTTCTCTTGTTGTTCCAGCAAAAAATTCCGGACACGAAGTCGTTCAGGATCCCGTGAAGTCTGCCGCTTTGGTGAAGATCCCAAAGCACGGCGTTGAGCTCGACGGCGTCGAGGGTCCGGAAAAGTTTCAGGGCCTCGCGTTCATCTCCGGGTTGTTCGATCCGATGAAAGACGCCGGGCACTTGAAAGCCGCGTTCCGTCAGTTGCGCGTGAAGCCGTCGGAATCCAAGCGCGGCGGCCTGATGCAAAGTCTCGTCGTAGCTTCCCTTCAGACCCTTCCGGATTTCGCCGTCTTCGAGCCCGAGGGCCGAGGCGACCCCATAGAGGCGCGATGGGTGGCTTTGGAGCGCGGCTTCCAGGGCGCTCCGATGAGATGAGGAGAACGGCTCCCACGGCGTAGGTAAAGGAATTCCCGCTTGGGTGACAATGACCTGGCAGGTCGGGCGAGAGAAGCTGCCCCACGCCCCGGAGACGCGTCCGGCGAGCTGAACGGCAAAATGAGAAACCGGCGTCATCAGACTCTAGCCGAACATCTTGCGATAAAAAGGATCTTCTTTTGCGATCTCGTTGATCTTTTCGGTGATCTCTTCCGTAATGTCGGGCATATCGAAGGCGTCGCTTAATTGGCCCTTTACCTTGCGGCGGGAATTCAGCCAAAAACGAAGCTGGTCGATATTGACCCCGCCCTTTCGGATCATGGAGAGGAGCTCCGAGCTCCTTTTACGCGCCTCTTCGGCCAGAGACACGCCGTCGGTCACGTCGATCAGTTTGGCCTTGGCCTTCTTTTCGAAGGTCTGGGCGCCCTGGCTGATTTGCTCCGGTAAGATCGCGGAAATAAAGTTTTTAATCCATCCAACTATCATGACTTTCATTTCGCAGCCCGTCATAATGAAGTTGCGAAAAAAACATTTTTAATTTGCTAAAAAAATCACGGAACCTTTTTGACAGGGAGGCGAAACAGTCAAAATAGAGTCAAAAATAGGGGTTTACAAGAGCAGTTCCGGCTTGCTAGGACCAACCCTTCCGATCAATCCCCGTTTAGCGAAGGAAGGAAAATCATGATCGAAAAAGGCACAAAAATCCAGCCCGCCGAAGGCAAGCTGGGCATTTTACTCGTCGGTTTGGGCGCCGTTTCCACGACGTTCATCGCCGGCGTCGAGGCCGTCAAGAAAAACCACGCGAAGCCGATCGGTTCTCTGACCCAGATGGGCCGCATCCGCCTCGGGAAAAGAACGGACAAGAAAAGCCCGTTGATCAAGGAATTCGTTCCCCTGGCCCGGTTGCAGGATTTGGTTTTCGGCGCCTGGGATATTTTTCCGGACAACGCCTACGAAGCGGCGTCAAAGGCCCAAGTGTTGAAAAAAGAGGATCTGGACGCCGTACGCAAGGAGTTGGAGGCCATCCGCCCATGGAAGGCGGTCTTCGACCAGAATTACGTGAAGAAACTGGACGGCTCGAACGTCAAGACGGGAAAAAACAAGATGGACCTGGCCCAACAGGTCATCGCCGACATCGAAAATTTTCGGAAACAAAATAACCTGGCCCGCTTGGTCATGATCTGGTGCGGATCAACGGAAGTCTATCTGCAGCCGAAGGACGTCCACAAGACGATCGCCAATTTCGAAAAGGGATTGGAGGCGAGCGATCCGAACATCGCACCCAGCATGATCTATGCCTACGCCGCCTTGAAGTCGAAGATCTCCTACTGCAACGGTGCCCCCAATCTGACGGTCGATGTCCCGGCCCTTTTGGAACTCGCCCAGCAAAATCAGTGCGCGATCTCCGGCAAGGATTTCAAGACGGGCCAGACGCTCATGAAAACGATCTTGGCGCCCGGCTTCAAGGCCCGCATGCTTGGCATCGATGGCTGGTTTTCCTCCAACATCCTGGGCAACCGCGACGGAGAGGTTTTGGACGATCCCGACTCCTTCAAGACGAAAGAAGAGTCGAAACTGTCCGTCCTCGACACCATCCTTCAGCCGGAGCTCTATCCGGATCTCTACGGAGACATGTATCACAAGGTCCGCATCCATTATTACCCGCCCCGCGGCGATAATAAGGAAGGCTGGGACAACATCGACATCACCGGCTGGCTGGGCTACCCGATGCAGATCAAGGTGGATTTCCTTTGCCGCGACTCCATCCTAGCGGCTCCGATCGTCCTCGACTTGGTCCTCTTCACGGACTTAGCGCAACGCGCGGGCATGAAGGGTATCCAGGAATGGCTCTCCTTCTACTACAAGAGCCCGATGACGGCCCCGGGCCTTTACCCGGAACACAATCTCTTCATTCAGGAGATGAAGCTGAAGAATACGCTTCGCTATTTGATGGGAGAAGAACAGATCACCCATTTAGGCCTCGACTACTACGAGTAGGCGCACGTCTTTCTATAATTTCCTAATGGGTCTCAAACGTTTTCGCCAGCTGAAGGATGGCCTCCAAAGTTTTTTCTCCGTACTTTTGGAAGGCCATCGCAAGTCCCCCTAAGGACTGAATTGCCTGCTCAACGGGATGAATCGGAAGAAGCCGGAATTGCTGCTCTTGGCCAGGCACGTTGATGACATTTGATTTCAAATCAATGTCGAGCTCCATACCCTCCTCAAGAGAACGATAGAACGCCTCCCGATCATCGGAATGGATGAGGCGGAATGGGATTGCTTGGTTAACAAGATTTCTCTGATGGATAAAGGCGATGCTCTGGGCGATGACCATTTGGACGCCGTTGCCTTGGAGGGCATAGGCGGCTTCCTCGCGGGAACTGCCGGAACCCCAACCCGTTCCCGCAACGACGATCCCCTTTCCTTCTTCTTCGATCTTTTTTCGAAAACCACCTTCACCCATTTCATTCTCAAAAGCGTGAAGTCCAAGCTCCCGAAGATCCTCCAAATGGCAAAAACGGCCGGGAATGATGGCGTCGGTATCGACGTTGTCACCAAAAATAACAACCCTGGAGCGGACACGGTCTGGAATGTTCAAGGAATCGAAGTTGAATGGCACTTCCACGCCTCCTTCAGAAGAAACCCTTTTTGCAGATGCGGTGCGGATTTCCGGAATCGCCAGAGATTCTCCGCGCAAATCCGCCAAAATTCTGGCGTGCCGCTCTCGATCCAAGTAGGGAAGAAGCTGGCGCGGATCGGTGAGTCTCATGGAAGCCGATGAGGATACGACCGTGGCGGCGTTTGTAACCATGGATTTGGAGCCTTTGCCCGTGCGATTCGGAAAGGGGCGGTTGTGCGATCCTAAAACCCATGTTCCTTCCGGTGCTTGATGCCCGTCGATCGCAAGACACAGACTGCAACCTGCCCGCCCAACCTTAAACCCCATTTTTTCGAAGGATTCGACCAACCCGTATCGGGACAACATCTGAAAAATGCCTAGCGAGCTGGGTGATATCAATCGGGCCATTTCGCCCGCGATAGATGGCGTCCATCCCGCTTTGATAGCCGCCTCCGCAGTCAGCCCCGCCAAAACATACTCTTCAGGAGTCGTGGTGCAGGTTCCGATAAAGGCCGTCTCAAAAGCATGACCCGCGACTTTGGGGTCATTGACGTCGTAGACATTGTCAGGACTCGGCCAGACCCCGACCTTCGGGGCCGTTTCGTCGGACAGGTCCATCCTTTCATGCGCAACGTATGGAGCACCCTCATCGGCAAAAAAATGGGCGCCGCTATCCGCAAACTCCCGATCCCTTCGGTTTAGGATGAATCGTACGGTGACTTCATCTGCTGGGACAAAGGAGGTCATGGCGCCAAATTCAGCCCCCATATTGCAGAGGGTTCCGCGGTCGGAAGCCGAAAGGTATTTCAGGCCATCTCCCCCATATTCGACGGTCCGTTCAAAAGCGACCGTGTTGCGTTTGAATCTCTGAAGGAGGGAGAGAATAACATCTTTACCCGTCAACATGGCGGGCATCTTCCCGTTGATGTTGATCCGAATCGCTTCCGGAACCTTCAGAATGAATGAACCGAGCACGGCGGCCATCATGACGTCCGCTGCGCCGAGTCCGATCGAAAGCGCGCCAAGACCACCGTGGAAGATTGAGTGGGAATCGGCGCCGACGATGACATCCCCTGGGCGGAAGAGTTGCTCATAAGGTTCGGTATGGAGAATGGTTTCGTTGGCTCGGTAATAATGACGGATATTGTGATTCTTTCGAAATCCTTCAGCCATGCTCATCAAACCGAGAGCCTGAGTGTGATGGTCTCCGAATGATGAAACGGTATGATCGACCGCCAAAATGAATCGATCAGACCTTGCCAGAGGAGGCTCTCCCAAACGCCGATGTGTGACCAACATTCCCTTGAGCGCCAATTCGCTGGCAAGAATCCAATTCACCGGAACCGCGAGTACGTCTCCAGCTTGCACATGGGGCCGCCCCGTCAGAGAGGCAAGGAGATTTTGAGTGGCCGTCCTGGGAAGAAGGGGTTGAGCTACAGGTGAAGTTGTCGGTAACAGCAAGGGACCTCCCGAAAAGACAGGTCCATTATTTCGCCGCTTTGCCGGTTTGGTTGTGTGAAAATCTCAAATATCCAAATTTTCCTGGCGCGAAGGCAAATCTAGGATGGAGTGCCTGAAAGTTGCATATCGTGCGTTTTCTCGAAGGAGGAGATTTCCCGTTCGAGCTGGAGCGATAATCCTATGTCATCCAGGCCACGAATAAGGTGATCTTTGACCGATTTGTCGATCTCGAAGTGAAAGGAAAGTTCCTCTGGAAGATGAAGCGTGACGCGCTGCTCTTCCAGATTGACCGTCGCTTCGAGTCCCGGATAGCGGGCGACCATCTGGAATATGCTGTCGACCTCCGCTTCTTTTAGCGAAACGTTGAGAAGTCCGTTCTTAACGCTGTTGTTGTGGAAGATATCGGCGAATGCAGACATGGCGCCGCGTTTGGGGGCAATAATGGCTCGGAGGCCGTATTCCGAGAGCGCCCAAACGGCGTGTTCCCGGGAAGATCCGCAGCCAAAGTTGTTGCGCGTTACCAGGATAGAGGCATTGTGAAACTCGGGCCGGTTGAGCTCGAAGTCAGAGTTCACTTTACCAGTCGGAAGATAACGCCAATCAAAAAAAAGATTCTTGCCGAAGCCCGTGCACTTGATCGATTTCAAGAATTGTTTTGGGATGATTTGATCTGTATCGACGTTCGCTCGGTCTAATGTGGCAAGGATTCCCCGATGTGACGTGAAGGATTTCATATTTCTAGCTCCACTTTCTGATGTCGACAAAATGTCCGGAAATGGCCGCGGCGGCCGCCATTTCCGGGCTGACTAGGTGCGTGCGTCCTCCCTTGCCTTGACGACCCTCAAAGTTTCGGTTTGATGTGGAAGCGCATCTTTCGCCCGGCTTGAGCTGATCCGGATTCATGGCCAAACACATGCTGCAACCCGATTCGCGCCACTCTGCCCCTGCCGCAGTAAAGATTGCGTCCAAGCCTTCCGCCTCGGCCTGCTTTTTTATCTTCTGGGAACCCGGCACGATGAGCGCCTTCACCTTGGGCGAAATCTTCTTACCTTTAAAAATTTTGGAGGCCGCACGCAGATCTTCAATACGGGCATTGGTGCAACTGCCGATGAAGACCACATCGATTGGAATGTCCGTGATCTTCATCCCCGGCTTGAGCCCCATATACTCCAGAGCCAGCTCAACATCTCTTTTGGAGAGCCATGGCACATTGTTCGGATCTGGAACAACGCTGTCGATGTCGGTAACCATCCCGGGACTCGTGCCCCAAGTGACTTGCGGGGCGATTGTCGAAGCTTGGATCGTAAGGGTCTTATCAAATTGAGCGCCTGGATCACTGGCCAACGTTTTCCAAACCAATATTTTTTTTTCAAGATCTTTGCCTTTGGGCGCATAGATGCGGCCCGGTTTCGATACGTATTCAAAAGTTGTGTCGTCCGGCGCAATCATGCCGGCCTTGGCGCCTGCCTCGATGGACATGTTGCAGACAGTCATTCGCTCTTCCATGCTGAGGGCACGAATCGTTTCACCCGCGTATTCCAAAACGTGTCCCGTCGCTCCGCCCGTTCCGATGAGACCTATCAGCTTGAGGATCAAATCTTTGGCCGTTACGCCCGCGGATCGCAAACCTGCGAATTCCACGCGGAAGGTCTTCGGCCGTTTCTGACGTAAACATTGCGTGGCCAAAACGTGCTCCACCTCGGAGGTACCAATGCCAAAGGCTAAAGATCCAAATGCGCCATGTGTGGACGTATGACTGTCGCCACAGACAATCGTCGTCCCCGGAAGCGTCAAACCCAATTCCGGTCCGATGATATGGACGACACCTCGTAACTCACTATTAAGGTCATACAGCTTGATTCCAAATTCGTTGCAGTTCCGTGTGAGAGTATCCACTTGTTCCTGGGCAATGGGGTCCTTGATATTGAAAGGGTCATCCGTCGGAATATTGTGATCCATTGTGGCGAAAGTCAGATCAGGCCGGCGGACCTTGCGATGCGTGATGCGAAACCCCTCGAAAGCTTGGGCTGTCGTTCCCTCACGGACAAGATGGCGAGCGAAATAAAGGACATTGGTTCGATCGGCCGCCGTTAAGACAAGGTTAAGGCCACAACCTTTTACATAGAGCGTACTGGGCTTATCAAACCCTAAAAAAGCTAGTGCACCCTGACCAAGCACGCGTATCGCTGAG
>CAZWYB010000138.1:0-6778 GCA_964637745.1 uncultured Pseudomonadota bacterium
AACCTGCGACCCACAGCTTAGAAGGCTGTTGCTCTATCCCCTGAGCTACGGGCGCCTGTTGAGCAGCGGCCGCGCTTTATGCGGTCGCTGCGATTACAGGCGCCCAGTCCTAATTGCGCAGCAATTAGGGCGGGCAACCTGTAACCTCTGGCAACCTATCGGCATTCCCTCGCCTTTTCAATCAAAAGCTCGTCATTTTGCAGCCTCGAAAGTTGCTTGGAAAATCGAAAAACATCGACTAGGAGAATGGCCTTTCAGAAGGAGAAAACCATGAGCATCCCAAGGACACTTGACGGCGTCAGCGTGGAAACGAAGGCGAACGTCTATTTTGACGGCAAGGTCGTCAGCCATACCGTCCTGGAGAAGAACGGTCGGAAGAAAACGGTCGGTCTGATTTTCCCGGGCACCTACAAGTTCAACACGGGCGCGCCGGAAAAGATGACGATCGTCGCCGGCTCCTGCAGGATCGTTCTCGCAAGCGGGGCGCAAAGCTCCCACGAAGCGGGCGGCGAATTCCGAGTCCCCGGAAACTCCTCATTCACCATCACGGTCCAAAGCGGGATCTGCGAGTACCTTTGCGAGTTCCTCGGAGCCTGACGGACTGATGAGGGAAGTGGGATCTAGGCGCCGACCGATCTCCCTTTCCATGAGGTTCAGGAAAGCGACCAGATTCCTTGGGAATCGCGGACCGTTTCTTGGTCTCACGAATCCGATCTGGAGCGTTCCCGTCCCATCGGGCCGACCCGTCGGATGATCCGAAACGGAGAAGGTCGGGACGCTGTCGGAGTATGTCAAAGTGTCGGTAAGGACCGAAGAGGCCGCTTCGATCACAAACCCGCCGCGGATATCCAACCCTTCGAGGAATGCTTCCAAATCACCGCCAAGAGGAACGGGATACCGAACCGGCCGGGCGATCGTGGAACGATCCTTGTCTCTCACAAACAACTCACGTCCGAAAGGATCAACATCCTCCGCTCCCCGAAAAAGAAAGTCCGCCGCTAGGAGGGTGAAGAGAATGTCGGGACGGACCTTGCGATTCATGAAGCCCGCCCCCAGGTGGGAGCGTAGAAGCATCTTTTCCACGGCCTCGTGCGTGAGGCGAAGGCTTAAGGCCTGAAAGTCCCCCTCGCCCCAACGGCTGACAGAGGCCACATGACTGACCTCAATGTGAGGAACGTGAAAAGCGACCTCGACGTAAGCCGCATTTTTTCCGTACCGGATTTCGACCCGCTTTCCCAAGGGCCGCTCCTCTCTCACCTGATGAAAGGTTAAAGAGGCGGTCCCCTCTGCAGTATGGGCCGTCTCCCACACGATCCAGCGAAGACTCGGGTCTTCCGGAGTCACCCCGACCTCCCTCGGAAGCCCGCTCATCGTTTGTTTGTAGTCGATCTTCCGAAAGAAAGGCAGCCTCAGCCAAGAGGAAGACGCCAAGGGCGTCGGCCGTCGTTGAGACCTCATCTCCTCTCCTTCCCGATACATCGAAGAGGCGACCGACAGAAAAAGGTCATAATTCGGAACGAGCGCCCCCTGCGGTGAGATGTGCGGGAGAGGTTGATAAAGAGGGACGACCGGCCCTTGCTCAGGCGACAAAAGTCCGAGGCGAAAGGTGCCCAAGACGGAGGGAGTCAGAAGGGACGTCGTCATTAATGTTAATAATCGGGACTATATAAATAATGTTTCCTATTATTTTCATTCTTAGAAAAGATGGGCCATTGTTGCGGTTCCGAGTCCCAGAAAGACGACTCCGGCGAAGCGCCCAATGAGGACCCCGCGGTCACTGATCTTCTCGACGGCCATGACGACGGTCAAACCGATCATCCATGTGAGGTTCATCAGACCGACCGCGAACATCACGACCATCAACCCCCAGCAGCATCCGATGCAATAGAGGGCGTGAGACATCCCCATGCGGAGGGCGCCGAATTTTCCGTCACGCCAACCCTCCATCAGGAAGTCGAGGGGCGTGCGGCAGTGCCTGAGGAAGCGTTCTTTGAAGGGACGAAGTGGGTAGGGACCGGCGAAGATCAGCGTCGTTCCGGCAATGACGCCGCTGTAATGAACGAGAGACGGAAAAAACCGGAGGCACGTCTGAACGGCGCGGACGACGGCGAAACCCGCAAACCCCGTCAACGCCCAGGCGATCAGATAACCGGCCGCAAAGATCCAAACGGGGGATTTCAGTCCGCCGTTTTCGATCCGATTTTTTGAGACGCGCTGGAACAGAAGGACCATCGGCGTGACCGACGGCAACATCATGGCCGCCATCATCGAGGTCCACATCCCAAGGAAGAGCGCAAGACTGACGACGAAAGGACGCCCCGTCCCCATGCACATGGGACAGGCGACGCTCATGCCGCGGCACATCGGACAGGCCATCGCGTGCCATTGCCAAAGCACGAGGATCCAAGCGAGTCCCGCCCCGATCCCTAAGACCCACAAAACGGGGGTCTTCGTACGCTCGCTCACGCCACGAGGCCTTCTTCGGTGTGCTCCACGTCCGCAAGCGAGCTATGGGTGTTTTTGTGGTTGAACTGGATCGGACCGGTCCCCTTCAGAACGGTGCAGGAGGCGACTTCCATTTCCTTATATTCAAAACCGTTCGGCATCTGGACAATGACCCTCTGTTCATCGCCGGTCGCGGGCACTTTCAAGGGTTCCGATGTCGTTTCCAAAAATCCGGGGACGACGACCTTGGCCATCCTCTTCTTCTTATCAAATTCGAATTGAATGGGAAGAAATTGAGGCTCATGGACCTTCACGACGATGGAGGCGAGGATCTCGAAGAAGGTCCCGCCCGCCTTGCCGCTCAAGATCTGCAGGAGGGCGTCGCGCTGCTCCGGCGTCGCCTTTTGATCGATGAAGGGTTGCATGATGCCGTTGCCCTCGTGCAAGGCGCCGGGCCAATCATAGGTGGCCACCCAATTGAGTCCGTTCAAGGAGACTTTGCCGAAATTCCCTTCGACGATGTGCATCCCCGCCATCCCTTCGCAACCCGGCTCGGGATAAGGCCGCCCCGCCGTGTCGCAGGGACAAGCCGCGATACAATTGCAGTTCTTGACGTAAGGCCCCTTCATGCGCCATTTGGTTTTCGCCATAAAAGCCTCCCGATTTTTTATTTTGTCCAAAGGTTAGGCCTCTTGATGGTTTCTGTCAAAACGATTTATCGTTATAATGATCGTATGAAGATCCTCATCGTCGGCGCCGGGGCGGTCGGCGGCTATTACGGCACCAAATTGGTTCTGGCGGGCGAGGAGGTCACGTTTCTCGCTCGGGGTGCGGCGCTCGAGGCTCTTAAGAAACATGATTTGGTGGTCAAAAGCTTCCGCGGGGATTTTCATGCGCGCGTCAAGGCGGTCGAAGATTTTGCAGGACTTGAGCCTCCCGACCTCGCCATCCTTGCCGTCAAATCCTACGATACCGACGACGTCATCCGGCAAATTCGTCCCGTCGTCGGAGACAAAACCCTCCTCCTCTCCTTTCAAAACGGCGTCGAAAATGAGATCAAACTGGCTCAAGTCTTCGGGCAAGAAAAAGTCTTGGGATGCGTCTGCTACATCGGGGCCGAAGTCGTCGAACCCGGCGTCATCCTGCATAACGCGCGCGGGACCGTCTCCATGGGAGAGATGGATGGTTCGGTCACTCCGCGTCTGGAGGCGATCGTCGACGCGTTCCACCGCGCCCGGATCGAGATCCATGCCTCCCACGACATCCAAAAAGATATGTGGACGAAGCTCGCCTGGAACACGGCCTTCAATCAGGTCTGCACGGTGGCCCGCGCCACTGTCGGATTGGTCTTGGATTCCGAGCCCATGCGACGCATGCTCCGCGACACCATGGCCGAGGTCGTGGCCGTGGGAAGGGGACACGGCGTTGCCCTTCAACAGGATATGGTCGAGAAGCATATGCAGCTTTCCAGCGAGGAGCTCCGGTCGGTGAAGCCGTCCATGCTTCAGGATTTCGAGCGCGGCAAGCGCCTCGAACACGAAAGCTTCTCCGGCTTCATCGTGCGGGAAGGGCGGAAGTTGAACATCCTGACGCCGGTGAATACGATCCTCTACGAATTCCTCTCTTTTCTTGATCAGCTCTCCGTGAAAGAACTGAATTTGTGAACGATTCGACCTTCATGCGGGCCGCCTTGAAGGAGGCGGAGAAGGCCTACACCAAGAACGAGGCCCCCATCGGCGCCGTCGCCGTCAGGGACGGCAAGATTCTCGTCCGCGCCCATAACCTCCGCGAGGCCAAGAACGACCCCTTGGGACACGCCGAGATTTATCTTTTAAGCAAGCTTTCGAGAAAGTTGAAAAGTTGGCGGATGACGGGAGTCACCGTCTACGTGACCCTCGAACCCTGCCTCATGTGCATGGGGGCCCTTCTTCAGGCGCGCATCCCGCGCCTCGTTTTCGGGGCGATGGATCCGAAGGCCGGCGCCTGCGGTTCCCTCTACGACCTTTCGCGCGACGGGAGACTGAATCACCGGATCGACGTCACGGCGGGAATCCTCGCCAAGGAAAGCGGGGAGATTTTGACCCATTTTTTCAAGGAAATGCGACTTAAAAAAAGACGAGGACGATGATCGCGGCCAAATAATAGAAGTGCACGATCAGGCCAAGAAACGGAACGCCGGCCATCCGAAGCCATTCATAGAGGGACGTCTGATGAAGGAGGTCGATCACTAAAGGAACACGGTGGCCGTGCGTCACCAAATACCCGCCGAGGTAACTAACCGCCAGAACGAGGACGCTCCCGGCTACAACGAACTTCCGGCCCCAGGCTTTGTGCATCACAACGCCGACGCCACCGGCGGCCGCAAGCGCAAAGAAAATCGCCAGGAAGCCGACGGTGATCTTCCCTTCTCCCGGCGGCGAAAAAGACAAAGCCACGAAATTCTGAAAACAAAGAAGTCCGAAGAGGATGACGCCGACGATACCGATGATGCGCTTCGCCCAAGGCATAGGTGAATCGGATTTGAATGAAGATCGCCGTCAATTCAAGGGAAATTTATCGCGGCGTTTTCGCCCAGCTCTCTCCCCATGTCGTAGAGTCGCCCCAAAACGGCGGGATCGGATTCGAAGAAGCGGTTCACGCGGATGTTTTCCCTGGGATGGATGACGTGGATCTCCTGCCCCGGATAACGCCGGCGCAGGTCGTCCAAATCGAGAGGCTTTGAAGAAGGGACATACGACGAAAGTCGTGCGAGTTCGGTCAGCGTTTCCCGTATGCGGAAAGACAAAGGAAGGAACTCCAGTCCCACACCGACCTTAAGCCCGTCCGAAATCCTGAAGGTCTTAAACCAAGTTCTGATCCCTCAAATGGATCACCAATTCGCTATGACCGCCTTCATCGCCAACATTCGGACCTCCGATTTGGAAATGGCCTTCGCCAACGCCGGGCATAACCTCCCCCTCTTTTGCGCGACGAGAAACGGCGGCACTCCGGAAAGAGACGGAGGGATGCACGCCCTCTTGGCGCGAGGACCACGTCTGGGGGATGCGGCCGAAGACCGATTCGAGGAGAAGAGAATGAGGCTCGATCCCGGCATGCTCCTCTTCTGGTACACCGACGGCCTTCTGGACTGCGTGAACGAATCCGGGGAGAGTTACGGCAAGAAGCGCATGCTCCAAGTCCTCCGCACGCACAGCGACGATTCGAGCCCCACCATCCGCGACGCCCTCGTCCAAGAGATCACGCAATTCTCCGGTCAAGCCAGCCTGCCCGACGACGTGACCTTCATTGTGGGTAAAACATTGACCTAACTGCATCCCATGGAGTTACCGCAGTTGAGACACTTGTAACAGGTACCGTTCCGAACAGTGACGTGGCCGCGGCATCAACGCCCCCCGGTTTGTGGACGAAGTCGGTTCGGCCGAGATATTCCATGCCGAGGATCCGGAAGATATAGTCCAAAATCGACGTGCAGATCTTGCTCCATTTACTTTTTCTTCATTTCACGCGTTTACAGCATAAAAGAAACATACTTCTTATAGGGTGACTGACCTTTCCAGGTAAATGACTCCATGTAGTAGTGCATCAAACCAAGATAGCCGACGAAGCCGAATGCGATGGCGCTCGAAAAGGTTCGTCCCAAGAGCGCATTGGTCACCATTGAAAAATAAGTATCTGCATGGTCTTGCAAAAACAGCGTCACGAGAATGGCCAACGCCGGCACAGCAATCAGCGCATTGATTTTTAATTCCTTGAGAAGACGGTAGAGCGTATTTTGAGGCACTGCGCGATGGCGGTTGTGGTCATGCACCACGTAGACAACAAAGGCTGTGACATCATGCACAATCCGTGGCCCAAGCACAGCGAAGAAATAATATTTTTGTGAATAAAAATAGAAGCTTGACACAATCATCAGCGTATTGGCCCACAAAAACCATTTCCCCCGAGGAGAAGCCATGCGGAAATGATTGACGATGGCAGTCCAGACAATCACACCACCCGCAACCACCAACATCAGATCGACGAGCTCTAATTGCCGTTCCGTAAACGCATTTTGGAGGAAAATACCATTGTACATGACCACACTGGAGCCGATCATCGTCCAGACCCACAGCTGGTAGACGCCACCGCTCAACTTGCCCACGACGTTGCCTATGCCAATCTGCTGCTTCACCACATGCATGACGGTGGCAGTGGCGACGATAGAAAACATGATGTTGTAGGTGAGCACCTGGCTACCTATGGTAAAAAACGCGATGATGCCCAAGGTCATCAAAACCGCACGGCGCCAATAGATCTTCACATATTCGCTGTTGGTCAGAAAAATAATGTTGCT
>CAZWYB010000139.1:0-6778 GCA_964637745.1 uncultured Pseudomonadota bacterium
ATTAACCCAGAGCTTTCTTCAATTCGGTTTCGACGTGGGCCGACTGAAGACGGGTACCCCGCCTCGCCTCTTGGGGCACAGTATTCGGTTTCAAGATCTGGAGACGCAGTGGGGCGACGAGAGCCCCGCACGATTCAGTTTTTCGGATACGAAGATCGAACAGCCGCAGATCGCCTGCTTCATCACCCATACGACGGCCGAGACCCATGATATCATCCGGCGGAATCTCGACAAATCGCCTATGTATTCCGGCGTCATCCAATCCACAGGGCCACGTTATTGCCCGTCAATCGAGGACAAAATCGTCAAATTCGCCGAACGCGAACGTCATCAAATCTTTCTGGAGCCCGAAGGCCTGGGGCACCCCGAATGGTATCCGAACGGCATTTCGAGCAGCCTTCCGGAGGACGTACAACTCGAGTTCTTAAGATCGATCCATGGCCTGGAAGATGTTGTGATGTCGAAGCCCGGATATGCGATCGAGTACGACTACGTTCCGCCGACGCAATTGCACCCGACTTTAGAAACCAAGAAGATCGAGGGCCTCTATCACGCCGGACAGATCAATGGGACGACCGGCTATGAAGAGGCGGCGGCCCAGGGTCTGTTGGCTGGGATCAACGCGGCACTAAAAATTCAGGGCAAACCCCCGCTCGTCTTTCAGAGATCGCAGGCTTACCTTGGGATTTTGGTCGACGACCTTGTGACGCGTGGCGTCATAACGGAGGGGCGGGCGGAGCCATACCGGATGTTCACGTCACGGGCCGAATACCGGCTCACACTGCGGGAAGACAACGCCGACTTAAGGCTTCGGGAGACCGGGTTTCAGCTGGGTCTCATTCCCGCATCCGAGTTCCAACGATTTGGGAAGAAACGGGATGCCGTCGCTCGACTGAGGGAGTTGATGGATATGAGGCGTGTGGGGGGCACTCCCCTCTCCGTTATCCTCAAGAGGCCTGAAGTGTCGGGACAAAAGATGATCGAAGAGCATCTTTCGGAGTATCTAGCCTCCGGTGAATTCAAGGCCCTCGACCAGAATCAGCAAAGGGAAGTGATCGAGCAGGTGGAGATTCAATTCAAATATGACGGTTACCTGAATCGCCAGGAGGGGGAGATCGAACGCTTTCAAAAAATGGAAGAGATCAAAATTCCATCGCGGTTTTCCTTTGGAGATATCCCTGGACTCTCCCATGAGATCGTAGAGAAGCTGACTAAGATTCACCCTGTCTCTCTAGGCCAGGCCTCGAGGATTCCGGGTGTTACCCCAGCGGCCCTTTCTATCTTGATGGTCTATTTGAATCGGTCCGATCGCAGAAGCCGCCAGCCTGATTTGTCTTAAAGTTATGGTGTCAAACGATCTGGCTCAATTGTATGAGAGGCATCGACCGGCCTTTGATCGTCTGTCCGATCTCCTCCTCAAGTGGAATCAGAAGATCAATCTCACTACGATTACGGATCCTGTAGAGATTGCCGAACTCCATTTCATGGATTCCCTGGCCGCCCTCGAATCGATTGTTTCACGTGAAACAATCGGACAGCCGCTCTCGGTTTTAGATATCGGTGCAAGGGCCGGATTCCCTGGCCTACCTCTCAAAATGGCCCACCCTTCTTTGCGTCTAACGCTCGTTGATACGGTCAAAAAGAAGTGCGACTTCATCAAAGAGGCCGTGAGGCACTTGGGGCTCCAGGGCGTTGAAGTTTTGCATGCGAGGGTAAATGACAAAACTCCCGTAGAAGGGCCTCCATTTGATGTAGTGATCTCCCGTGCAGCCTTCAAGCTCAAAGGACTGATTGGGTTGGCCCACCCCAACTTGAAACCCAAGGGAGTCTTGATCGCTATGAAAGGAATGGAGATCGATGATGAGATAAATGAGTGTACTGAGACTCTTCGGGCTTTAGGTTATGAGAATTTGAGAGAGATTCCCTACCAGCTGCCTCTATCAAAGAAGGCAAGAACCTTAGTCATGGTGTCTCGACACTAATCTTTTCACAGGCATCACCAATTCCATTTCCATCCGAATCCTTTTGATCCGTGTTGGCCACGGTTGGACAGTTATCCGTTTCATCTGGGATCGAGTCATGATCGATGTCGTCTGTTTGGACGACTGCGGCAGCTTGTGTTACGGTCTCGTTCTTGGTGCCCTCGACGATATGTTCGCCAGTTTGTGCCAACTCAGTGGGGATGTCTTCCGAACCTTGATTGGAAGAATCGCTGCATGCAGTAGCGAGCAGGGGAATGGTGATTAAAAACGGGAGAAGAAACTTCTTCATAGAGCCTCCTCGTCCCCCAGACAGATTATCGTGGGATGGATGAGAAGCAGTTGTTGCCACGATTTGTTTCACGTGGAACAATTTTCCTTGATTTAAACACCCATAAGGACTAAAGTCAGCCCAATTAATCGTTAAAACTTAATAATTTCAATTAGTTAGTTATTATTTTCATGCAAAGTTATCTGATGAACGTATATTAAAATATGTTAGGATTCAAGTGACTGAAATCATTGGATTTTGTAATCAAAAAGGCGGTGTTGGAAAAACGACGACCGCTATTAATTTAGCGGCGTCCGTTGCGGCAGCAGAAAAAAGGACGCTTCTGATCGATTTTGATCCACAGTGCAACACCAGCAGTGGGCTGGGATTCCAAAAAAATTCAGTAGAATCAAATTCTTACAAACTTGTTTCCGATGGCGGCTCGATCGAGCCCCAAAAGACAGACCTCCCTTATTTAGATCTATTACCCGGGACATCGGATCTTGTTGGCGCCGAGGTTGAGTTGGTTAACTTTGAGGGACGGGAATTTCGATTGAAGAAGGGTTTAGAGAAATTCGCGGACCGCTATGACTTTGTATTTATCGATTCTCCTCCCTCTCTTGGGCTTTTGACCCTCAATGTCCTCACCGCGGCCGATCACCTGATCGTCCCCGTTCAGTGCGAATATTATGCCTTGGAAGGTTTGGCGGATCTGACGCGAACGATCGACCTCGTGCAAGGGGAGCTGAATCCCGCCCTCAAGATCGCCGGCATTCTGCTCACCATGCATGACGCCCGAAACAACCTCGCCCACCAGGTGGAGGAAGAGATCCGCCGCCATTTTGGGGACCAGGTCTTCCAAACGGTGATTCCCCGAAATATCCGTCTCTCTGAGGCGCCGAGCCATGGGAAGCCTGTTCTTCTTTATGACGTCAAATCTAAGGGCGCCCAAAGCTACCTCGAGTTGGCTCAAGAGTTTTTGAAAAGGATTGAATCTCTAGAACTGGCTGAGGAACGGGTCGCTTAACCTTCAAAGGAGGACGGAATGGAAGCGCAAAAGAAAGGGCTAGGACGTGGAATCGCATCCTTGATCCCCGTCAAAAGGGAGACACCGACTCCGACTCCTCAGGTCGGCGCCCAGCCGACGACCGAAGGGAAGGGGTTTTTGATGATCGCCTTGGGGGATATCAGTCCGAACCCCAATCAGCCGCGCAAGTTCTTCGATGAGGAGAAGATCAAGGAGTTGGCGAGTTCCATCAAGGACAAGGGGATCCTGCATCCCTTGATCGTGACCCAAAGAAACGGTCGTTTCGAACTCGTCTCCGGAGAGCGGCGCTTCCGCGCGGCGGCGGTCGCGGGCTTGAAGCAGGTGCCGGCGATCGTGCGAGAGGCCGAACCGTCGGAAACCCTGGAACTCGCAATCATCGAGAACGTTCAGCGCGAAGACTTAGATCCGATCGAAGAAGGGACCGCCTATCAAGAGTTGATGGACCGCTTTTCCTACACCCAAGAACAGGTGGCCGAAAAGGTGGGAAAGGATCGTGCGACCGTTGCAAACACGATTCGTCTCTTGAAACTCCCCACGAAGGCCAAGCAGGCCCTTCAGTCCGGACAAATCAGCGTCGGTCATGCCCGGGCGCTCTTAGGCGTTTCCGAGATCGAAAAGCAGCTCTATTTTGTGGATAGGATTGCGGAGGAGGGCTGGTCCGTGAGGGAATTGGAGATGAGGGTCGCCTCGAAACGCGTCTTAAAGCCGGGTCGAAAATCAGGGGAACTCAAGGCCTTGCCGCCCAAGTTCGTGAGTCTTTTGGACAATTTAAGGAGAAAATTAGGGACCCAAGTCCGACTCGTTCCTTCCGGTGAAAAGGGAAAGATTATCATTGAATATTATTCGGAAGTGGACTTAGATCGGGTCTATCAGAGTTTAATAGGGCAAACTTTAACCGGGTCTTTGCAAGCCCGTTAACGCAATGGAAGGAGCATCTATGTTTGGCGAAAAAGGAACAGTCAGGGATCTCGCAGCCTCGGGACCGATCAGCGGTCTTTTGGAAAAAGGGTGCGAGTTCGAAGGTAAATTGACCTTTGAAGGAACCGTCCGGATCAACGGCCGGTTCAGCGGCGAAATCTTTTCGGAAGGAAGCTTGGTTGTCGGCGAGGGCGCTTCAATCGATGGAAAGGTGGATGTCGGCAATATCATCATTCATGGCGATGTGAAGGGGACCATCACGGCCCATGACCGCATTGAGATGCATACACCGGCCGTTGTGGAAGGGGACATCACCGCCCAGACGTTGGTCATCGATGAAGGCGTCATCTTCGAAGGGTCCTGCAAGATGGGCAAGAAGGCGACCGTTCATTCGATCGAAGGGGTTAAGTCGGCAATTCCGTCCTAACTCTCCGCCTTCCCTTGACATTACGGGATATTGGGTTATAGCACCGTCGCCTTGCCTGACTCACATCAGGCAAGGCGGCCGTTTTTTTGAAGGTCGCAGTAACTCCGACTTCATTCAAACTTAAGGTTACGACGTGATCGATTTACTGCCGAATGAGACTGTCCTCTATCAATGGGTGATCTTCATGATCGCCGTCCTGACGCTTCATTTTGGTGTTTTTCGTCCGACCCTCCGAATTTTGGAGGAGCGAAAATCCCGTACGAGCGGCGCTAAGAAGAACGCTAAGGAGTTGGAAGAGAAGTCTCAGGAGATGTTGACGGCCTGTGAGAAGAAACTGGAAGAAGCGCGCCTCGTCGGTGTGAAGAAGAAGGATGAAATCCGGACCGTCGGGGAAAAATATGCCGGCGAATTGTTGAAGAAGACGAGGGCCGAATTGGAACGCCAAATGGAAGAGGCGCGGCAGAAGATCGATCAGCAGGCCAAGGAAGCCTCCCTTCTTCTGAAGCAATCTATACGTGAGATCGCAAGAGATCTGGCCGCGAAGGCCCTGGAGAGGGGGATCTCATGATGGAAGAGTTTTTGGCCTCAGGCGTCCATTGGAAACTTTTCAACTTCTTCCTTTTTGCCGGCATCCTCTTTTTCGTCCTCCGCAAGCCGATCAAGGACTATTGGCAGACACGGGCGCACGCCATCCAATTCGAAATGGATGAGGCGGGTAAGCTCGCTCGTGATGCACAGGCCCAGTATGACCAACTTCGCCAACGGGTCTCCCGCTTGGAGTCGGAGGCTCAGGGTTTGATTCGTTCCTTGGAACAGGAAGGCGATGCCGAAAAGAAGCGAATCATGGAAGAGGCGGACAAGGCGGCCGCGCGTTTGAAGAGCGACGGGGAACGCATCATGGCCCAGGAGGTTCGACGCGCTCGTGAGTCCCTTAAGGCTCAGGCTGTTCAACTTGCCGTCGAAACCGCCGAAAAAATGATTCGCGATAACTTTAACGACGCCGACCAAAAGCGGCTTTCGGAGCAATATCTGACGAATTTGGAAAAGGGGGCCGCCTAAGATGATGAGCGGATCCCTCCCCAGACGCTACGCACGGGCCCTGATTCAATTGGCTCAGGAGGCAAATCAAGTGGAGGCCTTCGGCAAGGCCCTCGATCATTTGGTCTCGGTGCTCCAGACGATTCCCTTGGTGCTCCAAACTCTGGCGAACGATTTCATCGATTTCAATCAACGCATCGCTGCCGTGGAAGAGATCGCGACTCAGGCGGGCTATCCTCAATATCTGAAAAATTTTCTGTGCCTTGTGGTGAAGAAGGAACGTGCCGGTCTCTTGCCTGAGATCACGCGTGAATATCAACGTTATCAAGACGAGATCCTGGGGATCGTCCGTGTGACGGTGGAAACGCCCCAGGCCGTGGATCCGGCGTTGATCGCCTCCGTGGAAAAGATCCTGGGCGGCAAACTGAAGAAGAAGGTCATTGCACACGGCGAGGCGAAGCCCGAGATCATCGGCGGCATCGTTTTGAAGGTGGATCATGTCGTCTACGACGGCTCGATCCGCACGGAATTGGAACGGCTGAAGGAAAAAATGCTTCAGGCTTAAGTCAGAGTTTAAAGGAGATTTATGGAAATCAGGGCGGAAGAAATCAGTTCGATCCTCAAAAAGCAGATCCAAGACTACGGCAAGCGCGTCGAAGTTTCGGAGACGGGCACGGTCCTCTCCATCAGCGACGGCATCGCGCGCGTTTATGGATTGGAAAAGGCGATGACCTCAGAGCTGGTTGAATTCTCGCATGGCATTCGCGGCATGGTCTTGAACCTGGAAGAAGATAACGTCGGTATCGCCGTCATGGGTCACGATTCGGAGATTAAAGAAGGCGACGAGGTCCGCCGCACCGGCCGCATTGCGGAAGTCCCCGTCGGTGACGCCCTGATGGGCCGCGTCGTCAGCGCCCTGGGCGAGCCCTTGGACGGCCTGGGACCGATCGCGACCAAGGATAAGCGCCGCGTGGAAATCAAGGCCCCCGGCATCATTGAACGGAAGAGCGTCCATGAGCCGATGCAGACGGGGCTCAAGGCCATCGATTCCATGATTCCGATCGGTCGCGGCCAGCGTGAACTGATCATCGGCGACC
>CAZWYB010000140.1:0-6766 GCA_964637745.1 uncultured Pseudomonadota bacterium
TCCGAGCACGGCGACGATCGGAATGGTTGCAGTTGCCTTCTTGGCGGCGACCGAAAAACTTTATTCCGGCCACGATTTCAAGTCTCCGCTAACGGCGCTCCGGAATCACGGGACGTCCTCGATCCAGTACGGGCGCGGCTCCGTTCTGACGATCGACCTCACCAACCGATGCAACATGATGTGCGATCCCTGTTTTATGGACGCCAATCAAGTCGGTTACGTGCACGAACTGACGTGGGATGAAATCAAGGAGTTGCTCGACAATTCGCTCAAGATCATGCCGAAACGCCAGATGTCGGTCCAATTCTCGGGCGGCGAGCCGACGCTCTCGCCTTATTTCATCGAGGCCGTTCGATACGCGAAGGAGGTCGGTTATTTCAGCGTGCAAGCGGCGACCAACGGCATCCGCTTTGCGGAGGAGCCCGAGTTCGCCAAGGCCGCCTATGACGCCGGGATGCGCATCGCCTATCTGCAGTTCGACGGCGTCGGCAACGCCAGCAACGAACATCGTAAGATCACGAATCTCTTTGATGTGAAGCTCCGCGCGATCACCAATCTCTATAACGCAGGCATTGACGTCGTTTTGGTGACGACCATCGTCAACAGCATCAACGAGCACCAGGTCGGTCCCATCATCGATTTCGCCATCCAGAATTCGGACAAGATCACCTTTTGCTCCTTTCAGCCGGTCTCCTTTACGGGGCGCGATGAGGATGTCGACGACGAGACCCGCGAAAAACAGCGCTATACGCTCTCTCACCTCGCCCATGACGTGAAGAAGCAGACGGGGATCTCCGAGCCCATGAGGGACTGGTTTCCGCTGTCCGCCGCCGGTCCTTTCTCGGATCTGACGGACATGATGATGGGGCCGGATCAGGAATTCGGGTCGCTTAAGTGCGGCTGCCATCCCAATTGCGGAACGGGCATGGGCCTCATGGTCGATAAGTGGGAACGAAAATGGCTCCCGATTTCCGAATTTGTGAAGCTCGACCGCCTTTTGGAGGACGTCCAGGAGATCACCGACGCCTGCCAACCGAAATGGCTGACCAAGATGGAGATCGCGACGTCGCTTTTGAGAAACTATGCGCCGTCCAAGTCACCGAAGAATATGCCTTTGAAGGAGCTTGTCCGAAAATTCGACAAGCAGAGCGGCGGCAGCATCTCGGCGGGTGATGTGGATTACGGCGTCGGCGCCGAGCGGAAGAAAGACCGGTGGCATTTCATGTTCATCGCCGGCATGTGGTTCCAAGACCTCTTTAATTACGACTTCCGCAGGACCGAGATGTGCATCATTCCTTATGCCACCCAGTTAGGTGAGGTCTCCTTCTGCGCCTACAACACGGGTGTCGGCTGGAGGCAGATCATCGAAAACATGTTCAAGAACGCGTCGGTGGCCGACTGGTACCGCAAATACGGCCGTCACGACGTCTATGCCGGCAACCGTCCCATGCCCGTTCCGGAATTCGAACACACGGTGCGCCTGCCCACCGACATCAACCAACCGCAAACACATGGCGGATGCGGCGACGGCTGTGGGTGCGGCCACTAGGAATTATTCCAACCGTGCGTGAGCCGGGAGAGGCGTCGGTTCGTTCTTGATCCGGGGTCTTTCGGAGGTATGGGGTCTAGGCTTCTCATCACCACGCCCATCCGATGCAGGGCCGTAATGTTGGTCATAATAGCGATCAGCAAGATGGCTCCGATCGTCAGGAAGTCGAGCGACACAGGCCAAAGCGGCCTTAAAAAATAAGCGCAAATCGGGCTGAACACAGATCCAACTCCCAAATAAACGATGCGTTCGGGCCTCTGCATAATGCCGCTCTTCACATCTACCCCTACACCTTCACCTCGGGCCCGCGTGTAAGAGACCATCATGGATCCGACGAGGCCCAAGATGACAAACGATAGGATCCACGAATTTCGATAGTAGCTCGCCAGGCCTAAAAAGACGACGCCTTCACAGAAACGGTCCATGACGGAATCGAAGAAGGCCCCGGATTTACTGGCTTTTCCGGTCAACCGGGCGATATGTCCGTCGAACATGTCGAACGTCGCCCCGAAGATCATGAACCACCCGCCGGCCCCAACCATGCCCAGGTGGAAGAAGTAGGCGGCCACGCAGGAAACCACAAAACCCCAGACGGTCAAGACGTTGGGCGTGACATGGAGCTTGACCATCAGATTCACGAAGGGGGAGGTGCACCAGTACCAATATTCCTTCAGGAAACGGGAAAGGGACTTGGTTTGCTCCTTCAAGTCCACGTAGCCGGTTTTGGGGCGCCGGCGATAGGAGATTCAGAAGAAGATCAGGGTCATTAAGAAGATGAAATTGAACACGATTAAGGGGCCAAGCGAGATCCAGATGGGATCGACGGACCTCAAAAACGAAATTTGCAGAATACGATCAATCATCGCACTAAGAAGAGCCCGAAGGAGACGCTCTGTCAATGAAGAAGTGGGGTAGGGATTGACAGGTCGAGACGGCTCTGTTAGTCAGCGGCCTTCATGCACAATCTGATCGAAATTCTGACCCAGCCGGATAATATTGCGATCGTCGTGATGATGGTGGCGACGGTCGTCTGCACCTTCGTCGCCTTCCGGGAAATCCGGATTAATGATCGTCTGATTCGGGACGGCAAGAAGGAAAAAGTCTACGAACGGATGATTAATTAATCCCTTTGACGCCTCGTTAAAACCAACCGCATAACGCCCAAGAGTCCCGAAACGGCGATCATCAGGGTAAGCCAATAGACATTCTGGACCGTCAATGACTCCGGGAGGGGCGTGAGGTAACACTGCGTATTGTGCGTGCAAAATTGCGATCCACCGCCTCGAGCGCTCGCCTGTTTCAGATTGAAAGAGTTGATATCACAAACCGTGGTTCCTCCGTTGCCTGCTCCCCCTGTTCCGGTGCCGTTGTTGGTTGTCCCCGTCGATCCGGTATTGCCTGCAGGTCCGGTATTATTCGTTGAACCGCCATGGTCTGTTGAGCCTCCGTTGCCTGTATTATCTCCGTTACCTGTATTATTTCCGTTGCCGGTGTTATCGCCTCCGGACGTGTTGTTTTTCGTGCCTCCTTCGATCGCGCCGGCATCGGGAGGGCCTTGCCAGGCATGACCCAAGGCATCTTGGGATGTGGCCGATTTAGGGTTCGCGATGTCGTAGGCGACGGCGGGCGCAGGATAGTGACCCATCGTTACGTCGAAGGTACCCTTCAAGCGCGGATCGGCAACCACATCGGTTGAATTCAACGTATAAACCCAGATTCCGTCGGTACGTGTTTCAAAGAGATTGCCGCCCAGCGAGGTCATGGGGCCGTAGAAGTTAGGGCCGCTGCCCTTGGCCGTATTATCGCCCAAGATGATATTTTCAACGCAAGCGTTCGCATCCAATTCATAAACGGCGCCCCCGTTGAAATCGGAGGCGTTTTCGGCCGCCGTGATGCCGTTTAAGAGAAGGTCACAATTGTTTCCCGAGGGATCCTTGAGCGTAAGGCCGCCTTGAGTGGGAGGAGGGGGCGGTGTCTTCGAGGAACTGTCGCCGCCAATGGGTAGGGTTCTTGAAAGGAAGATCGCGCCTCCCCACCCGAACGGGAGATCTTCCAGACCCGCCCTGTTCGCGGAGAAGGTGGTCCGGCTGATCCGGTATGTTTGCCCAATTCCGTAGACGTTGGCCGGAAGTTCCAGAAGCGAAGAGAGGTCGGAAAGATTGGAGAGGGCGACGGCCCCGCCGATGATCGCCGAGTTGTTGGAGAAGGAACTGCCCGTAATGCTGAGATCGCCCCCCAAGGCGATGAGGGCCCCTCCCAACGAAGGTCCGTCCTTGGGAATCGCCTTATTGTTCGAAAAGGTGCTGGAGAGGATATCCACCTGGGAGAAGGCCATGGAAACGGCCCCACCGAGGCCGGACATGTTGTCTGTGAATTTCGAATTGCTGATACTGGTGATGGCCGCAGGTCCGATGCCGACATTTTTATCAAAGGCGTCCGGGGCGATGGCAACCGCCCCTCCCCCCTTTGTATCTCCGGAGTCATCGGCGGCGATGGTGGAATTGCCTTCAAAGGTGACTCCATCGGCTTTGAAAATGGAGTTATCAATACGGACGGCGCCGCCCCAATTGCATTTGGTGAAAGTTGAATTGTCCGTCTTGGAGGATTTGGTCTTGCTCTCCGTGACCGTGTCGCGATTCACTCCTTTGGCGCAAGCAAGGCCATTTTTGAGCGTTAGGTCATGGAGCTCTAGGATGCCCTTTGATTCGAAGAATCGGAACCCATTTTCGGCCTTGTCGTCTCGGAGGAGGGTCGCTCCCTGACCGTCGATGATGACGGACTCTTTGAGGATGGAAACGGCATTGGGGCCTTTGCCTAAATCTCCGAAGGTTGAATCCGCGTCCACGGCGGCTTTAAAAGTAATGGTTCCGTTTTTGGGAAGAAAAATCGTATCGGGAGTCGGATCAGGATCTCCTTTCGTACAGCCGGCGACGGCCACATCGCAAATCGAGGCGCAGACGGCTTCGCGTAAGGTGCATTGCGTCTCATCCTCACTCTTATAATCAGAGAGTGATCCACAGCCGTCATTATTGTTTGAGGGGGTGTTGTTGCAGTTAGGGCCTCTCTCATCCGTTACGGTGACCGTGATCGTGGCCGCTTGAGAGTAGGTTGCGAAGCCCAAGACTAAGGCCATGGCGCAAAGCAAAGAATGAATCCGTTCTTTTTTCATAAACCAAACCCCCAAAATTTTTTGGTCTAATAGAGGTAAAAGCAATTTTGATGCCAAAATCAGACCCTCGAGTGATATGAGAACTGCTTGATAAGATTTAATAATTTAATCTTATCAAGAGTGCGAATCGTTGGTCCTATCTCTAAGAGGGTTTGAATTGACCCGCTTTGATTACTTTTTTGACGAAAGCGGGGGCTATGCGGGCAGGATGCGGTACTGGGACATGAGCTCCGTTAGACGCTTCTCATCGATGAATTCCATGGGAGCAAGTTCACTGATGGCGGGCAGGTCTTCCGTGAAGCGGGTGTTCGTCATGAGGATGGCCTTGGAGAGTCGGTCCTGAATCACCATATTCGAGACCTCTAGGATTTCGGCGGATGTCACGACTTCATTAGGAGGGAGATAGACGCTGTAGACGAAAAAATTGCCACCGACGAAGGGGGTGGGATTTTTCGCCTTGATCTCGAGGGTATTTTCGTCGGTCCTTTCGATCGATTCGATTTCGAGCTTCATTCCTTCCAAGATCGCTACGCAGGCCTTTTCAAACTGAATTTGGGTGAGTGACGGCTCGTTTGCGACGACCCCTTTGTCCTTTCTCCGTCTATCCGAAAGGGCGAGGAGAAAGATGAGAAAAAAACCGACGCCGATGGCTCCGAAAACCAGAATCAGGATCTCGAACATGATCTATTTCCCCGTTAATCGCTTCAGGACGCCCCTTTTTTGACGCTTTTTGTAATTTTCGTGGCTGCTGTCTCCGGTGTTGTTCATCATATCGGTCTTTTCGTCAACGATTTGAAACTCGACGAGGACGTAGACGATGGTTCCCAGACTGTCCCGGTAGAGGTGCGTTCCCGCAGTGGCGAGGAATCGGTCCATCCGGATCGGGACGTCCGCCACGAATTTACAGACGCGATAATCATGTCCCGAATATTCCATTTTGTTGGCGTCCGTCGGGAGGCGCTTTTTAAGGCCGTCCATCAGCATTTCAAGGCGTCCTTTTTTGTCCAGCAGCATGAGTTGATTCACCGAGGCCCCGGGAATGATGTAGTTGAAGGGAAGGACGTGACGGAAGAGATAAAGGATGACGCGCAGGATGTCGTCGGGAGTCCGCGTGATGATGCGGTAGCGGACGCGGTCGTAGATCTGGGCCGCGATCGTCTCGCGCTTGCAGAGTAACTTGGTGATGAGGCTTTCCTTGGGCTTCCGGCCACCCTTGTATTTCAGCATCTGAGGTTCGGAGCGGCTGAGGGCCGAGAGCGTGCGTTCGATTTTGTCTTCGACCAGACTGAAGAGATCGCGGAGGCTGATGGGGCAGTTGTAGAGGAGCTCGCGTCCGTCGATATGATTGATGATGTTCATCGCCTTAAGAAGGCTGCAGGCCTGACGCTGCAGACCCGGGTTCGCGTCGTCGGACGCCATAAGGAAAAATTGGGCGACGTTCGAGGCCTTCAAGAGCTCCGGGTCGAGTGCGTAATTCAGCTCGCGTTCCAGATAATCGACCGCTTCATGATGGACGGCCATCAAGCGTTCCAGGTCCCGCGCGCGTGTGACGTCGAATTCGTTCACGCGCAGAAACGCGGCGGCTTCGTCGGCGGTCTTGAAAAAGAGGCGCGGAGAGTCGATGACCGAATGTCCGCAGAGAACATGCTCCAGCACCGCTTGATCCTGGGGAGTTAGCTTCAGAGAAGGAGAGAATGGCATGGCGCGCTTAAAGGGAACATAGCATTCCCTCGCCACGTTGACAACAAGACGGGTGCGCGATACGAAAACAAGAACCTTATGACGACGAAAATCACATCGGTACGGGCGAGGGAAATCTTGGATTCACGCGGTTGGCCGACCGTTGAGGCGGATGTGCTTCTGGAGTCGGGAGGAATCGGTCGCGCGGCCGTTCCGTCCGGGGCTTCGACCGGCACCTTCGAGGCCGTGGAGCTTCGGGATGGAGACGACAAGGCCTATTTGGGCAAGGGCGTGAAAAGGGCGGTTGCGAACGTTTCGAAAATCGAGTCTAAAATTAGAGGTTTTGAGACCGGGCGCCAGGCGGAGTT
>CAZWYB010000141.1:0-6749 GCA_964637745.1 uncultured Pseudomonadota bacterium
CAGGTCGCGGTTGCGCTGTTCCAATTCGGTGAATAGCCGCGTGTTCTCAATGGCGATCACCGCCTGGCGGGCGAACGTTTCCAGCAGGCTGATCTGGCGTTCGCTGAAGGGGCGTTCGCTGATGCCGCGGTTCACCGTCAGCACGCCGATGGGCGTGCCGTCGCCCAGCAGCGGCACGGCCAGAATGGAGCGTATCCCGCGTTCGGCGGCCGAACCCCCCGGCTCGGTCGGCGAACGGGCGCTCATGCCGGTGACGCCCAGTCCGATAAACCGATCGCGCAGGGCGGGCGATTCGCGCGTGGAGAGGACGATGCCCACCTCCGGCAGGGCGATCCTCAGGGCGGCGATGAGTTGAAGGAAATCACGGTCCGAGATCGGATACGGAGGCGTAAAGTCGGATTCGCAGGGGCGGAGTCGCGGCAGGCTGACGGAAAATTCCGTCCGCCAATATTTCCGCCGCAATCTGTGCAGATGATCCAAAAGGCCGACGGCGTCTTCCCGCCACGGCGCCAATCCCAGAAGGATTCCCATCCCCAGAGAATAAATGCCGGCCTTGGTGGACTCTTCCGCAAAGAGAAGGCGATTGTCAAAGCTCTTCTTTGGGCCTCCCAGGTGGTAGTTTCGGTAGAGGTCGGGTTGATAGGTTTCCTGGTAGAGGACGACGCCGTCCAGGCCCCGACGGATGAGCCTCCGGTAGACGTCCTCTCCAAATGGCGCGACCTCGATGGACACGGAGGCGAGCTCGGGACGGACGGCGGTAATGATCTTTTCCAGATAGTCCGGCGAGACGTGGGTCGGGTGTTCGCCTGAGACGTAGAGGATGTGATGGAACCCCCTTTCGCGCAGATGCCGCGTCTCTTGCAAAACTTCTTCGACGGTCAGCGTCCGGCGTGGAATCGGATTCGTCCGGCTGAAGCCGCAATAGGTGCACGTATCGACGCATTCATTCGAAAGATAGATCGGTGCATAGAGCTGCACCGTCCGACCAAAACGCTGCTCGGTCAGTTCGCGCGCCTTCCTCAAGAGGGCTTCGAAATGGGTGTCGGAAAGAGGCGTCAATAATTGTTCAAAGGATGTCATCGCGGGCTCGAGGCCTCGGCCTTGAGGCTTTCGGAACCCCTGCCGGCCCGGTAGGCCGTTCTTCCGGCCTCCACCGCCAGACGGAAGGCATGGGCCATGGCGACGGGATCTCCCGCCGTCGCGATCGCCGTATTGACGAGCACCGCGTCCGCCCCCATCTCCAAGGCCTGTGTGGCGTGAGAGGGGACGCCGAGTCCCGCATCGATGACGACAGGCACGGCGGCTTGCTCGATGATGATCCTCAAGGCCTCCTCCATTTTGATGCCCCGATTGGAACCGATGGGCGCCGCCAAGGGCATCACTGCGGCGCAGCCGGCATCCGCGAGGCGTTTGGCCAAGATGGGGTCCGCGTGCATATAAGGCAGAACGGTGTAGCCTTCCTGGACAAGAGTTTCCGCGGCCAAAAGGGTTTCGATCGGATCCGGCATCAGATATTGAGGATCCGGAATGACTTCGAGTTTCAACCAGGTCCCCAGCCCGCTTTCCCGGGCTATATGGGCCAGGAAGATCGCCTCCTTGGCGTTGCGCGCACCGGAGGTGTTCGGCAGGAGCGGGAAACGCCCGCGGTCGATGAAGTTTAGGATATCCTGCTCGGGCCTGGAAAGGTCCACACGGCGGAGGGCGACCGTCACGAGGGCCGCCTGAGAGGCCTCCAGGGCCTCTTTCATGAGCAGAGGAGAAGCGAACTTCCCGGTCCCGACGAAAAGGCGTGAAGAAAATTCCCGGTCTGCGATTCGCAAAGGATCCAAATTACCCCCCTCCCACGGCACGGATGATCTCGATCCGATCGCGATCGCGGATGAGCACCTTCCTGAAATCTGATCGATGGATAATCTCGGAATTGACCGCGACGGCGATGGCCTTGGTCGTCAGATTGATTTTAAGCAGAAAATCTTGGAGGGTGACCGCTTCTTCGAGCGCATGGTCCTCTCCGTTGATTTGAACGGATAGCATTTCTTCCTCCCTACGCCGGTATGACCCGGATCAGGTTCGATGGGTCCCTGGCGAATTAAGGAAGACGTGCCAGGGCTCAGCCTCCATGAGGCGCCCCAGAATGATGGGAATTTTATAACCAAGCGCACCCGTCGCTGTCAATCGGATGGCTTTTTGTCAAAGGACGTCGCCCTCGCCGGGATTCAGGATGGAGACACGATCGGAGAGGTTGCGCTCCGAAACCAGGGACCGGAGACGCTCGATCGAGGTTCCTAAAGGCTCCAGCCCGAGTTGAAATATCCCCCAATGGATCGGGACCATACGCTTGGCGCCCAAGTCCGAAAGGACCTGCAAGGCGGATTCGGGGTCCAGATGATTCCTTTTCATGAACCAAATCGGTTTGCACGGTGCGATCGGCAGCAGGGCGAGATCGGGGTTTTGAAAGGCCTTGAAGTCGTTACGATAGGCTGTGTCTCCGGGAAAAAAGATCGTTTTGCCTCCTAATTCGATCCAGTAACCGTTGCAGCGCCGGTAGCTGAACCCCGAAAGTCGGAAGCCATGATGGGTGACGGGGAAGGCCGTGACTTTCAGACCTTCCGCGACCTCATAGCAAGACCCATGCTCCAGCTCGACGATGGGATTTTTGATGAATTTGGAGAGGAGATGCCCCAGACCGATGGGGACGATGATCGGGACGCCGGATTCGAAATACTTGAAGCTCGGGATGTCGCAGTGATCGAAATGGGCGTGAGAAATGACGACGACCGACGGTTGGCTGATTCGACCCGGATCGAGGGTCAAGGGAACCTTTCGTTTAGCCATCAGGACGCGGCTGCTGAAGACCGGATCGGTGAGGACGGAATGGGTCTCACTCTCCAGAAGGACGGTCGAGTGGCCGACGAAAGTTAATTTGACCATTCGGCTTCTATAGCTATAGGGTGCCTGATTCTTGGTCAAGGAAATGAAAAGAAGCACACCGACGACGATCGAGATCGACCTTACCGCGCTTCGCACCAATTTTCGAAATCTTAAAAAGCGCACGCCCGCGGGGGTGCGTTCTCTTTGCGTGGTCAAGTCGAACGCCTATGGACACGGCGCTCCCCGGGTGGCGTGGACCCTTCAGACGGCAGGGGCCGATTTTTTCGGTGTCGGGACGGTCGATGAGGGGATTGCGCTCCGCGAAGCCGGAATCAAGAGGCCAATCCTCATCCTTCTGGGCATTTGCCGGACGCCGGGAGTGGATTTTTTCGACTTATTCCTCCGCCATCGCTTAACGCCCATCGTTTATGACCTGAAGACGGCGGCGGCGATGAATCGATTTTTGGCGAAGAACGGGAAGAGTCTGCCCATCCATATTAAAATCGACACCGGCATGACGCGGCTGGGCGTCCTCCCGAAGGATTTTGCGGCGTTTTGCGAAGGCTTGAGAAAGCTCCGTCATCTGGAACCGCAAGGGCTCCTCACCCATCTGGCGGAGGCCGGAGACGAGCGATTCACGCAAAGACAGATAGAGGTTTTTCGGAGGGCGATTCGTGAATTTGAAGATCGATGTGCTCCCAGTGCGAGCGAGCGTTATTACCATGTAGCGAACAGCCAGGCGACGATTGACCGAAAGACCCTCGTTGGAGGTGAGGCGGTGCCGTTAGCCCGTTTCGGAATCGCCCTCTACGGCTCTTATCCGTTGGAAAGGGACCGCAGGTTAATTCCACTTAAGCCCGTTTTGTCTTGGAAGACGCGGTTGATCGCCGTTAAGAAGGTGCAGGCGAGGACGGCCGTGAGCTACAACCGGACCTACGTGACGAAAAGAGAGGGCCGCATCGGCGTGATTCCGGTTGGGTACGCCGACGGCTACCCCCGGCTCCTTTCCAATCGTGCGGATGTCCTGGTCGGCGGAAAACGCGTGCTCGTCGCCGGAAATGTCTGTATGGATCTCATGATGATCGATCTGACGAAGGTTCCAAAGGCCAAGGTCGGCGACGAGGTCGTTTTGTTGGGGCGGCAGGGTTCCCAATCGATCTCGGCCGAGGAGCTGGCCGAAAAGGCGGAGACGATTTCTTATGAGATCTTCTGCCGCATTTCGCCGCGGTTGCCGAGGATCTATTCATGAAACTGATCGAATCCTTCGGCGCCTTGGTCATGGGCTTTCTCCGCCAACTGGGGGAATTTCTCTTATTCGTCCGCTCCTTTTTCAGTTGGGTTTTTTACCCGCCGTTCCGCCGGGAGGTCCTTTTTCGGCAGCTGGAGTTCATCGGAGTCAAATCCTTTCCGATCATTGCGCTGACGGGGACGTTCACCGGCATGGTCTTCGCCCTCCAAACCGGCTATGCCTTCCGTCAATTCCATGCTGAGGTCTTCGTCGGCTCGACGGTTGGGCTGGCGTTGACACGGGAGATCGGTCCGGTCTTTACGGCCCTGATGGTCACGGCCCGCGCCGGCTCGGCAATGGCCGCTGAGATCGGAACGATGAAAGTGACGGAGCAGGTGGACGCCCTCTCCGCGCTGGCTGTCGATCCGATCCAATATCTTGTCGGGCCCCGAGTCTTGTCCTCCACGATCATGGTGCCGCTCTTGGCAGGTCTCTTCAGCTATATCGGGATTGTGGGGGCCTATCTGGTGGCTGTGAAGCTTTTAAACATCGAGCCGGTCACGTTCAAGCAGAAGCTGATTTATTACGTGGACGCGAAAGATGTGATCGGCGGTTTGATCAAGGCTTCGGTCTTTGGGTTTATCCTTTCCCTGATCAGCTGCCACCGGGGTTATCGGACGGACGGAGGGGCCGAGGGCGTGGGCCGCTCGACCACGCAGGCGGTGGTGGTCTCCTCTGTCGCCATTCTGGTCACGGATTATTTCCTGACTTCTTGGATTTTAGAAATCTTTAAGGGATATTGACATGGGAGCGATGATCCAACTTCGAGACGTTTTTAAGTCCTTCAATGGACACAAGGTCCTGCAAGGCCTTAATATGGATATGCCTCAGGGGAAGGTTACCGTCGTTCTGGGGCCCAGCGGAGAGGGGAAGTCGGTCCTCTTGAAACACATCATCGGCCTTATTCGGCCGGATCAGGGTAAGATCGTCGTGGACGGGGTCGATTTGGACACCCTGGACGCCCGCGGTTTCAACGAATTCCGGAAAAAATTCGGGATGCTCTTTCAAAACGCCGCTCTGTTCGATTCCTTTTCCGTGACGGAGAACGTCGCCTTTCCGATGAAGGAGCATACCGATCTTTCCCCCGAAGAAATCGCCGAGAAAGTGGAGGAGAAGCTGAGCTTGGTCGGCTTAAAGGGGGTGGGAGACAAAATGCCCTCGGAATTGTCAGGCGGCATGAGAAAAAGGGTTGGACTCGCCCGGGCGATTGCCCTAGAACCCAAAATCATTTTGTATGATGAGCCGACGACGGGACTCGATCCTCTCATGACAGATAACATCAATCGTCTGATTCTGGAGACGCAGAAAAAGCTCAATCTCACCTCCGTCATCATCAGCCACGACATCGAGGCGACCTTTCAGATCGCCGACTTCATCGCGATGCTCCACGAGGGAAAACTTGTGGCCCCTGGAAGTCCTGCCGAATTTCAGAAGCGCAAAAGGCCCTTCGTCCAGATCGTTTTGGACAGTCGGGTCGAGTCATGAAGAAGATGTCGACAGAAATGAAAGTCGGTCTCTTCGCCGGCATCACGCTCCTGATCATCATTTACGCCACTGTGCGTGTGAGCGACCGCGGCATCTTCCGCCAGGGAACCTATACGGTGGACGTCGTCATCGAATCGGCGGAGGGACTGAGCCCTAAGACCCCGGTGGAGGTCGCCGGTATCCAGGTCGGGTACATCGACCGATTGGAGCTCCAAGACGGCCGGCGTGCGAGGGCCAGGTTGAAGATCAACCGGGCGGTTGAGCTCGGGCAAGACGCCGTGGCCCAGGTGAAAACGAAGGGATTTTTAGGCGAGACGTATGTCGACCTCAAACCCGGGGATTTGGAGACCGGCCGGATTCCCGAAGGTGGCACAATCGGGGCGACGAATCCTTACGTGGATCTGGGACAGATCGCGTCGGATATCCATGACATCACGTCCTCCATCAAAGTGATGTTGAACGGGGAATCGGCCCCCGTGAACAAGATCTTGAAGAACATGGAGGTCTTTACCAAGAAACTTTCCGAGATCACGGTGCAGAATCAAGAGAGTATCAATCAGATCGTGGCCAATCTGAAGAGCTTTTCCGGCAATCTCTCCGAGGTGATGGCCGAACGCAAGGAATCCCTCAAGGATACGATGGAGCGTCTCAACAGCATCACGCGAAAAATCGACGAAGGGCGGGGAACGGTCGGTCGGCTGATCAACGACGAGTCGGTGGCGGAGAACATCAACAACGCGGCCAAAGGGGTCAGCGAGGCCGTGGGAGGGATCAATCGCTTTCAATTCGAGGTGGGTTATCACGTGGAATATTTGGGGACGTCCAAGGACTTTAAGAATTACGTCGGCGTCGCCCTCCGTCCCCGTCCGGATAAGGCCTTCCTCTTGGAATTCGTCGTGGATCCCAGCCCGTCACCCATCGAGAAGGTGACGACGACCAATGTGACCACTGGGGGGACGACGACGACGGTTGTAACGGACGAGAACGTCGTCGACAAAAACAAGTTCCTAATCTCTGCAGAGCTCGCAAAATCTTTTCGTAATATCACCCTCCGCGGCGGCGTCATCGAGTCACTGGCACTACCCCGCCAGTTCTCCGGTGGCAA
>CAZWYB010000142.1:0-6738 GCA_964637745.1 uncultured Pseudomonadota bacterium
ATTCAATATGATCCACGGCTAGGACTATGTCCGACCTGGGGACCACCTTCAGAAACGCCCGAGAAACGCTGGGCTTGACACTTGACCAGATTGCCGGCGAAACGCGTATCGGGACCCGATTTTTAGAAGCGATCGAAAAAGAGGAATTTCATCTTCTGCCCGGAGGTATTTTCAGCCGCGGTTTTGTGCGGGCCTATGCTGAGCGACTCAAGCTGGATCCGGACAAGGCCGTTCTGTTCATTCAGTCGGATGTCCCGGAACACGCCGAACTGAACCTCTATCTTTCGATGATCACGCCCTTGGGATGGCTGGAGCGGGTGCCTTCCTATAAGGAGATGCAGCAGGAATTGGCGACGAAGGACCTCTCGACCCACGGTTTCCTGGGCTATCCGCTCCTGCAGACCGCCGACATCGCGCTCTACGACGGCCAAAAGGTGCCCGTCGGGCAAGACCAAGTCCCGCATATCGAGCTGTCGCGTGAGATCGTTCGGCGATTCAATTATCTTTACGGAGAAACCTTAATCGAGCCGCAGGCCCTTCTGACGGAATCGCCCAAGCTTCTGGGGCCTGACCGCCGGAAAATGAGCAAGAGTTACGACAACGCCTTGTTCTTGAGCGATACGCCCGATCAGATAGAGAAGAAGATCCGCGACGCGATCACGGATCCGGCGCGTATCCGCAAGAGCGACCCCGGCAATCCCGACATCTGCCTTATCTTCGACTATCACAAGCTCCACAGCTCTCCAGACACGGTGGCGGAAGTCAGCGAAAAATGTCGAAACGCCGTCTTGGGTTGCGTCGAGGATAAAAAGAAGATGGCGGCGATCTTGAACGAGTTTCTGGAGCCCATTCGAAAAAGGCGGGCGGAGTTCGAAAAGGACCCGGGGCGTATCGATGACATCATCCGCCGCGGAACGGAGAGGGCGAAGTCGGTTGCGGAGGAGACGATCATTCGCGTCAGAAAGGCGATGAAGTTTTAATGGAAACAAATTCCCATCGCGTTCAGTTGGACGTCTTCGAAGGCCCGCTGGATCTCCTTCTTCATCTCATCAAGAAGGACGATCTGAATATCTACGACATCCCCATTTCCCATTTGCTGGAGCAGTACACGCAATACATCGAGCTCGCCAAGGAGTTGGACATCGACCTCGCCGGTGAATTCCTCGAAATGGCCGCCGAGCTCGCCTACATCAAATCGAAAATGCTCCTTCCTGAGCCGCAGGAGGAAGAAGAAGAGGGGCCGGATCCGCGTGCGGAGCTGATGAAACGCCTCTTGGAATACCAACGATTCAAGATGGCGGGGCAGTCGCTCCTCTCCCGACCTCTTTTGGGACAAGACGTATTCTCGCGGACGCCGGAGGAGTCGGAGGAAGAGGCTCAAGAAGTTTGGGTCGAGGCCGACACGCTCTCGCTCGTCTCCGCCTTTCACGATATCTTGAAAAGACTTCCCCAGGAAAAGGTCCACGAGATCAGCCACAGCCGGATGGGCGTCGCCGAGAGGATCTTGGAGTTGACGGATCTCCTCCGGGGAAAGGACCGGGTTTCCTTCGAGGACCTCTTTCAGGGAGGAAAAAGTCGCAGCGATCTGGTAGTGACCTTCCTCGCCATCCTCGAAATGGCCAAGCAACGTCTGTTGCGAATCGCCCAGGAAAAGGTTTTTTGCAAAATCGTCGTCTGCCCTTTGTTTTCGGCGGATGGAAATTCGGAAGCGGGAGAGATGGGAGGACAGAATGGAAACGAAACCACCGAGCCTAAAATCGATTCTTGAAACCATGATCTTCGTCTCCGGAAAGACGTTGGGGTCGAGCGACATGCTCGAGGCCCTGAACGCCTTTGAAGGCGATGGCCCCAAGCCGTCCCGGCAGGAGTTGGAAGAGGCACTCGCATCCCTCCAAAAGGAGTGGGAAGAAAGGGAAGGGGGGGTACGCCTCATCAAGGTGGCCCAAGGCTACGAGTTTCGGTCGATCCCCGAATTCTCTCAATGGATCCGGCTCTTGAACCGGCCCAAACCTCAGCGCCTCTCGATGCCGGCCGTGGAGACGCTTGCGATGATCGCCTACCGTCAGCCCATTACGAGGACCGAAATCGAAGCGGTGAGGGGGGTCGACAGCGGCGGCGTTTTGAAGAGTTTGACCGACCGGAAACTCATCAAGATCGTGGGACGGAAGGAAGAACCCGGACGGCCGATCCTCTATGCGACCACGAAGGAGTTTTTGGAATTCTTTGGACTCAAAGACTTGGCCGACCTGCCGCCTTTACAGGAATTCGAAGACCGTTTGAAGGCTGAGGCTGAGAACGCCCCGCAGCCTTCGGCGGATCTCTCCGTTGCGGATCTCGTTTCGACGCCGGAAGAGTTGGGTTCGATGGAGGAGTCGGACCGCGAGGCGCTAGAAGAACTCGACTCGAGTCTTAAAAACTTGAAAGACGTCGATAAAAACGCGGCCGCAACAATCAATCCGGCTGCTCCTGAACCGCAACCGCAAGAAAAGTTGGAATCGTAATCCCTCCAAACTTGGTCGGCTTTCGCTCAAATTGTGCGATTTTTGGGACCTTAGTCTCCACACAAAAAGTGCTAACTAAAAGAGCCGTGATGTAAAAATTGTTTTGTGTTCAACAACCTCAATCTTGGCACATGTTTTGTATTTATCCCTAGAGAAGGGGGATATTTATGAACTTACCCAACATCAGATTTCAGGAAGGACAAGCCCCCGGAGGATTGCGAAGGCTTGATCTCGACGACTATGTTTATATCCAGGGTAAGAGGGTCAAAGTTGAAGATTATCTTGAGAATAAGAATGATCAATATGCTCCTGGAAGCAAGTGGCTGGACCGCTATGATCAGGTGTATGGAGAATTCGAAAGAACCTATCGTTCTGCAGGCTGGAAGGGATCGCTGCCGATTTCTTCTTCTTTAGAAGAAAAAAAAGAGGCGATCTTGGAGGCCGCTCGACAAAGAGAACAAGAATGGGAACAAGCCTGCAAGCCACCACAACCGGTGCCGAAAAGTCTCCTGAGTAGACTGGGCCCCTCCATGCCTTTCGACATATTCCAAAAACCTTTTTTACAGTTTGACTGTGGCCTTCCTTCAGGGTTTCGGCTTCATAAGCTACTGAGAAGTGAGTGAACTCTGGAAAGCTTGCTACGGGCACAACAAAAACTAAGGCCCAGAGACCCGCTTCGCAGCGTTTCTCTGGGCCAAGTTTTTGTAGCGGGGGCAGGATTTGAACCTGCGACCTCCGGGTTATGAGCCCGGCGAGCTACCGGACTGCTCCACCCCGCGATTGTTCCGCTCACACCGGCAGAGCCGGATGTTCGCTTGGATTCGATGGAGATACCGCTCTCCCTCGAGCACCCATCTGAGAGAATAACTCTCCTGCATGCGAGCGAGTTTGTGACTGATAGACGAGCGTATCCGCTTTGTCAACCATACCGACCAAAATAAAAAAATGGTCCGATTTTGTGAAAAAATGTTTGACGACGCGGGGTTACGTGTAATAATCCACAGGGTGAATTGATGCTGGTAAGAATTTAGATGCCACAAACGATCCTCAAGGAAGTTACGTCGCAGAACGGAACGCAGCACGCCGCTGAAATCCTGAGTTCCAAGTCACCAAAAAAATGGACGGTGGAGGATTCTTCCCATCTCTACAACGTCGAGAATTGGGGATCGGGATATTACGCCGTCAACGAAGCAGGGGAGATCATCTGCCGGCCCGTTCAACAGGAAGGAGCCGGCATTTCACTCATGGCCGGCGTCAAGGCGGCCAAGGAAATGAATCTTACGTTCCCGCTGCAGATTCGTTTTCAAGACCTGCTCCGTCACCGCGTGCGTTCGATGAACACGGCCTTCCGCAGCGCCCTGGAAGAACATGCCTATCAGAACTCCTATAAAGGGGTCTTTCCCATCAAGGTGAACCAATTGCGGGAAGTGGTGGAGGAGATCCTGGACGCAGGGCGCGAGTTCAACCACGGGTTGGAGGTCGGCAGCAAACCGGAGCTCGTCGCAGCCCTCGCCATCAACGACAACCCCGAGAGCCTGATCGTCTGCAACGGATATAAAGACAACCATTTCATTCGCCTGGCCCTATTGGGCCAGAAGATCGGCCGAAAGATCATTCTCGTCATGGAAAAGGTCGACGAGCTCGAGCGCGTGATCCGCGTCGCGCGGGAGATGGAAGTGGAGCCCATGATCGGCATCCGCATCCGCCTGGCCAGCAAAGGGTCGGGGAAGTGGGCGGATTCTAGCGGCGACAACGCCAAATTCGGCTTGAGCTCCGCTGAGGCCCTCGAGGCTTGGGAGGTATTGCAAGAAAACGGGCTCGGCGAGTGTCTCAAGATGGTTCATTTCCACATCGGGTCCCAGGTTCCGGACATCATGCACATCAAGCAGGCGGTCCGCGAGGCAACTCGGTATTATGCCAAATTCATCCAGCTGGGAGCGAAACTGGAATACATCGACGTCGGTGGGGGTCTTGCGATCGACTACGACGGCAGCGGCACGACGTTTCATTCGTCGATGAATTACTCCTTGGACGAATACGCCAGCACCATCGTCTACAACATCCGCGACGTCTGCGATCAGGAGAAGGTGTCTCATCCGACGATCGTCTCCGAATCGGGGCGGGCGACCGTGGCCCATCATACGGTCCTGGTGGTCGAGGCCTTCGCGAACGTCGAAAAGGCCCGCGAATCGAAGCTCATGAGCATCAATGCGGACGACAAGGAGCATAAGATCATCCGGGAAATCCTATCTCTGCGGCGGAAACTACCGCACAAGAAAAACACGCTCGAGGTCTACCATGCCTTGCAGCAGGTGAAGGAAGAGGCGGCCAGGCTCTTCGACGTCGGACTTCTGGATCTGGTCACCAAGGCCAAGGCCGAGAACCTGTATTGGCAGTTGGCCGAGCAGATCGTGAACAAATTTCAGCAGAACGGCCGTATCCCCGAAGAGATCCAGGAATTGGCCAATACCTTGAGCGACCAGTACATCTGCAATTTTTCTATCTTCCAATCGCTCTTGGACAATTGGGCGATCGGCCAGCTGTTTCCGATCGTGCCGATCCATCGTCTGAACGAGGCCCCGGACAATAAGGCGACACTCGTGGACATCACCTGCGACTCCGAAGGCAAGATCGACGAATTCATCGATCTCCAAGACGTCCAGGAATCGCTGCCTTTGCATTCCTTCGGGCAGGGTCCTTATTATTTGGGATTTTTCCTGATCGGGGCCTACCAGGACATCATGGGGGATCAGCACAATCTCTTCGGACGGACGAATGAGGTCCATGTCTTCCTGGATCCGGATGAAGAAAGCGGGTTCTATGTGGAGGAAGTGATCCCCGGATCGACGGTCGAGCAGGTCCTTCACAACACCCAATACGATCCGAACGACTTGATCCGACGTTTCAAAGGGATGGTCGATAGCGCTATTAAGGAAGACCGGATGAAGCCCACCTTAGGAATGAAGCTCTTGGACGAGTACCGCAAGGCTCTGGCTGATTATACCTACCTATCCGACGGCCAATTTTAATAGAGGAGGGAAAAACCCTTGGGATGAGGAGCTATTTATACAGTGTGTCGTATAATATATATTATGTAAACTACAGGAAGCCCTATTTTTTCCCTAATATTTTGTACATTCCCGTACCGCACTTGGCGCATTTGCCCTTTATCGCCTCGCGGCCGTTCTTCATCTTGACCTTCTGGGCGTCGCTCATGGTCGAAGTCGCCTTACACTTCACACAATAACCCTTTTCTTCCATGCCCCCTCCTTAATTGATGATTTTATGAACTTACCTGCCGGTCATGCTTAATTCAATCTTTAAATCGGGAAGGCTCCCGGAATGGTAATCCTGCATCGGCTTCACCTTGAGCCCCGTTTTCAAAAGGGTCTCGATTCCGTCGACTGCGGCGACCGCCGCCGCCGCGGTCGTGAAATACGGCACGCCCTTCATAAGGGCGGTCCTCCGGATGGAGAACGAATCCATCGCGGAGATGCGTCCCTCCGGCGTATTGATGACCAGGGCGATCTTTCCCGATCCGATCGCGTCCACGACATGCGGACTCCCTTCGACGACCTTATTCACGCGTTCGACGACCAAGCCATGCTTGCGAAGGAATCTTTCCGTCCCGTTCGTCGCGAGGATCTTAAAACCCAATCCCAAGAGCTTCCGTGCGGCCGGCAACACGACCGCCTTGTCTTCGTCGCGCACGCTGAAAAAGGCCGTCCCTTTCAGCGGCATGGGGGTGCCCGCGGCGATCTGAGACTTCGCAAAAGATTCTCCGAAATCGTCGCCGATGCCCATCACCTCTCCCGTCGATCTCATCTCCGGCCCCAGCAGGGTATCCACGCCGGGGAATTTCGAGAACGGAAACACCGACTCCTTGATGGCGACGTGCTTTAAATCCAGCGGGGACTTCAGGGAAAATTCCTTGAGTTTGTGCCCCACCATCAAAAGAGACGCGATCTTGGCCAAAGGCATTCCCGTCGCCTTGGAGACGAAGGGCACGGTCCGGGACGCCCTCGGATTCACCTCCAACACGTAGAGGTTTCCACCCTTGATGGCGTATTGTACGTTCATCAGCCCTATGACCTTGAGTTCCTTCGCCATCCGGACGGTCCAATCTTGGATTTGAAGGAGCAGGACGTCGGAAAGCGAGCGCGGCGGCAGACTCATGGCGCTGTCACCGGAATGAATCCCTGCCTCTTCGATGTGCTCCATGATGCCTACGACGGCG
>CAZWYB010000143.1:0-6652 GCA_964637745.1 uncultured Pseudomonadota bacterium
TCAAAATCGGGCGCTTGGTCTCCGAAGCCGAGCTGAAAAAGGTCCGGCAGGACGTCTTGGCCCTGGCGGCGACCCTTTACCTCGAAGCGCGCCGGGCTCAAGAGCAAGTCACGGTCGCTCAATCCCTCCTCCGGGCTGCTGAAGAACGTCTGAGGGTCGTTCGCACCCAGAAGGACGTGGGCAATGGATCTTCGCTGGACGTCTTGACGGCGGAATCGGAGGCCGCCGACGCTCGAAACCGTCTGGCTTCCTTTAAGGCCAATGCGATCGAAAGACGGTTGGATCTTCAATCTGCCCTGTCACTTCCGGAAGACGAAGGAATCATTTTTACCGATGGCAAGGCAGAGCGCCCGTTCTCCTTGCCTGTCGAAGAGGAGATCGTTTCGGCGGCCGCTGAGCACCCGAACGTCGAGGCCGCCCGCCTGACGGTCCGTGAACGCGAGACCGAACGCGCGGTGGAAAAGGCGGACTACTTTCCAAAAGTCTCCGCTTCGGCCGATTACGGCGCGAGCGGACGGTCTCCGGCCCATTCCGACGGCACGTATTCCTTCGGAGGGCAATTGACCATCCCCCTCTTCCGGGGCGGCCTCCGCTCGGGAAGGATCCGGGAGGCCTCGAGCCGGGTTCGGGAGAGCGAAACTCTTCTCAATTCCTCCCGCAAGGAAACCGAGGCCAAGGCGCGTGCGGCCCGCGAGACGGTGTTGGAGGCCCAATCGCTCTTGCGGGCGGCGGCGGCCGACGAGGCGGAGACCTCCAAACGAAAAGAGCTCGCGAAGGAAAGACTGGCCAGCGGTCTGGGGAGTTCTCTGGAATTGACGGAAGCCGATTCGGCCGAGGCCGTCGCGCGGGACGGCCGCCTTCAGGCCGAAGCGACCTACCGATTGTCCCAAGTGCGGCTCGCCCAGGCGATGGGACGGATGGAGGATTTCATCAGACCATGAACAAGAGTCTCTTTTTTGTCTTCCTGATTTCACTAAACGCCTTCGGTCTCGGGGCCTGTCGCTCCGACAGCCGGATCACCCTTTCGGGGACGCTGGAGCTGACGGAACATTCCCTCGGGGCCCGGGTTCCCGGCCGGATTTCTAAGATCCACTTCGACGAAGGGTCCGAGGTCAAGAAGGGCGACTTGCTTGCGACGCTCGATCGCTATGAGCAGGCGAAGAAAGACGACGACCGCATCAAACGGCTCTTCGAAAAGGGAGGTTCGACGCAGCAGGCCGTAGAGCAGGCCGACCTGGCCTTGGAAGACCAGGCCGTCGTCTCGCCTGTCGACGGCGTCGTCCTGACCAAGGTGCACGACTCCGGTGAAGTCGTCACGGCAGGCGGTTCGGTGGCGGTCGTCGGTGACCGGACGAGCGCCTGGATCCGGATCTTCGTGCCCGAGGGGTTCGTGAATCGCATCCGCATGGGGCAGGAGGCGTCGGTCGCGTTCGACGGGCTGGATCATCCGTTTCCGGGAAAGATCGTGTTCATCGCACCCAAGGCCGAGTTTACCCCGCGGAACGTGCAGTCCGTCGAGGAGCGCGTCACCCAAACCTTTTCCGTCAAGGTCGCTTTGGACCCGCTTCCCGTCTTCTTGAGACCGGGCGTTGCCGCGGACGTCACCCTGACACTCAGCGATGGAACCCGATAACGACACCATTGCGATCGCCGCCGAGGGCCTCACGCGCCGGTTCGGCCACGTCATAGCTGTGGATCACGTCCATTTCCGAATCGGCTACGGCGAAATCTTCGGCTTCCTGGGGGCGAACGGTTCCGGGAAGACGACGACGATCCGCATGCTCTGCGGCATCTTGGTTCCGACGGAGGGCACGGCCCGCGTGGCCGGTTTCGACGTCAACCGTGATCCCGAACAAATCAAGGAATCCATCGGATACATGTCGCAGAAATTCAGCCTCTACGAAGACCTGACGGTGGAGGAAAACCTGACCTTCTACGCACGGATCTACCGCATTCCCGAGAGTTCTTTGAAAAAAAGAATGAACGAGGTTCTGGAGATGACGGGTCTTGGTCCTTGGAGAAGGCAAAGGGCGGGACAACTTTCGGGCGGTTGGAAGCAGCGCCTCGCTCTGGCCAATTCCATCCTCCACAGCCCCCGCATCTTGTTTTTGGACGAACCGACGGCCGGAATCGATCCGCTCTCGCGCCGCGCGCTGTGGGAGGTCCTTTACCGGATCGCGGACGGCGGCGTGGCCCTTTTTGTCACGACGCACTACATGGAAGAAGCGGAGCGTTGCAATCAAATCGCCTTCATCAGCCAAGGAAAACTCCTGACGACCGGAACCCCCGCCGAGTTGAAGGCCGGGGTCTCGAAAAAACTCTTGGAGGTGGAATGTCGGCCGCTCATGAAAGGCTCGAGCCTCTACGGAAAGCTGCCGGGCGTTTTGGGCATCACGGCCTACGGCACGACGCTCCATTTGAACGTATCGGATGAGGAAAAGGTCAAGCAGGAGGTGACGGCGGCATCCAAGGCGGAAGGTATCGAGCTGATCTCGATGAAAAGGATCTCCGCCTCTCTGGAAGACGTCTTCGCCTCGCTCACGGAGGGCACGGATGCAGCGCATTAGGGCCGTTCTTTGGAAGGAAGTGATCCACATTCTCCGCGATCCACGGACGCTGATGCTGATCATCCTCATGCCCGCGATGCAGTTGACCATCTACGGCTACGCGATCAATACCGACGTCAAACATATCCGCACGGTCTTGTACGACGAAGACAAGACGCCTTTGAGCCGCCGTCTGGTGGAGTCCTTTCAACAATCCCAGTATTTCGATTTCGATTACCAGGCCTCGTCACAATCCGAAGTCCGCCGCATTTTGGACCGCGGCAAGGCCAAGGCGGGGCTCCATATCCCTCCGGAATTTTCCGAAAATCTTCTGGCGGGGCGAACCACGCCCTTGCAGCTCGTGGTCGACGGCACCGACTCGAATCCCGCCAACGCGGCGATGAATACGAGCCAGGCGATCGTCGTCGCCTTTATGGAGAAGGAAGGCCTGATCCCCACCCAAGTCATGCCGATCGATTACCGCCCCCGGCTTTGGTACAACCCGGACTTGAAGAGCGTCTATTTCATGGTGCCGGGATTGGTCGGATTCCTCCTCCAGGTGTTGATTCCGATGATCACGGCGACCGCCATCGTCCGTGAGAAGGAGAGGGGAAACATCGAGCAGCTGCTCGTAACCCCGATCAAACGCTATGAGCTGATGCTGGGGAAACTGATTCCTTACGTGATGATCGGCCTCGTCATCGTTTTGATGATCCTGGCGGCCGCCCGGTTCCTCTTCGGGGTACCAATACGCGGCAATCCGCTCACGCTTTTCTTCACGTCCTTCCTCTTTCTCTCGGTCTGCCTGGGGATAGGGCTCTTCGCATCGACCGTCGCGGAGAATCAGCAGCAGGCGGCCCAGATGGTCATGTTCCTGATCCCGCCTTCCATCCTCCTTTCGGGATTCATCTTTCCGCGCGAGACGATGCCGCTGCCGATCTACTATCTGGGCTTTGCGATTCCCCTCACTTACTACGTCGCCATCATCCGCGGCATCGTTCTGAAGGGCTTAAGTTTCTCGGATCTCTGGGAGCAGATCCTCCCGCTCTTAGGCATGGCGATCACCATCGTCAGTTTGAGCGTTCTCAAGTTCCGGAAGCGCTTGTCTTAAGGTTGTGATACAAAACTCATCGAGAGGAAGAATCCATGAACGCGCGCCTGAAATCAGTGGTCGTTCTCTTCCTGATCGCCGCCGCCGGAGGGGCGATTTGGGGAGGTCTTAAACTTCGGAAGATCGCGGAGCGGAATGCGAAACCGGAGATCTTGAACGTCCGCTTTTTCGCGATGGAGGATGGGCCGGCCGTCACGAAATCCTACACGGGAGGTGACGATCTCTATCTCGTCTTCGACGTCGCTCATCTGTCGGTCGACGACCGGAATCAAATGAATGCGCTGGTTCAATTTCAGGCGGTGGATCCCGCGGGGCACCCTATCGTCGCGCCCGTCGACTTGCCGGTTAACGGGCCGGGACCCAAATCTTCCGGAGAAACGACACCGCTTCGTTTTCACCTCACGCTTCCCATCTATGCCGTCGGCGGTGAACACACGATCCAAATTTCGATCGACGACCGGCCGAAAAATCGGCAAACGGCGATGAAAGTGCCTTTCACGGTCAACGGCCCCAAGGTGGAGCCGACCGTCGGGTTCAGCGTGCAGGATCATGATTTTTTGGGAGGAGGGGAGAACGACCCGCTCCGAAACGCCTCTTACGCCCCGGGAAACAAGATCCGCAGCCGCTTCCACGTCGTCGGCTTCCGGATCGGACCCGAGCAATCGGTCAAAATGCGGATGGATCTTGGAGTTGTTTCAGAAGCGGGCCTTAAACTCTTGGATAAGCCGGATGTGGTCAACATCGATCAGAAGTTCTTCTACGTTCCCGCCTATCTCCCGATCACGGCCTCAGTCGACACCCCTGCGGACATGCAGGCCGGGCGCTACAGGATTCAATATGTCCTGCATGACGACGTGGCGGGGACTCAAATCAGCTTGGAAGTTCCCTTCGTGATCGCTCCATAATTTCCTTGATGACGTTGCGCCGGAGGACGGCGGAGGCCGCCAGAACCGCTCCCATCAAGGCGCCTCCATACCCGGCCGTGCAGATGTCCTGGCCCGTGAGAAAGAGGTTCTTGATCGGCGTTTGAGGGCGCAGCCAGCGGAGTCGGAATCGCTCAGGCGTGTGATCGATCCCGTAGATCTCCCCGTGTCCGTAATTCGCAAAATGGCGGGTCGAAAGCGGCGTCGAGAGCTCGGCGTAATCGATCTTGTCCTTCACTTGAGGAACGAACCGATAGACCTGTTCCAACAGCCTTTGTGTGAATTCGTTCTTCAATTGTTCGTAATCCGAGCCCCGCTTCCTCCAACGTGACCCCTCCCAATGCGAGAACCACTCATAAGGGACGACGCCGACGGCCTCGATCGTAGCCGTTCCGGGGTGGTCCTTTTCCCAATCCGGATCCTTAGCGGACGGAAAGGAGATATACGTGACGGGAAGAGGGGAGGATCGGTCCTTCAGATATTTTTCCAGATTCGCGTCGTGATCGTAGCCGGGATAGATCCAAAAATTGGATTTCGGAAGATTCAACGCCGCTGCCGATTCTTTCAGACCCATATAAAGGCAGACATGCGGATAGGAGGGATGCACCCGGCGGAGCCGATCCAGCAAAACGCGGCCGGCGTTCGCATCGGGCCCCAAGAGTTTTCCAAACGTATTAAAGACGCCCGTATCGCTCAGAACGACCTTGGCCCGGATCTCATCGCCGTTGGCCATGCGGACGCCGCAGGCCCGACCGCTTTCGGTCAGGACCTTGTCGACCTCGGCCTTGACCAAGACGAGACCGCCGGCCTCCTCGATGACGGATGCGACCGTTTCCGCGATCTTTCCCGCCCCGCCGACGGGATAATTACCCCCCTCGAAATAGTGCCGCGCCACGATGGCGTGCACCGCAAAGCTGCTCTGGCGTGGAGGCAGGCCGTAGTCGCCATATTGGGCCGTCAACACACCGATCAGTTTTTCGTTTCTTGTCAAACCAGACAGGACATCCCACGTCGTTCGATCCGACAGTTTCAGAAACCGTCTACGGAGAAAGGGCGAAGCCAGCGCGCCGAGACCCGATGGCAGGGCCTTTTCCAAAAAATAGCCCTTGGCCTCGCGGGCAACTTGGTCAACCAATTCGAAATAACGGTCGATGGCTCCGGCCTCACCGGGAAAATAGTCCTTAAGCCTTTGCTGCAAACGGTTGCGGCCCGCCACGAACTCATAGCGCTCTTCGCCGAAAACGGGCCGGTCGTAGACGTCGGGCATGGGCTCCCAATGAAGGCGACCGCTCGAAATGTCGTCGGAGACGATTCTCAAGAGCGCGTTCTTACGATGGACCTCGCCGATATAATGAATGCCCACGTCCCACTGGTAGCCCTTCCTCTCGAACGTGTGCGTAAAGCCTCCCGAGACATAATGCCTCTCCAAGACGAGCGTCTTGAGTCCGGCCTTCGCCAATAAGGCCGCGGCCCCGAGGCCACCGATGCCCGAACCGACGACTAAGGCGTCCCATGGTTCCCGGCTGCGGGCGAGTTCCGGTTTGTAGATCCGGTCGGTCATCAGGAGTTGATGGGGGCCTGGGGTGGGGGAAAGATCCACTGGGACTGCATCTAATAGAGGGATTCGATTTCGGGAGCGAATCCCGGCCCGCGCGGTGCGGCATTCCTCCCCCGCGGCCGCGCTGCCCGCCGGACAGCAACCGCAGGTTGCGGATGGCGCGGCGGATGATCCGGCGCAGCACGTAGCCGCGCGCCTCGTTGCTGGGCAGCACCCCGTCCGCCACCAGCATGACCGCGCTGCGGACGTGGTCGGCGACCACCCGCAGCGCCACGTCGCTGCGGTGGTCCGCGCCGTACCCGTTCCTCGCAACGGTGCCCCGGCCCGAGGTCCTGTGGCGGGACCCGCTCGGGCTCACCGAGATGAGCCTGCCCATCGACACCCCCGCCCTACGGGTCGAGCGGTTCCCGCCAGAGGCGGCCCGCCTAGGGACGGTCCGGTTTCCCCGGACGACGCCCCCGCCGGGGGAGATCCGGGCCCGACAGAACGGGGCGGCGGGCGAGTTCCTCTCCGC